>NZ_JBJMIE010000071.1:0-37302 GCF_045807065.1 Actinophytocola sp. | reverse complement strand
TGAGCCTTTCCGCGTAACGTCCGGTGGCTGTGTGTGATCAACTTTTGTTTGGTTATGTGGTTCGGCTGTGTTCGTGGTGGAGCAGGATCAGGGCAGCGGCTGTGATGTCGCCGAGGCGCCAAGGGCAGCCGCGGTAGCGGCGGAGGTTCTTGTAGGTGGTTTTGAGTAGGGAGTTGGCGCGTTCGCCGAGGCAGCGCAGGGCGCCGTGGATGGCGTTGTAGGCCTGTTCGTCGACGGTGAGTTGTCCGTCTTTTGGTTTCTTGAACGGGATCGTGAAGGTTGTGGGTTCGCCTTCGTAGCCGAGGTCGGCCAGGGCGAGCGCACCGTCGCTGACCCAGTCGGTGATCCGGGCAAGCAGTTCGGGGTCGGCGCGGGCGGCACTCATGTCGTGTTCCCGGCCAGGCCGTACGTCGGAGGTCCACAGTGGCCACCCGTCCGGGGCGGAGACAACCTGAATGTTGCCGCCGTGATGGCGGTGCTTGCCGCTCCACCACAAGTCCACGCCGCGGGTGGGGCCGGGCGTGGCGATCCGATCGGTGTGGATCAGCGTGCCGTCCACGATCACATGCGAATGACCAGCTGCTTTCGCCGCCAACAACGCACCGTGCAGCGACGGCCGGCGCGCGGCGAGCACCGCGATGCCCTCATCCCGATACTCGTACGCGGTGGACACGGCAATCGCGTTATCCCTGGCCAGCGCCGACATCCTGGTGTCGTCGAGGAACCACCGCAAGACGAGAACTGCTTGCTTGTAGGTACCCAGCGCTCGCCGACCCTTGCGGGTACCACGCCGGACACGCTCGGCATGCAACAGACCGGACAGGAACAGCACGCTGCCCTCGGACACATCCAGAACAGCAGTATATGCGACACTCATCAAGCGCAGAACCTCTATGAAGTTGATCTCGGAAGGACCACCTTCATACCGGGGTTCTGCGCTCTTCTGTTGTATGGCAACACCTTCGGCGTGTCATCAACACCGAAGACCACTGCTACCCTAAGTCACCAACGGTTACGCGGAATGGCTCAGTGGCTACACCCTCGCATACGAGGTTGTGCAAGCGGCGGACTTCGGTGTTGCACAGGATCGCCAGTTCGCTGTTGTGATCGGATCGCGCATCGGCCAGATCGACTTGCCGACTTCGTCGGATGCGACCAAGTTCGATGGCCGGCACCGAACAGTCCGCGATTGCATCGGCTCGATCGAGCTCCCCGTGTACAACGCGGACCTGCCCGACGTCACTACCACGCTCGTTGGCCAACATGTACGTGGCCCCTTCCGCGGCTATCACCTCCACCTCACCAGGCAGCCGACTCCACTGTCATATCAGCGTTACTCACATATCCCGCCAGGCGGCGACATCCGAAGTGTGCCATCCAACCTGCTACCCCCTCACTACTTGCGCAGAGGGCTGCAGGCCTCAGCTGGGGTGATGGGTCGTATGCGGTGGGATATGCCGGCGCCAGCGATTCGAACGGATTTCTTCAAACCCGAGAAAGGTCGATATTTACACCCCGAAGAGCATCGCGCCATCACCCACTACGAAGCGGCGCTGCTACAGGGATTTCCTTCGGACTATCAATGGTGTGGATCAAAAACGGAGATCGCTCGCCAGATCGGAGACGCAACACCTGTGGGGCTTGCCGCAACAATCGCCAGGAACATCAAATCCTTCCTGTGATGAGGGCTCGCTGCGGTTACCATTTCAGGAGGTATTTCGACACTGCGGGTGCGTCCTTGGCGAGGGCGCTTCGCCAGGTGAGTACGCCCCTGTTCTGAAGGCGTCCGACGATCACGATCGGATGTACGCCAAGCGTGTTCGCGGCATTGGTGAGCCAGGGCTGTCCAACGCGGTCTGGGATAGCCGGTAGTGGGGCGGGCAGGATCCATTCCGCCGCTAGTTCGTTGGCGGCATGCTCGCGTTTGGGCTCGGATACGTGCTCGGCATCGTCGAGTACGACCTCGTCGGCGATGTGGTCGAGATAGACGTGTGCTGTTTCGTGCAGGAGCGTGAACAGCACCTTGTCTAGCCGGTGTCCGCGGCCTGACAGGCCGATGACAGGCGTGCCCTCCAGGGTGAACGATGCGCCGTCGATCTTGCTTGATGGGAACGCTTCCTCATACACCAACCGGACGCCGACCTCGGCGAAGAGGCCGGGTAGGTTGGTGAACGAGGCTGGGTTGCGGACTATGCCGCTTAGTTGGCGCGCCAGGTCGAGCAGTTGATGTTTCGAGTGCGGCGCGACGTGGATCTGTTCGGCTCTTCTGCGGATGCAGGCCAGCCAGGTCATCTGTGTCGTTGACACGCGTTCGTGGAGATTGCTGCGGCGAGCCGCCATCGGTAGGCGAGGGGGCTCGTAGATGTCGGTGAGCCCGAAGAGTTGGCAGAGTTGCCGAGCTTGGCCTTCGGTGCTGGTCTCGGTGATCACACCGCGTTTGCGTAGGACCGAGATCGGTGCCAGTTCTTTCAGTCGCGCTCGTAGCTTGACATCCTCCAACTGCTTGCGGGTGTCCGCGTCCTGCGCCTGCCGCCACAGGTGGTACCGATCCTGGAAGTTCAGCCAGAACTCCGGGCTCGTGCCCAAGGCTGCGGCGATCTGCGCCGCGGACTCGCGTGTGATCTCCTTCTTGCCGGAGATGATCTCGGAGATCACTTGTGCGGGGCGGCCGAGGATCTCCGCGAACTCGGCCTGAGTCCAACCACGTTGGTCGAGTTCCTCAAGGAGTTGTTCGCCCACCGGGAATGCTTCAGCAGACGCGGGGTTCATGGTGTGACCTCCCCCGTATCGGACTCGACGATGCCTATCACGGTCACCTCTTCGACGGTGTCGGTGCGGAAGTCAAGGAGCAGCCTCGCCTCGCTTGTCAGGCGGATCGAGGAATAGGACTCGGCACAGTCGTCCGCGGTGTGGAGATCCAGGCACGCGAGCGCGCGAAGATCCTTCACGTTCTTCGCGGCTACGAGAGCCTGGTAGCGCTTGCGGAAGGCTCTGATCGCCTCAGGCTTCCACAATGGCGGGGTGAACGCGCAGTCGACCGCGAGGCGGCACAGCACCTCGTCGCCGAACTCCACTCGCATCTCGACTCCTGCCCATCACCCTTCGGCCGATGCCACCGATCGCTGCCGCGCAGGGTAGCGCGTCCGTCCGAGCTTCTGGTCCATTGGCGTTGCGACACGCTGGCTGGTCGTATAAAGACCATCACCCCTTGACTGAAGACTGTACTACGACATATGGTACCGCCATTCGGACGAAGATCGTCGGGAGCGGACAGTGCCAGTCGGGTCACCGCGGACGTGGACTCGCACAACAAGACGCAGGAGAACGTATGGAAGACGACTACCCCCGCCTGGAGGACCTGCTCACCCAGGCCCGTGGTCAGGTCGAGGTCACTCAGGAAGAACTCGACGAGGCTCGTGATCGCCGACAGGCGATCGCCTCCGCGCTCCTCGCGGAGTTTCCCGGCTCCCGGGTTTACTTCAACGGCAGCGTCGCCCACGGTGACGCGCTCACTCCGCTCACGGACATCGATGTCGGGATCGTCATCGCTGAGGCCAAGCAGACGCATGGGCCAGGCAAGAAGGGCCCGCGGGACCTGATGGACCGCGCTGCCGACGCGATCCGCCGGGAGCTGAAGGCCGACTTCCCGAAGCTTACGGTCCAGGTCGAGGGGTGTACCCGCGCAGTACTGGTCCGCTTCGGTGACCCTGTGCACGCCGGGGAGAAGGACTTCACCGCTGATGTCATCTGCGCGGTGGACAACGCCGAGGATCGCGGGCTTTTCATTCCCAAGGTGCCCGGCTGGTCACGTTCGGACCCAGAGGCTCACACCAGGATGGTCCTGCAGGCGATCAAGGATACCCGGGTCGCCTTCGCCCACATCGTCCGGCTGCTCAAGCACTGGAACCGTCGCCACGGCAAGCCGCTGTGCTCCTGGAACATCAAGGCCCTCGCGCTCGCGTGCATCACCAGCCCCATGGCCCAGCTGCACGGGCTGGCCATCTGGTTCACCTACGCGGCCACCGAACTGGACAAGGGCGAGACCCAGGACCCGGCCGGCGTCGCGGAGAAGCCGATCAAGCTCGGCAAGGGCTGGACCCGCGCCCAGGTCGTCACAGCGCTCCGCGAGGCCGGCAAGCGGGTGGAGGAGGCCGCGCGGCTTGAGCGAGACGGATATCCTCTGCAAGCTCACGCCGAACTCGCCAAACTGTTCAACGACGAGGACATGCTGCCCCACCCCGACCCTGACGCCGTCCGTGACGAGGCCGTGCGCCGCTTCAAGGAGCTGAAAATCGGTGGGACGATCGCTGGTGTGGGTCGGGGCGCCGGCCGTCAGCAGGTTCCGGTCAGGAGCTGGGCGCCATGAGCGCGACCGATCTGCTCTGGTACGGCCTGCGCCCGTCCTGGCAGGTCGCGGTGGAGGCCGCTGCTCGCCGTGAGCACGGGAACGACCTTCGACTCTCGATACAGATGGAGTGGATCACGTACTGGGTGCCGGTCGAGGTGCCGGGTCGCCGGCACCCGGTACCGACCGAGATCGTCTTCCATCACCGGCCGCCCTACCCGTGCTGGGGCCTGGCACCAGAGGAGTATCCACGAATCTTCGCCGCCTCTGGCGAGCGCTCGCCGCACCGCATGCCCGACGACGCCCTCTGCCTGTACTACCCGCTCGGGCCCGCACATGAGCGCTGGCGGCCGATCAACGGACTGCTGGCACTGATCGACCTCGTCCGCAACCACCTGTTGTTGGAGGACCACTGGCGAGCCACCGGCGGCCACTCCGGCGGTGAGTGGTTAGGTCTGGAACAACCCCACGGCACGACCGAGACAGCCGCGTAAGACCACATGATCTCCACTGCCGTCGCCACCGGACTCTGGGTGCCACTCCTCGGCGACCTGGACAGCAGGGCCGTCGCCACCGTGCTCGCCGCCCTTCTCGGAGTCCTCGGCGCGATGGTCACCGCCATCATCGCGGCCGTCGTCGCGGTCAAGGCATACAAGACCCAGCAGCGCGAACAACGCCGCCAGCAACGCGCGACGTTCTACGCCGAAGCGGTCCGCGCGGTCGAGGACTACGCAGAGTGCCCTTACCGGATCCGCAGACGCGACGGTAGCGCCGCGGCACGTCGGGAGATCACCCAGCACATCAGCGACGTCAAGTCCCGCATCAGCTTCTACACCGGTTGGATGGCGATCAACGGCACCGACGACGTACGCGCCGCCTACGACACCTTCGTCAAGACCGCTCAAGCCGAGGCCGGCAAACAGATGACCGCCGCCTGGCTGGACAAACCGACAAGACGCGACCGCGATGTCCCCATCGGCACCGCACTACCCCGCGCAGCAACCGACGCAGCACGCGACAAACTGCTCGCGGCAATGAAGAACGACATCACATCCAAACCCCGTTGGTGGCGCCGGTCGAACTAGTCACAGTGGCTTGAGGATGGCGAACACCACGGTGGACGCAGCGCGCAGAGGACAGTCGATGGCTTCCGTCCGAGGTGCGCGAGGTTCTGACACGTGGGATGGCCGAGTGGGCCGTATGGCCCTGGCATCGCAGAGATTATCATTTTGCTTCGGAGTTCGGCTTTGAGGAATCCCGTTATACAGGAAGACTTGGAGAAGTATTCGAGGATGCGCGTTCGATCGAGGATGTGACGCAAAATAGTGAGGTGTTTGAGGATGCGACACATCGATTGAGCTTCAGTTCCGATCTGTTGAAATTGTCCGAGGATGGTGAAACTCTAGCGCGGAAGCTTCTTTCCTCGGAGTTCCTTCAGCCTTACTTCTTACGTAAGCGACATCGCAGGTGATCTTGAGTTTCTAGCCAAGTCGTCACGTCATTTTGTCGTCAATGGTGGGGGGAATGGAATCAACGGTCGTCGGGCTGTATAGAGAAGGCTCGACATCACATAACCTTTGGTTGGTTGCTGGTAGCTACTTTTTCTGCGTCATTGGTCAACGTGATGTCCGGTGTGAATCTGGCGAGATATTTTGCGAGTTCTCGGTAGGTGTAACCGACGAAGTCCGCTAGTTCCTCCACAGAGGATGGGGGGACTTCCACGACGCCTTCGGGGTGCTTGTTTAGCTTGTTCCGCGCCCACTGGACCATTGGTCGGAACTTGTCGTTTCTGTCGTTGATCAACTCTCGGAGGTTGACTTGCAGTACTAGGTTTGTCAGCTCGATTTGAGCCCGCTGGAGTGCGTGTGTGAGTAGGGTCGGCCCTGGGACACCGAGTACACGGCACGATTCCAGGAACCGCAGCACCGACATGTGCCGCGTGCCGTGCTCATACGACAGCAAGGTGCGATCGCCGATACCGGATGGCATCTGGGCGACCATCTGGGCTCGCGACCAGCCTACGGCCTCCCGCGTTCGGCGTAGTTCCTCTCCGATCGCGCGTGAGATGGCATTCTCGATGTCTTCGTACAGTTTTGCTTGGAGATCGTGTTGCTCAGTCGGATCTGGTGTGGGATCTACCGGCTGTGGTTTTTCTGTTGGGTTCTGTTCGGGGCTGGATTCTGCAACTGAACTAGTGGGACCTATGGACTGAGGTACGGGGTTCGACGCTCGCGGTGGATCTGGTGTGTAGATCTCTGACGGTGACCATGAGTCCGGTGGCTGTCCCAAGGGCGAGGGCTCGGACATGTTCACGGCCGTTCGCTCCCTTCGCGGCGCGCGGCGCGGGCTTGGATGCCGTCCGCTGCAGCGGTGAGGCGTTCTGCCAGTGCGTGTTCCTCGGCGGTCGGGATCGGGGTGGCGCGGCGGGCATCCTCGTCGAGGTAGCGCAGTACGTACTTGCCGAGCATCGCGTTCACGACTGTCAGCTCATGCATCAGTAGGCCGTCTTCGTGAGCGTCGTCCGAGGCCAGCGCTCGGCGGCTGGTCGGCAGGTCGTTCAACATTGGACTGATTGGTCCTCTCCTGGGGCTGGACGGGGCGATGACCAGCGACAACGGGTGTGCGAAACTTGAAATCACCGTGTCATCAGCTCGGGATCAGCTCAACGATCTTGGGGCGACATAGGCACGACTTGTCGCGACACGTTGTGGAGGGGAGGACTTCGGGATGCGGGTGTTTCGTACGCTGCTGGAGCGGAAGATCTGGGAGCGACGCCAGACCTTCGAGGAGTTCGCCGAGTTCGTTGAGGTCTTCGCTCGGGACCGCGGTGAGCCTGGCTCCGTCAGTGTGCGGTCACCTGCAGCGGCTCGCCGGCGGTCGTGGGCCTGGCGGACGGCCGATCGGTTCCGTTCGGCCGGCGACTGCCCGGTTGCTCGAACGTATCTTCGAGGTGAGCATCGTTGAGCTGCTGGCGCCGCCGGCCGAGGCTGTCCCCGTCGTGGTGGACCTCGGCGAGGAGCCAGTGCCGGGTTCGGGTGGAGTGCATGCCGAGCAGTTGAGAGATCTTGCTGGGTGGCTGCCGGACTCGACCCGGCAGAGGGTGGCCGCGAGGCTGGAGTCACTCGACCTCGGTCGCCTGCGGGACCGCGGTGCCCGACTGCGTAGCGTGGGTCGGAGTCAGCTCGCGGGCGCACTGGCGGGGTACTACGCCGGCAGCGTCACGCCTTACGGTTTGTACGGTGCGGACGTTGACGGACAGTCCGTGCTTACGTCTGTGCTCACCCGGCCCGAGTGGGTAGATCTCACGGTGGCCTTGACGTCCGACACTGACCGCATCGTGTTGGCTGACGTCGAGTTGGACACCGTTGGTCGGATCGACCACGTCAGCGACCATGAGGCCGTCGACCAGCTTGCCGAGGCTGCAGCGTTCGGCGTGCGCATGACCAATCGGCCGCTGTACCGGTTGCTTGACGTCGATATCCGCGACGGTGTCATTACCGGGAGTGTGGGGCTGGCGCACTTTGGCGTGTATGCCCTGACGATGAATCTGCTTGAAGGTGAGCTTGCTGACGTCCTGGTCGCCGGGCGGTCGGGAGAGCTGCCGCTTCGGGATCGGCATATGCCGGATCTGGCCGCTGTGCTCGACCTCAACAGCCGGCTCTGTGCCGGGGGAGTGGCCGGGCTGTGCGCCATCGCTCGGCCGGCTGACGTATACCGCGGTCCTGCCGACTATGCGCTCTTGGTGCAGGAGCGGTCCGGGCAGGTGATCAACGCTGCCGGGCGGCTGGCGGTGATCCCGAAGGGATTTCACGAGCCGTTGAATGACGTCCGGGCCGATGCGCCGATTGGGGCGACGCTCCGGCGGGAGATGGAAGAAGAGCTGTTTGGTCGTGTCGACGTCGACAGCACGGCCAATGTCAGCCGTGCGGCCGTGCCAATGCACCCTGGGCGGTTGTCCGCACCGATGCATTGGCTGCTTGACGCGCCGGGTCGTCTGCGTACCGAGTGCACTGGGTTCGGGCTCAACCTGGTCAGCGGCAACTACGAGTTCGCCGGGCTCGTCGTCGTGGACGATGAGGAGTTCTGGTCGCGGTTCGCTGGGGACATCGAGTCCAACTGGGAGTCGTCCGGGCTGCGGCTGTACTCCAGTCTGGATCGTGCGTTGATCAGCAAGTTGGTCATGGACGAGTCGTGGACCAACGAAGGGCTCTTCGCGTTCCTGCAGGGGCTTCGACGCCTACGGGAGATCGGCGGAAGTCGGGTGGATCTGCCGGATGTCGAGGTCACCTCACGTCGCTGAGGGCCAGCGGACCACCATCACGACCGCATCGGTCAGGGCTTCCCACGAGTGGTCGATGCCCGGTCCCCACAGGACGTAGTCACCCTGGGTTGTCAGCACCTTGCTGCCCTCGGTCAGGTCCACCCGGAACTCACCATGGATCAGCACCAAGAGGGTGGTTCGCTGGTCGTCGGCCGTCCACTCGTGGCGTTGCTCGCCGGCTGGGTGCGTTGCCCACTTGACCTCCACGGCCTTGCTGTGGCGGACCCCCTCGGTCGGGTCGATGAAGTGGCCCAGGAGCCAGCCGCGGGTGTCCTTCGTGTCCTCGGCGGCGTTCCCGTAGCACCAGTTCACAGCCACTAGCTGATCTCCCATTCGATGGTCGGCGCGTTCACTCGGTCTCCGCCGACTTCGCTCAGGCGTCGGAGGCCCTGCAGCAGCGCGAACAAACCCTCATTGCTCCAGGTCTCGTCCGCGGCCAGCTCGCTCAGTAGACCATGGTCGAGACTTGAATACTGACGCAGGGATGACGCCTCCCAATTCGCCTCGATCTGGCCACCGAACCGGGTGTAGAAGTCCTCGTCGTCGATCACGATCAGGCCGGGGAACTCGAAGTTGCCGCTTACCAGGTTGAGGCCGAAACCGGTGCATTCCATGCGGAATTGGTCCGGGTGATCCATCAGCCAACGCATCGGTTCAGAGAGGCGACTTGGGTGCATCGGGTCGGCGCGGAGCTGCTGGCCGGCGGTGCTGTCGATGTCGTCGCGGCCGAACAGCTCTTCTTCCATCTCTCGGCGCAGGGTTGCGGCCAGGTGCGCGTCTGCTCGGTAGTCCGTGATCGGCTGATGGAAGCCCTTGGGAATCACGGCCAGCCGGCGCGCGGCGTTGACGACGTGGCCTGAGCGTTCCTGCACCAAGAGCACGTAGTCGGGCGGGCCGCGGAACGGGTCGGCCGGCCTGGCGATCGCGCACAGGGCCAGCGTGCCGCCGGCGCAGAGGCGGGTGGGCAGGTCGAGGACGGACGCCGTGGTCGGGAGGTAGCTGTCCCTCAGTGGGAGCGAGCCGGGGGAGATCGGCGAGCTGGCCGCCATCGCGTCGACCAGCTCGCCTTCGAGGAGATCCATCGTCAGGGCGTATCGCACGAAGCGCGTGACCTCGGCCGTTCCTCTGATCGCGCCCTTGCTGGCCTCGATGTCGACCAGGCGGAACAACGGGCCGTCTACGAGCCGGATGTTCAAGGCCAGGGTCTCGGCGAGCCGTTGAGCTGCTCGGCCGGCCATGGTGTCGTTCAGTGGAACGTCGAGGTCAGCGGCCGTCTTGGTGACTGCGAGCCGGTCCCTCGGAGGCATCAGGGAGCAGTCGAGGTCGAGCCAGTCCGGGTGCGTGAGGATGCTCGTCAGGGATCCGGATGCGGAGTACTGGCCGTGTCCGCCGGGGTGGCCGGGGTAGTAGGCACGTAGCGCTTCGGCGATCCGTTGTTGATCGACTTGGCCCCGTCTGACTCCTCGGTCCTGGAGCTGTCGAACGTCGGTGCGTGACAGCCGTGCCGCGACGTCTCGCCGGGCGGTGCCAGGCCCCCATCCTGCGTGGTGGTCGAGCCAGTCGAGCGCTGCGGTGATGTTCGGATCCGCGCTGAGCCGGTGCTCGGCTTCAGCGGCCGTGTTGTCCTGTTCGGATGAGCCGCCCGTGAGCGCCGCGAACCGTGCCTTGGTCGCTGGTGACGCCTGGTCGAGGGCCGCGTCCAAGGTCTCTTGCATGCCCGACTGAGGGGGGGTGGTCGGCTTGTGGTGCCAGTCGGCGACCGTGCGAAGGCCGATGCCGAGGCGCTTGGCGAACGCTTCGTTACTGAGGCCCATCGCCTTCTGCAAGGTGCACGCCGTTTCGCCGGTCCACCCGTTCCCCGATCGCACTTATTGCCCCAGTCGTCGTCTTATGCACCGGTTTCGCGCTGGTTCCGCACTGTTTCCCCATCGGTTCCCCGGTGATTTCGACGTGGAATTGACGGCATGGAAAGCACGCGGATCAGCACGGTTCTACCTGCCGGGTTTTACGGTTCTGATGACCGTCGACAGGTCGGATTTCAGGTCGTCGAGGCGCTCGTTGATCTCGTCCAGGCGCTGTTCGAGGGAGTCGAGGCGGGACCAGAGGGTGTCCGTGCGGTCGGTCACCTCGTCGTCCACGTCTGGTGGCTGGCGACCGTGCAGGACAGCGTCCAGGTGCTCCGGGTGCCAACCGAGCGTGACAGAAAGGGATGCGAGGGTGCGTGTGCTCCGGCGGCGTTCAACCGTGTGGTGCTGCAGCTCACGGACGATTGCCTGCGAGACACGGGAGCGTTCCGCGAGCTCGCGCTGACGCCAGCCCAGCTCGTTCACGCGCTCGTTGATCGCCTTCGCGACCGCAGCCCAGTCTTCCGACACCCATTCCTCCGCGCTCCGCCTCAGCGCTGAGATTAGCGGCCCTCGCTCATTCCTTCGCGCAATACCGCGCGTTTCGCGACGCGGGCGAGTCGACGCGTCTTCGATAGCGCTGAAATCAGCTCTAGTTTGTTGAAATCATCAATTCTGACTTTAAGGACTTCTCTGATGAGCACACCTATGTCCAATTCCGGGCGACGGAAGTACTACAGCGTTGCCGAGGCTGCCTGGCTCCTCAGTGTCCCGCGATCGATCCTCAGCCGGGCTGTTCGGACCGGTGCGATCCCTACCGTTCGGCGTCGCTCGCGGCTCGTCGTGCCTGCGTACGTGGTGAAGCGGCTGCTCGACGGGTCGGCGGGAGGTGAGTGGCCGTGACCTACTTCGAGGAGTTGGCTGCTCGGCTCGACCGGTTCGAGCACGTGTCTGACGACGTCCTGCTGGACATCGTCACTGGTGAGGGCTCCTGTGCTTGGCTCTACGCCAACGAGCTGGAACCGGAGTGGACCAACAACGACCTGACCGACCGGAAGCTGGCCGCCCAGATCTGTGCCGGCTGCACCGCGAGGTGGGCCTGCCTCGAACTGGAGCTTCGGACGCACGGCGGCCAGTCGCTCGGCGTGTGGGGCGCTCTGCCGGCCGAGGACACCCGGGCGCTCTACCCCGTGTGGCTTGCTCGACGTCAAGGCGGTGCGCGGCCATGACGCTCAACCTCGGACCTACGGAACTGCTCGCCGGGGTTGGCGTGCTCGTTTCGTTGTTCATGGTCTGGCGGGCTGGCGCTCGCCGGGCGAAGGCCGCCGCCAAGGCTGCGCGCTCGAGTGCTCGGCTGCTGTCTCTCGGTGGGCGGGTGCTGGTCACGGCGGGGCTGATCGTGGGTGTTCAGTGGCTCGTGATCAGCCATCCCTCGGCGAGCGGGTGGCTTGTGTTCGCGGTGCTCGGCGTGCCGGCGCTGTTCGCGTCGTACGCGCTGACTCGGGCGTTGACGGTGACCACCTGGGATAGGGGTGATCGCCGATGACCGCCCAAGATGCGCGCCACGTGCCGTTGACTACTGCCCAGAAGCTCGCCCAGGACGCGGCCGAGGCCGCCGAGGTACGTGCCTACCTCACGCATCCCGACGTGGTGGCCTTGCGGATCGAACGCGTACGGACCCAGGTCGACCGGATGTGCTGGGCCGGCATCGTGCTCGGACTGGCGTTCACGATGACCAACGTCCAGGGGTTCGCCTCGGCCGGTAGTCCGGTGTGGTCGCTCGCCTGGCTAGCCGCGTGGGTGCTCGACCCGACCGTCTCGCTGATCTTGATCGCGATCCTGCGGGCGGAGCAGGTGACTGCCCGGTACAGGGTGCGGACCGGGCCTTGGGTGCGGCGGGCCAAGTGGCTGACGCTGACGGCTACCTACGTCATGAACACGTGGGCCTCGTACGCGGCGGGGTCGGCGTCGGCGATCGTGTTGCACTCGGTGCCGCCATTGGTCGTGTTCGTGGCCGCCGAGGCGATCACGGATCTGCGGGACAAGCTGACCGAAGCCGTGATGGTCGCGTACGCCGAGGCCGGAGGTCAGTCGACCCGTGAGCCGGAGCGGCCGACGGTGCCGCGGAAGCTGTTCGCTGACTACCTCGGCGACGCCCGTGCTGCGTGGTCGCCGGGTGTGGTGATCTCCTCGGCGTGGGTCCGTGAGGTCACTGGGTGCTCGCGTGGGCTGGCGCCTCGGGTGGCTCGTGCGCTTGCCGACGAGGTTGGTGGTCGGCCGTGAGTGTTCATGAACCGGCCATGGATGGCCACGAGTCGCTGCCGGTGCCTGCTGAGTCACGGGACGTCGTGCCGAGTGATCCGGTTCTCGACGGCGAGCTGGTCGACGAGCCGCCTCGACCGAACTACTACACGCCTCGGTTGGGTTGGTTCGCCTCCTGGTGGCTGCGGTCGCCTCGGGTGCCGGTGTGGCTGAAGAGCCGTCGGCAGGCTGTTCAGGCGTTGAAGGATCTGCTCGTCGCGTTGGTGCGGTCGCCGTATCGGTTCGCGGGTGCGGTGGTGCGTGGGTTGGTGGCTGCTGGTCGGTGGTGGCGTCGGTGGGTGACCGTGCGGGACTTCCGTGAGGCTGCGGAGCAGTCGGAGAAGCTGGCGGACAAGTTCGCTGAGATCCGGGCGCTGACGTTGTTCCGGTGGAAGGTGACCGGCGCCGTTGCGGTCGTGGCCGTGCTCGGCGGGGCGGTCGTGGAGCTGTTCTACGGCGGGAGCGGGCTCTGGCTGCTGGTCGGCGTGGTGGCCGTCGCTCTCGCGGTGCTCGGCCGGCGGCGGGACGGCAGTCCGGGGCGTAAGGCCGTGCTCGCTGGGCCGCGCACCTTGACGTGGACCATGGATCCACAGGTTCTCGTGGACGCGTTCAGGGACGCGAAGCTGATCGGCAAGGACGAGACGCTGCGGCTCGTCGAGCGCGCCACCCGGATAGGCGATGGGTGGGCGATCACGGTCGACCTGCCCGCGACTCGCAAGGCCGCGGACGTGATCAAGAACCGGGAGGCTCTGGCATCCGCGCTTGCTGTCGACGAGGTGCAGCTGATCGTTGAGCGTGTACGTGGGAATGGTGGCCATGCCGGGCGGGTGTCGATGTGGGTCGCTGATTCTGACCCGTACGCGACTCCTCCACTTCGGACGCCGTTGCTCGCGGTTCAGCGGTGGGACGCGTGGCGGCCGGTGCCGTTCGGGCGGGACGCTCGGGATCGGCGGATCGATCTGCCGCTGGTGTGGACGTCGTTGCTCGTCGGGGCGATCCCTCGGCAAGGCAAGACGTTCGCTGCTCGGCTGGCTGCGGCCGGGCTGATTCTCGACCCGTTCACGCGACTGTACGTCGCCGACTTCAAGGCCGGCAAGGACTGGGATGCTGCGGCGCACGTGGCGCACCGGTTCATGTCCGGCGACGAGTCGGCGCATGTGGTGGAGCTGGTCGGGTGGCTCGTCGAGCTGGTCGCCGAGGTCCAGGGCCGCTACCGGCGGATGCGGGAGCTGGACGACGTGACGTGTCCGGAGTCGAAGGTGACGCCGGAGATGTCGCGGGACCGGTCGCTCGGCATGCCGATTACGGCGGTTTTCGTTGATGAGGTGCAGGTGCCGTTGGAGGACCGGACGCCGGTTGAGGTCGAGGGCAAGAGGCTCGCGGCGGGGGAGTACGTCGGGGAGCTGCTGACCTGGTTAGCGAAGAAAGGGCCGGCTGCTGGGATCGTGCTGGTGGTGGCCACTCAGCGGCCGGACTCGAAGACGATTCCGAGTGGACTTCGGGCTGTGCTTGGGTCGCGGTTCGCGTTGCGGGTGATGGACTGGCGGGACTCGAACATCGTGCTCGGCGAGCAGATGAACACCCGCGGGTACGACAGCAGTCGACTGCTCGCCTCGCACAAAGGCGTGGGCATCCTGCGGCCGGACGGTGACACGCAGGCCGGAGCTGATGTGCTCGCGCTGACGGTGCGGACGTACTACATGCCGAACGAGGACTGGCAGGTCATCTGTCAGCGCGGCCGGGCGCTCCGGGAGGCCGAGGGGACGCTGACCGGGCATGCCGCCGGTGACGACCTGGCGCCTGTGCTCGACCACTCGGCGGCCGTCCGGGCTATCGGTCCCGGACCGGTGCCGCCATCACGCTCGGCAGGCGTGCTCGAACCGCTGGCGAGCATCGTTGATCACCTCGATGAACTGGGTAAGGATGCGCCGGAGTTCATCTCGACTGCCGAGCTTGCCGAGGTGCTCGGCTTTGAGCCGGCATGGCATGGTCGGCGGCTCGCCGAGTTGGGGTGTCAGTCGACGCGGGAACGGGTCACGTCGGAGTCTGGCAAGGTCCGGCAGATCGGGGGATACATGACGGCCGATCTGCTCGCGGCTGCCTCGGCGAACCGGGACGGTGAGCTGTGACAGGACAGCCTGAATGCCGTCACGCGGGGCGCTCGATGCCATCTTGCCGTCACGGCGGTTGTGACAGCAAGAAATCGGGTTTGACCTGCGGAAACGCCGGTTGTGACGGCATTGACGTTGGTCGCGAATGCCGTCACAACCGACCGAGGATCCCACTCACAGAGGCCGAGGGGAGGTGCGCTGAGGATGCCGTCACAGAACCGAGTGACGCCGGGTGGGCTGAAATCAGCACATCGGACGACGGGGTGACGGTGCGGGTCCCGGCGACGGTGCCGACCCTGACACCACGCGCCGCACGTGCGCTTCTTGCGATACTGGTCGAGCTGACGGACGTTCCGGTGCTCGACCGGCCGGGGGAGGGGACACGCGATGACCGCTGAAATCAACCGAGACCCATGGGCGACGCTCGACGAGATCATGGGCGTTCAGGTAGTCGACGAGATCGACGAGGGGATCGGTCCGCTGGCGTTCTTCGGCCGGTGCTCGACGGAGGACAACCAGGACCCGAAGACCTCGCACGACTGGCAGATAGCCAATGCGCGGAACGTCGTCGAGCCGCGGGGTGGGGAGATCGTGGCTGACTTCTTCGACATCGGTTTCTCGCGGTCAGTGCCCTGGGAGCGGCGGCCGGAGTCGTCACGTCTGCTGGCTGAGTTGAAGCGGTCGGACCGGGGCTGGTCTGGTGTCGTTGTTGGGGAAGGCACGCGGTGTTGGTACGGCAACCAGTTCTCGTTGATCGCGCCCAAGTTCGAGGCGTACGGAGTGGACCTGTGGGTGCCGGAGCTGGGTGGGAAGTACGACCCGCGCAACCCCTCGCACAAGATGCTGATGAGCCAGCTCGGGGCTTTGAGTGAGTCGGAGCGCCAGCACGTTCAGGCGAGGGTGCGAGCCGCGATGGATGCTCAGGTGGTCAACGAGGGCCGGCATCAGGGTGGGCGGGCGCCGTACGGTTACGTGACTGTCGACGGTGGGCCGCATCCGAATCCGCGTAAGGCTGTCGAGGGCTACCGGTTGCGGGTGCTCGCAGTCGACGAGGAGGCTGCCGAAGTGGTGCGGCGCATCTTCGCCGAGTATGTCGCCGGGCGTGGTGACCGTGCTATCGCGAACGGGCTCAACCGGGATGGCATTCCGTGCCCCTCGGCACGACGGCCCGAGCAGAACACGCACCGGTTGGCTGATGGGTGGCAGGGGAGTACGGTCCGGTCCATCCTGGAGAATCCGCGCTACACCGGATACGCGGTCTTCGGACGATGGACGAAACACGAGATGCTGTTGGATCCGGATGACGTGGCGGCCGGTCACGTGGTGCGGTTCCGTCGCTCCACACCGGACCGGATCGTGCGGTCACGGCGACCAGCTCACCCCGAGATCATCTCAGTTGAGGACTTCACGCAGGTGCAGCTTCGTCGGCGCTCCAAGAGCGCAGGAGGTCTCCGGACTGCACGGAAGACGGAACGGTCCGGGCGACCGGTGACGAAGCTATACCTGTTCCGTGGTCGTGTCCGCTGTGCGATCTGCACTCGGAAGATGGAAGGTAGCCCGCGCAAGCACGCCATGTACTACCGCTGTCCTGCCCGGACGCTCGCGCCTGGCTCTCCAGTGTTGGCCACACATCCACCCGCAGTGTATCTCCGGGAGAGCACGATCCGGGACGCGGTGAACACGTGGCTCGAAGGACTGTTCCGCCCTGAGAACGTAGACCGCACCGTGGCCGCACTCATCGCTTCACAGGAGGGCGCAGAGCGGAAGCAGACAGGAGGAGAAGCGGCCAGGATGCGGCTGGCGGACGCTGAGGCGCGGCTACGGAAGTTCCAAGCGGCGATCGCGGCTGGCGTTGATCCGGCGGCGCTCGTGGACGTGATCAACACCGCACACGCTGAGCGACTGGCAGCACAAGCGGAGATCGACAACATGCCGGCCCCAGACCTGATGGACGCCGCCGAGGTCTACGCGAGGATCGATGAGTTCGATGACGTCCGACGGACGCTGAACGATGCGAAGGGAGAGAGGCTCGCAGAGCTTTACACAGGCGTTGACCTGGGATTCTGTATGAGCCGCAGACTTCAACCGCTGAGATTTCAATGCGGGTGAATAGTGAACGTGTCCGAGGGGGGACTTGAACCCCCACGCCCTGGGCATTTCCCGTTTTCCGGGAAATATCCATGGTCAAACCTTAGCAGCTCCGTCGATCACGTCAAAGTTGGGGGCGCCGCCCGGTGTGTCTGGTCGTGCGAGTGGGTGTGGTTCGCCGGTGAGTGCTGCGAGTGCGGTGGCGACTTCGTGGATGCCGGCGCGGACGTAGGTTGCTGTGGTGCCAACGTTTCCGTTGGTGTCGAAGTGGCCGGCGTAGGCGCGGGCGATGGCGTAGCTGAAGTTGCGCTCGACCCAGGTGAGGGTGGTGTAGCGCAGCCAGTGGATGGTGACTTGTTGGACGGCGACCCATGGAAGGTGTCGGCCGAGTCGTGTCCAGAGGTGGTCGTAGCGGCGTCCGGTGAGTGGTTTTCCGTTGCGGTATCGGAATAGTTGCCCTCCGTGTGGGGCGTTGCGTTGTTCGGCGTGGGCTTGGAGGTAGGTCATCAGGGTGGGGGACACGGGTTGCCAGCGGGCCGTTTCGCCCTTCTCGTGTAGCTGGACGAGGCATTGTTCGGCGTCGATATCGTGTGGTGTCCGGAGCGCAAGTGCGCCGCCTCGTCGTGCTGCTGTCTCTTGGTGGAAGCGGAGGATGAGGGCGTCGAGCTCCGGATCATTGCCGGTGGTAGACGCGGTGTGGTTGATCTGGGCGACCCGCTCGGCGGGGAGGGCGTATCGGGCGCTGGGGAGGCGAGGTGGTTTCGCTACCTTCGCGGCTGGGTTCTGGTCCTCTTCGATCAGTCCGTCATCGATGGCATGTTGGTAGATGCAGCGCAGGGCGGCGATGAACAACTCGACGGCGCCGCGACCGTGTCGGGCGTTGCGGCGGACAACGACGTTCTGCTTGACGACCTCGGCGAGTTGCTTGATGTCCGAGGGCATGGGCTCGTTCAGCCGCAGGTGTTCCCAGTGCGTGAGGATCCGGTTCCAGTACGGCGTGTAGGTCTGGCGTGCGCCGCTGCTGACCGCGGCGGCCACTGTTGGGATATAGGCGCCGAAAGTGGGCACGGTCGTGTCTTGGACGGTGGTTGAGACCAGGGTCGATGGATCGAGTCCGAGTCGTTTGAGAACGATGCGCGCGACGTCGAGGTCGGTCAGGTTGTTGCCCGAGTCAGTCATCGCCGGGACCCTCGTGGTGGTAGAGCGTCATCATCTTGTCGAGCACAGCGGGCGGATGAATCAGTACTGTGTCGACCTCGACGGCTGCTGCCAGCAGGAGACTGTCGCCCGTCCGGATCCCGCACGCGCGCCGCACGGCGGCCGGGATGACCAGCAAGCGCCGTTTCGGCACGACCTGCAGCCCTTCCGGCTTTCGTCGGACCACGATGACGTTGCGCGCGGTGGTGACCGAGAGCCGGTCACCGGTCCGCCAGCCCAGGCGCTCGAGTACGTGGGTGGCCGCGACTACACCGGATTCGTCGACGCGGCTGATGGCGTAGGTCAAGGATCCGTCCGACAGTGCCGGGAGGAGCATCGCGGCTAATGGAAGCGGCTCACCGTGATCACCTGGCGGTAATGAACTGGGCGGGACGAGTCCGGCGAGGATCCGATCAGCTGTACGCATCGCCGTCTCGCCGTGACATCACCAGGGGTAACCCCCTCGCGTGGGTCGTCGTCGGGTGTGCAACCGGCCGCCGGAGCGTGCCGCGCGGCGGATTCGCCCTGAGCAGTGCAGCCGAGGTCTCCGGCCCTTGCAACTCCGGATCTCTTGTCGACAAGGCTCCCCCAAGAGTCGTTCTCGTATGTCTACCTGACACGCAAGAGATAAGTCACTGTTCTTCAACATTCTCAACATCACTGTAGATGCAAGGGTCAAAATGTCAAGTCAATACGACATTTAGAATCGTGGGTCGGCGGGGTGGGCGGGCCGTGACGACCCGTGGACGGCCCGCCTTCCGTGAGTCCAGTCGATGCAAGCGGCGACACGAGTTGACGCATGCTTACCGTGAGTAGTATCCAGCAGAGGTTTAGAGCCAGGTGCTGTTAGGCCATTCGGGTGAAGTTCGATACTGGCGAGTAAGGGTGTGGGGGTTCGCAGGATGGCGGGGGTGATCGACTGGTGTTGATCGGTACTACCAGGCCACGGGCCGGAATAACGCTGTTCATGGCGATGTTCGTCCGGGGTGAACGGGTTACATGCACACTTGCTGGCAATTGACGAAACCGGTGGCAAAGGCCGGTCGGGCGACGGTAGGGTGACGATCCGGTGTCGGTAAGGGGATTCCGGGGGAGTCCATGTGGAGGGCGAGGGGTACACCGCGCGACCACAGTTGGTCACGCGACGTAGCAGCTGTTCGCTGGTGTCGCGCGCCGGTCGGCGAGCCGTCGCATGAGGTCGCGGACCAGCGGGGCGTCGTCGTCCTGGGGCGCGATGCGGCCGGGACGAGCGTCGGGGGATCGCGATGAGCCAACTGCCGGAGGGCGCCGGGGCGAATCTGGGTGCTGAGCTGGCGAGGTGGCGGGAACGCAGCAAGCTGAGATACCGCGGATTGGCTGCGTTGATCCCGTGCGAACACAGTCTGTTGTGGAAGATCGAGCACGGTAAGGCGTCACTCACTCGGGAGATGGCCGCGAAGTGTGACCGGGCGATGGACACGGGCGGTGCTCTGGTCGCCGCGTGGGAGGCGGCGCACGGGCGGGGACGTCCTGCGCAGCTTCCCCCGACACTGGCAAACCTTGTCGGGCGGGAACCGGAACTCGCAGCGCTGGCGGCGGGCCTCGCGGACCGGCCCCCGGGAACGCCCCGGGTCGTGGCGATCGATGGCCCGGCGGGCAGTGGCAAGACCGCGCTGGCGTTGCAGTGGGCGCACCAGGTGCGGGACCAGTTCGCGGACGGCCAGTTGTATGTGGACCTGGGTGGATTCGCGCAGCCGGAGCGGCGCGTCACGGTCGATGAGGTGCTCGAGGGCTTCTTGACGGCGCTGGATGCCAGCAGGATTCCGGCCACGACCGCTGGGCGTGCGGCCTTGTACCGGTCGATGCTGGCGGGACGGCGGGTGTTGGTCGTGCTGGACAACGCGAGCGACGCCGAGATCGTTGATCAGCTTCTGCCAGCCTCGCCCACGTGCGGCGTGGTGGTGACCAGCCGTCGAGCGCTCACGAAACTGGTCGCTCACGTGGGAGCAACCCGGGTGACCGTGGGTCCGCTCGCTGAGCCGGATTCGGTCGCGCTGTTGCGTCGTCTTGTCGACCCTGGTCGTGCCGAGGCTGAGCCGGCGGCGCTGGCGGTGCTGGCTGGGCTGTGCGGTCATCTGCCGCTGGCGTTGCGCGCGGCCGCTGACCAGATCGCGATGTACCCGCACCGGTCGATCGCCGACCTGGTCGCGGAGATGCAGGGAGATGACGCCGCGGTCCTGAACGCGCTGGAGACGATCGATCTTCGCCAGACGTTCTCGCGAACGTACGCGCAGGTCTGCCCGGACGCGGCGCATATGGTCCGGCTCATCGGCCTGCACCCTGGTCCCAGTATCCACACCGCGGCGGTCGCGGCCTTGGCCGGGATGCCACGCAGCCAAGTCGGCCGGCTGCTGAACAAGCTGGCGCTGGTCCATCTTGTCGACGTCGACGCCGACGACGTCGTGCACCTCCCCCCGCTGGTCCGTGCCTACGTGCACGAACTCGCGGACCACACGGTAGGCGCTGATGAGCGTGCTGCGGCGAGCAGACGGTTGGTCAGCTGGTATGTCGGCACGACCCGCGCCGCACGTCTGCACCTCGCACCCGAGGCGACGCCGCTCGACTCATTGTCCGTTGTCGATGGTGTCGAGCCGCTGCTGTTTCACGACGCCCTCGCGGCCAAAGCGTGGTGTGAGACGGAGACGGAGAACTTCGGTCCCATCACGACACTGGCGCTGGACTATGGACCCCGCGATGCGGCACACCAACTGGCCACGAGCCTGCACGAGATGGGACTACTCGACACCGGCCAGACTATCGTCGAGGCCATCGACGGATCTGACATCGACGGATCTGACATCGACGGAGCCGGTGTCGACGGAGCCGGTGTCGACGAGGACGACCTGGCGGCCGCCAACAACATTGGTGGCGTCGGCAGTGCGGATGTCAGTTGGCATTTTGATCATGCCGCCTTCGGATGGTGGGGACCGCCCTGGGTTCGGCCCGACATCGAGTTGGACGAGTGCGGTTTCGGCGGACCGCCAGGGGAGTCGGGGTGCGCTGAGGTGATGCGAAAAGCTGCGGTGGCCTTCCTCAGCGGACCAAGTAGCTTCGACCGCGACACGACCGCCCGGTTGTGGACCGACCTCTGCGACCATGTCGGATGGCCTACCGGCGCGCCTGTGCCAGTCCCGCGCCCCAAGCCGGGCGAGGACACACCGTCCCCTCACTCCATGGACAACGAGTAGTCGACACCGGCGTGCTGTCGCGTTCCCCGAGGTCATGGCGGTTACGCCTCGGAGCCACCAGGGGGCGTTGTTCCAGCACTTGCGGGAGGCCGCTACGCCGTGGGCAACGCGTTCGGTCCGTGCCTCGCACGGCCTGGGGTCGCGCCCGAGGGTTCGCGGAGCACCACGACCGTGCCAGTTTGATACCAATCTCCCGATGAGCGCTCGACAGAGGACAGTGCGCGCCGCCTCACCATCGACACACAGCCAGCCCGCACCGCACGCGTCCAAAATGGGAGCCGATCCGTTTGTGGTTGCCACACCCCGACCATGCCCGCTGCATCGCGTTATCACCTGTGTCCGCTGAGTGGTCCTGCTGCCAGCGGAAGATTGCTTTGCGTAGGATCTTTGATGCGGATTGTGATTACCGTCCGCTCGTTGACTTGTGGCATCAAATTTGCCACAAGAACGTCTATTGAGGACAGTCATGATCGTGTCTTCCCCGATTTCGGGTGCGCTCACCTGTGCAAGTTGCATGTGGTGTTCGGATGCCACATCGCCGCTCTGGCTGTTTCACCGCAAGGCCACACCCGTGAGGGGTGCTAGCCAAGCGAGTGGATGTGCGGGAAAAGTGGACAGTGATCGCGTGGCGGTGGTGCGGGAGCTCGTGCGAGGTCGGTGTCTGTTGGGAGGCAGAGCTGGCTGTCCGCACTGGCTGTCCGCTCCATGCCCGCCTAGCGACGTTCCGCGCTGACGCGGCCGGGAGCGCGAGCGCGCCTGCGTCGCGCAGCCCGGGGACCACAGAGGACGATCTTGGGGGTGCCATGCAGGTACAGGCTGATTCGATGATCGCGGCGATCGGCGCCGTGGTTGATTGGTTGCCGATTCCGCGGCCATTCACGCTGGAGCGTTTCGTGCGGATGTTGGGGGAGCAGCGGGGCCGGCCGATCCAGCTGGTGCCGGCTCATCTGGGCGCGTCGGCTCCGTGTGGTCTGCTGGTGGTGACGGCGGACGCTGACGTCATCTGTTATGCGTCGAACACCACGTCGCTTCACCAGCGGCACATCGTGCTGCACGAGGTTGGCCATCTTCTGCTCGGCCACAGCCAGCACTGGGTCGAGGAAGCCACCATCGCCGAGACCACGGCCGGCGGAGAAGACGACGGAAGGGACGGCGGAGAGGGCGACCGGTTGACGGGACTCGAGGCGTGGGTTCCCTGGCTGTCCGCGCCGCTGATCCGACGGTTGCTGGGACGTAGTCAGTATGACGACGACGCGGAACGGGACGCCGAGGTCTTCGCGACGATGAGTGGAGGCCGTATCGGCCGCGTGCTCCGCACCAGGGACTGGCCCCGGGCCCGCGACGCGGACGTGCTCGCACTGCGCACCGTGTTCGACGTCCCGACCCCACGATGTTCTCGAGGATCTGTTCGTGGATGACCTGGGCAACTATCTCGTGGCGAGCGGCGCCGTGATCGCTGGCCTCGTCCGCTACCGCACCGCGCGGCCCAGGCCCTTGACTGCTGCGCAGCGGTACGTGCTGGTCGTCCTGTTCGGTGCCGGCGCCGGTCTTGTGTTCGCGGCGACGGCCGTGCAGGCGGTGATCGGGGCGGTCACGGCCGTGCCGTACCTGGCGCGGTTCCTGGCCAGTGCGTCGGTGATGGTGTCCGCCTTCTCCGCGGTGTGCATGGTGGCGTCCGTCGTTCCGGAACCGGCTCAGGCCAGGGTGCGGAAGGGGACGCGGTGGATGGCCGCCGTGATGGTCGTGTTGATCCTGGTCATGGCCGTCTTGTTGCTCGGCTCCGACGCTGCGTTCAACCCCGATCTGGCGAAGGTGCTGGCCACCGAGGACGACGTGGCGGCGGGGCAGGGCGTGTACTGGGGATTCGTCGCGGTGTGCATCACGTGGTTCGTCGTGCTGCTGCGCCGCTATCTCCTGCGGCCCGATGTGCGTCCGTTGATGCACTATGCCATGGCGACGGCCACCCTGGCGTCGGTCGTGGCGCTGCTGTGGCTGGGGTGGAACGTGATCATCCTGGTGGGTCAGCGTGTCGGGGGCCAGTTCCGGTCAGACTCGCTGGACATGGCCCACTGGCTGGGGATCGGTGCCGCTGGGCTGATGGGGGTCAGCCTCACGCTGCCGCTGTGGATACGAGCGCTGCGCCGGCGGGTCACTCGGTGGCGCAGCCGGCGAGCAGTCCGCGGTCTTGAACCGCTGTGGTCCGAACTCACCGACCTGCTACCGGACATCGCCTTACACCCACCTGACCTGGATTGCGCGCCCGAGGTGGTGCTCTACCGCCAAGTGATCGAGATCCGTGACGCCGAGCTGCGACTGATGCGCTACGTGCCGCCCGACCTGGAAACCGTCGTACGCGATGCGCACGCTCGCCAGGTTCACCGCCGCAACGCTCTACACGCTCGACGTGCTCCTGTGGAGACCCGTATCGCCGCCGCGGCGTTCGCCACGGCGATGGCGAACTTTCGGGCGGGGCGCCGACAAGCCGACGCGCCCGCAGGTTCCCGCGAGCCGTCGACAGGCCTGTCGGACGTGCTCGCCGAAGCCCGGTGGCTGATCGCGGTGCACCGGTGCATGGTGGACGACCCCGTTGTCGCACAAGTTGTCCACAGCGTGCAACCGTATGGCAAGACGCATGGGGAAGGCGCGTCACCGGGAACCTAGACCGCCTGTTCACTCGCCCGGCGGAGAGCTGTCGGGAACCAGTCTCTCTGCGCCGTCGTCACCGCACTCCCCACGAAGCCCGCGCCGACAACGCCGTGGCACTGCCTACATATGTGAGGAGCCGCCATGACGCCGGAAACCCATTCAGCCCCCGGCTCAGCCGCGCAGCCGATCGATCTCGGCCGTCAACTCCGCTCGGAGGCCATCATGTTGTGGCCCGAGCGCATGCGTCGGGTCGGACCAATACTCGGCTGGGTACAGCCAGGCGGGACCACCGACAAGGTGCTCCGGCTCCCACTCATATCGAGCACGCACATGCGCATGCAGACAGGGATCCGTGTTGCCGAGGATCTCCAGATTGACCCGCCGGAACCCGGGATCACGACGGGCGCACACGCGCTCAACAGCCTCGGCAAGCAGGTCCATATCAGCAAGGAACTGCAGCCTCCGACGACGCGGAAGGCCGGTAAGCCGCTGGACCCCCGGCTCGTCGACGAGCAGAACGCAGTACCCCGGAAGGAACTGAACGTCACCGATGCTCGCAAAACTCGCATCCAGTCGGCGCATCACGGTGGGGTTCTCCCCGCGCAACGCCGTCCCGATCCGATCCACCTTCCAGTCCACCGCCACCCCGTCACGATAAACGGTGGTCACCGCCCTACAGAGGTTCGCCGGTCCGATCGGTTAGAACAGTCGTTGGTCCACGCGCCAGCCGGTGGCGGTTTTGATTACCACGAGGGTGGCGGCGGCCTGTTCGTCCGAACGTGCGGGACCTGCCGCACAGGTGGTGCTCACGGTGCCGGTGACGAGGACGTTGGCGACGGTTGCCGTTCCTGGGGCCTCGGCCGGTATGACCGCCGCGAGGTCCGAGACGCTGCTCTCGCAGCGCTGGTCGACGAACTCGGCCCAGTCGGTGCCGGCGCCGCCGTCGCGGAGTGCGGTGTTGCGGGTGCTCATGGCGTCGGTGACGTAGGGCCGTACGCGGTCGATCCACGCGGCGGGGTCGGGATCGGTCCACGTGGCGCTGCGGTACGCGGACAACCACTGGATCGCCACGGCCTGCGGGGTGTCGACGCCTGGCGTATCAACGGGAGCGGATGTCTCCTCGCCTGACTCCAGCGGTGTCCGAGCAGCGCTCCGCGCGGTGTCGGCTGGTTGCGGTAGCGGCGAGTTGGTCGTGGGAGGGTGGGCCGGTGGTGCAGCCAGCAACCAGCACGATGGCAACGAGCGCCTTGGTGGCCACGACAGCGTGGAGGCGGTGCGTGCGTCCAGCGCGATGTCGGGTGGTGTGTCGGGTGAGGCATGGGGCAACCGAGACCGGGTAAGGAGTCGGCACCGGTGGCGGGGCAGGCATCGGGGATACTGCCGGGGCGGCGATCGGCCCGGTCGGAGGAGCGTGCATCGCGGGATCTTCTTTCTGCGAAGGCATCAAGGGACTGTGGGCACAAGGGCCGTTTCGGCTCGGTCGGACGAACTGATCGATCATCTAGCGTCGTTGTTGCTGGCTAGCCGGTTCCGGGAGGGCGGTTGACAACCAGGCACCGCCGCCGGCTGCGTTCGGCGGCGCTGGCGGCGGGCGGCGCGTTCGGCGTCGACCTCGGTTTGCCAGGAGCGTGGAGCTGGGCGACGAGGTCGAGGTTGAAGGGATTGATCATCGAGCGGGACACGCTCCCGCGGATCCGCGTAGGCACGACCAGCCTGCCCGTCGGCGCGAGCTGCGTGCGCCAGGTGTTCGGGATGCCGTAGGCGCCGACCGTGGCGATGATCCGGTCGTACGGGGCACCTGGCTGGTGCCGCGCGCACCGTCGCCGAGCAGGACCTCCACGTTCTCAGCCCCTGCGGTGGCCAGCCGGTCGCGGGCCTGCTCCACGATGTCAGCGTCGACGTCGACCGCGGTCACGTGTCCGTCGGGGCCTGCCAGGTGCGCGAGGACCGCGGCGTTGTAGCCAGCACCGGCGCCGATCTCCAGCACGCGATGGCCCGGGTGGACCCCGAGCTGCCCGAGTTGGAGCGCCACGATCGACGGCTGGGACAGGCAGCTCAGCACCTGGTCGTCCGGGCCGCGTTTCGTAACGACGATATCGTTCGCGTACGCCTCTTCCAACGCGACGTCCGGAACGAAGACGTGACGCTCAGCTGAACGCAGCGCACGTTCCACGTCGAGGCTGAGGGCGTACCCCGCGTCCTTGACCTTCGTGATCATCGCGTTCCGCAGGGACTCGGGTGAGGTTGCGGTGGCCGTCGTGTTCATCGAACCCTTTCGTTCACTCGGAAGCGGTGCCCGGCTCACCTGACGGGGTGGTCCTGGGCAACCAGTGCGACGGCCGATTCTGGCGCAGACCCCCGACAGCACCGGGCGATCGACTCGCCGTCGCTGTGGGTGCGCGCCCTGGCCAGCCGCAGCGCACCCGGGTCCGCGGAGCAGGGACAGCTGATCAGGCGTTGCTCGTCGGCGTGTCCGTAGCGAGTCCTCGGTAACTGCGTTGATCGGCTCTGCGACACTGGGATCAGCGGCTCCAGCTGTTGGTCAGCCGCCGCCCCAGCCGGTTCCGATCCCGTGAGTCGCCCTAATGCCGAAGACACTCCACCCGCCGTGGTCCCACGCCGTTGTGCAGGCCGTCTGCACAGTGCTTGCCAGCACGGACTGGCCAGGGCTCACCAACAGTGAGATCGACCGCCTGCTTCATGCGCAGGGGATCGAACTCCTCGACGATTTGGGGTGGAACAAGCGTGATCGGCTGCTGATGCAGCTGATGGGGAAGCAAGAGGCCGACCGCGCTGCGAACTGCGTGATCCGGTTCATCAACGACGCCATGGCTCCCGCCCGACATATGCAGGATCGAGTGCGCTTCGACGCCCTGCGCGATGCTCTGTCGGAGGTTCTGTCGCTCGTTGGCCTCAAGGTCAACGAGGAAGGCAGGGTCGCGAAGGCTCCTGCCGCCACAACACTGGACGAGGTCGCCCGGCTGGCCGGCCGGCTGCAGAACGAACTCAAGCGGCGGGGCGTTCACCAGCAGGTGATCCACTACTGCGAAGAGGAGATCCTCCGCAAGTCGATCTTCCACGCGGTGTTCGAGGCGACCAAGGGCGTGGCGGAACGACTGCGGGACCTGTCCGGCTCGACCCTGGACGGCGCCGACCTGGTGGACCACTGCTTCAGCACCAGGGTCTCGCCACCGGTCATCCGGATCAACGACTTCCGCACCGAGACCCAGGTCTCCGAGCACAAGGGATTCGCCACCATGCTCAAGGGCGCGTTCGGCACCTTCCGTAACCCCCCGGCGCATGCCGCGCGGGCGGCCGGCGGCTGGACGATCGCGGAACCTGACGCCCTGGATCTGTTCTCCCTGCTGTCCTACCTGCATCGCAAGCTCGACGCGGCGATCGTGTCACGGGCCGCCGGCCACTGATTCGTCGAAGTCGACAGCGACCCCAGAAAACACCCAGGGCAGTGACCCGCCTCGGCGTGTGATGCGTCTGGAAGCCGGTAACGCGACGCTCGCCGTTGTCCGACAAGCCCGCAGGCGAACAACGACGGACAGTGCCGGTCTGTCCTGTGGGGCCACCGGGCGATGTCGGTGTTAGGTGTGACACTGGCGGGCATGACTGATGAGAACCCCGACTCGGCTCGAGGAGAGGCCACCGAGGTCACCGAGGTCACCGAGGTGTATATGGAGGCTTCGGATCAGCCTGTCGCGGGCGGCCAGTGGGCCTCTGGCGAGATCGAGACGTCCGAGCTAGTCTCGGCCGATCCGCTGCGGAACTCGCCGACCTGGCGACAGCTGGCCTGACGATTCTCTACTGCGATGCCGGCGGCTAGGGCGAACGCGACGGGCGAGGGGATCGAGTCTGACCGCGTCCTGTCGTCGTCGCGTGCGCAGGTCGGCATCGGTGCCCGATCGAGGCAGGGGTGTACCGAGACCGTCGACGTCGATCGGCTTGGAGGTGCCATGGCTTGCCTTGCCGATCTCCCGGAGCACCGCCGTGAGGCATTGCTGTGGCGCTTTGCGCTCGAACTGGACTACGACGGCGTGGACGATCGGGTCGCTGCCGGCGCTGGCGTGCCGTGCTACGTGGAGGGGATGGACCTGCGCGCGGTCGTTGCGGTGCTCGGTGACGACGGGCGATACCACCTGCGCAATCAGCAGGCGGGTAGCGCCGCCGAGGTGCTGTGCGGGATCGAGCATCGCCGACGACCGGGCGAGTTCGGCCACGAACAGTGGTGTTCCTTCTGGACCGACGGCACTGGCTACCGGATCCAGGCCCCACCCAACCTGGATCGCGACCGGGGCGAGCGGGGTTACCACAGCCGTACAGTGCGGTGGACGGTGCGGCTGACCGAAAGGGTGATCGCCGCAGAACTCGTGCCGCCGACCGGCCGATGCCCGACCCGGTCCTCCCGGACGGTGTGGCCTGCCCATGTCAACCCCACCACTCCACGAGGCCGGCTCCGTGCCCGTCTCGTGGCCGAGTTCGGGTCGTTGTGTCAGGCCTGCCGCCGTACACCCGCGTTCGCGATCGACCACGACCACTTCACTGGTTGTGTCCGCGGACTGCTATGCCGCAACTGCAACAACCTGGTCGATCAGTGCGTGCACGTCTCCGGGTGTCTGTGGGCCGACTACCTCAACCATCCACCTGCCGCCCATCTACGGTTCACCGTCCTCAACCGGCCCCTATCCCGCGGCGACCTGGCCCGCATCGACTACCTCGGCTTCAACCCGTTCCCATAGCCGGGTGGAGCGACATGGACGCAGATCCCAGACCGGCCTCGACCGCCGCTCCAGCGCCCGCACCTTTCCACAACGCGAACAGAACCAGCCGCAGGAACCACGAAGTGCCCTCAGCACTCCTGACACGCAGCAGGCGCTGACGCACTCTCGGCCTGGGGCGCCAGCACAAGAGTTTGCAGCGGCGCCCTGGTGGTCACACAGGGACCGGCGCGGGCACCTGACCGATTGCGCACCGGCTTGAGCATGGCGAGCTCTTGCCCAGCCCGCCGGGCCCGCTACGTTACTTCGTGCGGCGGGAGACTTGTTTCACTCGGCAGGGGCCGGGTGGATCCATTCGTTCCGACGGGCAGAGGCCCCGCCGACACGAGCGTTCGTCGCATTGACCGGCTGCTCAACTACGATGAGTGACTCAACCGCCGAACCGGGAGTAGACGGTACGTCAGAGGGGGAACTGTGGAATTCCTGGTGGCAACAGTCATCGCGATCATCGGCGTCCTGGTCGCGTACAGAACCCTACGTAACCAGAACCGAGGTAAGTCAGTTCGTTTGCACTACACGAGTAACTCGATCCGCTTTGTCCTGCCTGAAGGCGACACGATGGACGAGCTCATCAAGGTGTGGGCAGGGGGGCGGGCGCTGATCCACCCGGTCTTGGTTATCGTGAGATTTGAGAACACGGGACAAGCTCCGATCGTGCCGAGCGATTTCTCAGGTCCGATTCGTATCAAATTTGGCGAGCTGGCTTTGTTCTCCGCAGGCGTGCTCCAGTGGAACAGGGATGACATGCTTGACATTGAGAACGACCCGGTGTCGGTAGATCGCTCCGGCCTTGTGCTCAAGCCGATGCTGCTGAACCCGCGTGACCGGATGACCCTGTTAGCTATCATCGATGGTATCCCGGATGATGTGAAGGTTACTACCCGAATCGCCGGCGTGGAGGAAGTCGCGCATCTTCCACCGCCAAACGATCATGTGAGATCGTCGATGACGGTCACCTCTCTGCTGTTCGAACTGCAAAGCCAATGGCCCGATCCCCGTCTAATAAAGGCCGTCGTCCTTGTTGGAATGTTTATAGTTAACCCCAATTCTGCGTTCGATAACATTCCGGAGGTGCGTGTCGCCGGCAAACGGGCAACAACGCCGTCACGGCTGACCTTCATGTTTGAAAACGTGACGAGCCATACGGTCGATACGCTCAACGCTGACGATCCGCTGGTGTTCGACATCGGCGAGGCGCACGTAGTGCATCACTATGTAGAGATCGACGGCAATGTGCTATCTTCGAAAGAAGCTCAGTATGTTGTGTTGGCTCGTGATAATCAGGTTGTCATCAAGGGTGTTGATCTCAAAGCTCAACAAAGGGTAGTTGTGCATGTCTTTACCGGCGGTGGGAGTGCAACGCCGACAGTGACGGCAAAACCTTCCTGGATTGACGACGTTACTCAGTGCATGCACACCATGGACGATTTCATCGACGAGAACCTCGCCAAGACCGAGCCCCGTGTTCTATTGCTTGACAGTCGGCTGCATCGGTATTGGCATCGGCTAATTCCGATCTGGAGATACCGTTTTCGCAAGATCGCGCAATCGCTCAGGCGCGTTAGAAAAGAGGTCGCTGCTGTGCTCGCTGACTTGCGAGGTTGACAGCTGGTGCTACACAGCCAACCTGTGTAACACCCCGGCTCGATGTTTCAACCGTTCTGCTGATCGTGCGAAAGCGACTCGTTAGAACAGTCGCTCGTCAACGCGCCAGCCGTTGGACGTCTTCACCACCACGAGGGTGGCGGACGCTTGCTCTATCGACGAATCGGTTCCGTCCGCACAGGTGGTTGTTACCGTGCCGGCAACGAGCACGTTCGCGGTGTCGCTGTTCCCTGGCGCTTCGGCGGGGATGACCGCGGCGGGGTCGGAAACGTTACTTCGGCAGCGTTGGCTGACGAAGTCGGTCCAATCGTTGCCCGCCCCGCCGTCGCGCAATGAGGTGTTACGAGTGTGCATGGCGTCGGTGACGTACGGTCGTACGCGGTCAATCCAGGCGGCGGGGTTGGGATCGGTCCACGTGGCGCTGTGGTATGCGGACAGCCACTGGATGGCTACGGCTTGCGGGGTGTCGACGCGTGGCATATCGACGGGAGGAGTTGTTTCCGCGCCTGACAGTGGCGGTGTCCGAGCTGTGCTCTGCCCAGTGTCGGCTGGTTGCGGTAGCGGGATGTGAGGGCTCGCGGGGGGTGAGGTGGTGGTACAGCCAGCAAGCAGCGTCATGGCAACGAGCACGGTGGCCGCCAGCATGATGGCAGCGAGCGCCTTGGTGACCACGACGGCGCGGAAGCGGTGCGTGCGTCCCGTGCGATGTCGGATGGTGGGTCGGGTGGGGAGTGATGCAACGGAGACCCGGTACGGCGTCGGCCCAGCGGGCTGGGCAGACACGGGGGGTATTGCCGGGGCGGTGAGCGGCCCGGTCGGAGGAGCGTGCATCGGGGCCCTCTCTGCGAAGACATCATGGGCCTGTGGGCACCAGGGCTGTTTCGGCTGGTTGGGGGAACTGATCAGTCCGGTTGAGGCGCGTCACTGTTGCTGGCTACTCGGTGCCGGGGTGGGGTGTGGTTGACAACCAGCCACCGCTGGCCGTGTTCGGCGGCGCTCGCGACGAGCGGCGTGTTCGGCGTCGACCTCGGTTTGCCAGGAACGGAACGTGCGATCACCCTGCCTTTTCAGGAAGTGGGGAATCCGGTTGGCCGGCACCCCCACCAGGCGCGGGCCGAGGACCGCGAGTAGATCGCTGTCCTCCTGGGAGGCCCACCCGGCAGTGGTGATCGCCGCCTCGTCGGGAAACACGTCGGCCACTCGATCCACCGCCGGATCCAGCTCGCCGTCCTCCATCCCGCCGTAGGAGTAAACCCAGCGGAAATTCGGCGGTGGTTCTGGCTCCACCAGCCGGCGAAAGCGGCGGATCTCTTTCGTGTAGCAGTAAAAATTCACGTCCGGGCGAGCGAGGCAGACACGTAACCATGCCTGTAAATATTCGTCGGAAAAGAAGTCGCCTGAGTCGTGGATTCTGACCCATGCACCGCGGAACTTGTTTGCGCCCAGTTCGGCGATCATCGCGGCCTCCCACCCGGCCAGATCGTCTAAAACGAACACCAGGTTCGCCTGGTGTTTGGCGCGGACGACCGGCCAGGTGTAGGTGCCGTGCCGGGCATAGCACACCCACCGGCACACACCGGCCGACGGACAGGTGTTGTAGGTCCGGCCGTCAGTCAGTCGACCAGCCCACGCGGGTAACGACCAGTTCCACGCGCCGATCTGTTTCAGTTCGCGATTCTGCGTAAGCAGACGCGCACGACGCCCCCTTGAGTCGGAATTTTCCTGAGTTGCGGACATGAATATCCCCCAGAACGATATGTAGAGTCAGTGTGAAATCAGCGGGTTGTGGCGCGACTGGACAACGTCGAGTTCAACAACGATCCGACAGCGCTGCGACTGATCCGTGTCCTCATCGATCGAGCCCACCGCACCGTCCGGCAACACATGGCGCGGTGGCTCCGCCACGTCTCACCCCAGTGTCGGACCTGCCTGTCACGCCCCGGTGCGTGAGCACGGTCGTTCCTGGTTACGGGCGGGAGGCGCTGGCGGTCCCACGCCAGGCTGGTGTGTCGATCGCGGTGAGCAGGTCGGTGAGTTCGGCGTTGACCATGCGGCACATCGCGCCGACCGCGATCTTGGCACAGGTCGTGTCGGGGACGCCGAAGGTGTAAGTCGGGCACGGCAACAGGTTCGGGTTAAGGGGAATCCGGATGGTCACCGTGCTCAGCACGGTGAGGTGGTCGTTGTCATGAGGGTCGCGCCAACGGGGACCCCAACCGCTGTCCTGGACCCACCCCGACCACCGCGACGGCAGCCGGTTGGTGATCGGTGGTGCGGGGACGGCGATCTCGACCGCGAGCGCGGCACGGCGGTCGTCGTCCCAATGGACCGTGGTGTCCTGGATCCGGGGATGGCTGGTCACATAGCTGGGGGACATGATCGGCGGGGTGGCGACCGACCAGGCGGCGACCGCGAACTCGACCGGATTGGTTGTGGGTGGACTGTCGAGTCCATTGTGGAAGAACAGTCGGCGTTTGTCCCGCAGGTAGGCGCCGTAGCGTGACTTCCGGTCACTGGCCAGGGCCTGGTCCTGGTGGTCATCGATCTGGAAGGCGTTATCTGACAGCATGGTTTTCTCCTGGCGCTTTCGTGAACGGTCATGGACCGGTGGGACTGGCGGACGCCGCGCGGTCGCACGGGGTTGTTATGGGCCGCGGCGGAGGATGTCGCGGACGGCGCGAGCGGTGTCCATGGCGCCACCCAGTGCCTTGTGGAGTCTGTTGGCGGACGGGTTTGGTGGCAGGCGTCCGGTGTGGATCAGGGCGGTCGCCTTCGCGAGTGCGGCGGCCACACGCTCCTGGGCCCGCTGGTCAACTCCGGACGGCGCGTCCTCCGTGGGGTCTTTGCTGCCGTCTTTGGTGGCGTTGTCGGGTTGTGTGTCCTCGGCAGGTGTGGTGGTCGGGGCACGGGTGGGGACGTTGTCGATCGCGACCCACAGCAGGGGAAGGACGGTGACCACGCACACGGCGACGATCGGGCCGAGCATGTGGATGACGAGTTGATCGAATCGGAACGGGGTGGCGACGCCGGGGAGGTGTCGCCAGGTGTTCATGAGCAGCGTCGCGGACAGGAACAGCCACTCGACGCGCCGCACCGTCGGGGTGGTGATGGTTTGTCCGCGGGAGGCGAGGAAGGCGCGGGCGATGACGATGGTGAGCAGCGCCAGGGAGACGAAAGGTTCGACGCCCCAGGCGAACCACCATTGAGCGCTGAACCGGGGCGTGTTGCCGGCGGCGAAGGCTTGCACGCCGGCGGTGGACCAGCCGAGCGCGATCACCAACGCGGCCAGCCCGGTCGCGGTGACGGTCCTGCGGGCCCGCACGGTGGCCAGCGCGAGAAAGGCGGGGTTCTGTCGCAGTTGGACCAGCTTGACGGCTTCGGCTCCGCGGCGGATGGTGCGTAGGACGCGTTGGCTGTGTGCGTACACCAACTCGGCGGAGTCTTGGAGCGCGACGAGTTGCCGTGCCTCGGCGACGTCGCCGGCGAGTTTGCGCACTCGCCTCGTTCGTCCCTCGCGCGTACGCCGGTCGTTGGTGGACGCCGCGGCGTTCCCATGGTCCACGCCAGCATCCGTGTCAGTGCCCGTGTCAGCGCCCGTGTCACTGTTCGCGTCGTCGTTCGCCTCGTCGCCGACGGGGGTGCTGTGGGCGGCGAGGTAGCGTTCGATCTCGGTGAGATCGAACTCGGGCCCGTCGTCGGGATCGTGTGCGACGGTCATGACGCACCACTTGGGCGAGCTGGTTGCTGGGGTGCCCTCGGCCAGGCAGCCGGCGAACGCGACGATGCCGTGTGTCGCGGCCACGCCGGTGGTTCCGGTGGAACGAACAGGGTGCGACCATCGGCGGCAGCTCCTTCGAGCACCGGCCACCCTCTGGGGTAATGCGGGCTGGTCGACTCCTGTGTGTTCGCGCCGGACCCGGCGTGGCGGGGACGTGCGGTCGTGGTGTTCGCCGTCGCCTCCTGCCGTGGCCGAGGGCGGTCAGGGGCGGCATGGACACGAGCACGCACGCGATCACCGACGCGCGCGCTGATGCGATCACCAGGGCAATCGTCGGCGCGGTGGGTGTCGTGGCGTGGTCCGTGGCCCCTGGGGACGGGGTCCGTGCGATCGCCGCGAGGCGGGCGGCGGTCGCGGTGGACCCGGTGGCGGTGGTCCCGCCACCGCTTGACCGATCCCATGCTCATGGGATCGAGTTGGTGAGCCGAGGCCGGCGCGTCCATGTGCGTCGCCGCGGCGGAATCGGGTTCATCGGTGGTGACGGTTGGCGATCCCTCGCTGGCGAGGGCTGCTTCGGCCTCGGGGACGGGATGGTGGAGGAGGAGCGTGCTCATCGCGACATCCGGGCGAGCAGGGGGCGCGGCATGGCGTAGGGCAGCACGACAGACGGCTGCCTGTGGGCGATCAGTCGCCAGTAGACGGTCTCAACAGCTACCGCGACCGGGATGCCGGCGTGCGCCAGGATGGTTTTGGCCTGGAGCGCGGGATGGTCCGGCTGAGGATCGTCCGCTGTGTCGCCTTCGGTGGCATGGTGTGGTCGGAGCACGTAGCACACGACACGACGCAGGTGGTTCACCAGGCTGTCGAGCGGATCGGAACCGCTGCGCACCGCGCGACGGCCGGCGAGATCCAAGCCGAGACGAGGTTCGTAGACCAGCTCGGTGATGGCCGCCGCGCGAAACACCGGTTCGGTGAGGACGGACACGAGGTGGATGTCTCGGCGGGTCACGGAGGTCCCGGCCGGGAGGTCGAGCAGACGCGCGTCGTCGTCGGTGAGGTCAACGAAGGATGTGGGCGTGGTCTGCTCGCCGTGGACCCCGAACCCGGCCCAGCTTGACACGACCTGACTGAACGGTGTGTCCAGTCGCACCAACCGCGCCAACTGCTCGCGCCGTCCGAGTAACTCATGCGGATCGTGGTTGGTCTGGTGGTCCAGTCGGTCGATCATGTCCAGTCCTCACTGTGATCGGTGTCCTCCGGTGGCCTGCTTCCTGGCCCTCGTCTGTCCTGTTCTCCGTGATGCACGTCGGGTCGGCGGGGACTGCAGGACCGCCACGGATGAGGTCGCAGGGGTGCTGCTGCAGGGGTTTGGCCGTGCGTGGCCGTCGGCTCCGGGTGTTGGGGCCGGTCGTAGAACGGGACCTGCGGCAGCCGCGCGACCTCGGACCGGTGATTCGGCTGACGGCACCGCCAGTCCACACCCCGGGTTTGCATCGCCGGTTCACATTGCCCATCGCGCGAGTTCGGCGTTGTCGTGGACGCTGAACGGGTAGATCAACATCCCGGTCGGATGGCGTGCCGGTGGACCCTGCTGTGGTGGCTGTTGCGTCGCCGTTCGGGTTACCGGTGGGTGGTGTGTCGGCTCGACACCGTCCGTCGTGTGGTCGGCAGGGGACTGGTTGCTCATCGCGCGCGAGTGGTCATCGACGGGGAGAACAGCACCGGTTTCTGGTCGTCCAGGGCCGGCCGGAGCTCGTTGAGGATGATGTTGTCGGTGTGGATGGTGGGGTTGGCGCGGAACTCGTAGGCCACGATGTCGTCCTGGTCGCTCGGGTTGACGGCGGCGTGGGCCTTCTTCGGGGGCATCGCGACCAGCTGGCCGACCCTTTGGTGGATGCGGCCCTCGAGGGTGGGACCGTGGAGGGTGACCGCGCCGAGTGAGCCGGCGTGCCGGACCAGCACATAGATCCAGGTGTTGCCGTGATGGTGTGGTTCGGCGACATGGCCGGGCCGCATACGAACCAGACCGGCGGAGACCGGTGATCCGGGGACGTTGCCGTCAGGGCCGCCATCAAGGAGCGTGGCCATGGGCTGGCCCTGCTGGCTGAGGGCGAACTCGTGGTGATCGGTGCGGATCAGGGTCGGTGTCGCGTTGGTAGGGAAGGCAACGGCAACGGTGGTGGTGGCGCGGAACTCGTAGGCGAGGATGTCGTGTTCGTTGCTCGGGTTGCGCAGCGTGTAGGTGACGCCGGGCGGGATGGCGACGAGTTGGTCGGTCGATGGGGTGATCTCGCTGCGCGCTGGGCCGTGGCGGATAATCGCGCCGAGCGGGCCAGCGTGCCAGACCAGCAGGTACACCCAGGTGTCGGTGTGGTGGTGGGGTTCGTCGACGTGGCCGGGTGGCAGGTGGACCAGGTCGACGGAGATGGGGGAGCCGGTGACGTTGCCGCTGGGGCCGCCGTTGATGAGCTGTGTCCGCGGGCTTCCCGCGAGAGGGGCTGAGTCAGGCCTGACAAGAACAGGGCTGGTGACCATGGCGTGTTCCTTGTGGTGATGGGCGCGAGTGCGCGGGGTGATGCGAGCCGCATCGGGGTGGGGGCGGGTGCCCCGCAGCGGTTGAGGGACCGAGACGCTGCTGCGGGGCACCCTGGTGGTGGTGCTGAAAAGGGGGGTTATTGATTCAGCACCACGGGATCGGGCGGGGCGACGGGGCGCCGGGCGCGGTGAAGTAGATGACGTCCCACAAGTCGTCCCTCATCCAGCCCCAACGGCCGTTGTTGTGGCCGTAGCCCCACACGTAGCCGTCGCTGGCACGGCGCTTGCAACTGACAAAGAACCAATCGTGGTACCGGACCAAGCCGATGACGGTGCCGTTGACCGGCTGGGTGCGGATGCGTGCGCCGTCGACGACGACGATGGTCGCGGTGGTTCCCACTGCCCGCGTCGTCGGCGACCCGGGCTGAACTCTGTCGCCGGCCGGGTCGATCGTGGGGACGCGCTGGGTGCCGACGACCTCGCCCGGCCGGCCGACGTCCGGCACCCCCGGCACGGCCGGCGGCGAGGCCAGCGCGGTCGCCGACGCGGCGCGGTCGGGCGTGGCGGTCGCCGGCGC
>NZ_JBJMIE010000070.1:0-3946 GCF_045807065.1 Actinophytocola sp. | reverse complement strand
CAGGGCGTCGCGCGGAGGTGGTCGAGCGCGGCGCGCCAGGCCGGCTCCTCCGGCTTGGGGGCGACGTACTCGTGCGCCGCGATGTGGGCCAGGAAGTGCGGCTCCGGCGCGATCCCGTGCTTCTCCACGTAGTACCGCAGCGCCGCGCCCCAGATCCACGTGCCGTCGGTGAGCGTCGACATCGGCACCACGCGCCCGTTCGCCGGCTCGACCCGGTCCACATCGGACCCCGGCACGCGCCGGATCACCTTGCCCCCGCGGAGGAAGCCCGCGATCCGCGCCCGCTCGGCGGGGTCCGCGATGCGCGGGTGGTCCGGCGCGAACGTCCACTCGCCACCGGCGTCCCGCCCGTCGAAGAGCCGGGCGATCCTCATGACGTCCCCTTCCCGGCCGTGACGCTCCTCGGCTCGTACACCCGGCAACCCGGCGGTGCCGGCGCGGCCGACCGCTCGTTGTACACCTCCAGCGTGCCCGACGACAGCGTCGGGAACTCGCCGGCCACCGCGTCCGCCGGCACCACGACCGGCACGCCGAGCAGGTCCGCGAGCCGCTGCGCGAAGTCCGCGTCCACGTGCCCGCCACGTACCTGCAGCCGCGTCGGGCCACCCTGCCAGTCGCGGTTCTCCGCCACGATGTCGGCCAGCTCGTCCGGCCACAACCGGTCGGCTCCGGAGTACACGGCCGGACCGTCCCGCACCAGCGTCAGCTCGCCCGGTTCCGCCACCGGCGCCGGCGTCAACACGTCGCCGATCCGCACGTCGTCGCGGTCCGGCCAGAACATGGCGTGCGGCACGGTCGGCAACGGCGCGACCTGCCCGTCGTGCCCGACCGTTGGCTCGAACGCGTACATCCGGCCGGTCGCCGGCCGCGTGATGTGCCAGCTGCCGCCCGAGTCCTGCGCGGGTCGGCCCACCAGCACCTCGCCGTCCGGGGTGATCTCCAGGTAGTCCGACGGCGCGTACACGGTGACCCCGAGCCGGTCCGCGAGCTGCTGGGCGAACCCGTTCGCGCTCTGCCCGGTCTCGCACGCCAGCAGCCGGATCGGCTCGCCGTGCCAGTGGGGGTCGGCCTCGATGAGCGTGGCGAGGTCGTCGGCGGTCAGGCGGTCCTCGCCGATGCGCACGAAGTCCTCGCCGCCGTGCATGTCGACCGTGTACTGGCCGGGTTCCGGTCGCACGTCCGCGACGTCGGTCAGCAACTCGTCGCCGGCGGCGTAGAACGCCCGGCCGGCCGGCGTGGCCACGCTCTCGTCCAGGTAGGACCGGAGCCGCCCGGCCGGCCGCGCGCCCTGCTCGCCGCCCCGCAGTCCGGCGGCCGCTTTCCGTTGCCGCGCCTCGTGTTCCGCCTGCCGCTCGTGGTCCTGCGGCGCGGGTTCGCCGTTGTCGAGCCCGTCGTACGCCTGCCGTAACGCGTGGAGGTCCTCGCGTGCCTGCCGCTCCGGCCGGCTGTGGCCGCCGTCGTGGAAGTCGCGGACCCGCTGCGCCAGCGCCGCCATGCGGTTCAGGACGTCGAGCTTGGCGCCGAGCGTGGACCACGGCCTCGGCTCCTGCCGCAACCTCGCGCGCTCGTAGTCGATCAGGGCGTCGACGTCGTCGGCGAACGCCGGGTCGCCCGGATCGGGTGTCGCCGGCCTGGCCGGGAGGGCCTGCGGGGCGGCTCGCCCGGCCGCGACGTCGATCTCATGGCTGAAGAAGTCGAGCAGGAACCGGTGGCGCGCCTCGGCTTCCGCCTGTTCGGCCGGGCGTTCCCGGTTGCGGTCGGCGTGGATCGTCTCGTCGACGGCGACCTGCTCGGCGTGCCGGAACAGGTACCGCAGCTTGAACGAGCTGGCGATGGTCAGCGCCACCGAGCCGACGACGATGACGCCGGTGACGCCCTGGTCGAACGCGACGGCCGCGCCGACCATGACCCCTTCCATGGTGAGGCCCTGCAGGACGTGGTGGGTGCGGAACGCGCGCAGCCGCTGGTGTCCGACCGGGCGGGGGTTCGTGTCCGGGCTCGGCGGGGCCGGCACCGCCACGTCCCCGACCCGCTGGGCGAGCGTCGCGTCGACGCGCCCGACTGCCCGCTCCGCGTCGTCGACCTCCGCGGTGAGGGCGTCGAGCAGGTCGGTGAGGACCCGGTGCTCGAGCGCCACCTGTTCGGTCATCTTGTTGCCGAAGTCGTAGTGGACCTGCTCGAGGATCGCCTTGTACTCGTTCCTGGTGAAGCGTTGGTCGAGGAACGCGTTGACGATCAGGCCGAGCCCCGACCGCAGGCCGCCCACGTACAGCGAGTGGATCGCGGAGTTGATGCCGGCGTTGACCGCGACCTCCGCGTCCTTGCCGCCCGCCGGCAGCTTGGTGGCCTGGTCCCTGCTCTTCTGGAGGCTGCCGATCGCGTCGGACCCGGCGTTGATGAGGCTGTTCAGCTGACCGACCTGCCCGGCGGCGTAGCGGTGCAGCCCGGTGTTGTTGGGTTCGGCGGCCGTCACGGGTGGCGCGCCGAGCCGCGTCTTCGCCGGTGTGCCGCCGGCGAGGTTGTCGATGCGGTCGAGCAGCCTGCTCAGCTTCTCGGCGAACGCGACGTCGAACTCGGCCGCCGTGTCGTCGTTCTGCCGCCCGATGTTGTCGAGCAGGGTCCACTCCCGCTCGACGAGGCTCTTGCGGAAGTACCGTTCGACGAGCGGGCCCGCCCCCACCGCGAGGGCCGCGGCCCCCCACTGCGCGACGGCGGTCCACACCGGCAGCCCGGCGGCGAGGTAGGAGGTGGCCGCACCGGCGCCGAGGACCGGCCCGCCACGGCTCAGCAGCTGCCGCCAGTAGGCCTGGTACTTCGGCGGCATCGTGCCGTCCGGCCGCGGCTCCACCGGCGCCGGGTCGACGAGCCTGGTGCCCCTGGTCCGCTCGAGCAGCGGGTCGAGGAGTTCCTTGCGCCGCAGGGCGGTCTCGTACGCGCGGACCGCGATGTTCTTCCCGTGCCCGGTGTCGGTGTTGGCCTTGTCCGTCCGCCCGTACCAGCGCTTGATGAGCGTGCCGGCGGTCCCGGAGACGACGGCCGCACTGCCGATGGCCGCACCGACGACAGGCGACCCGGTCGCCGCGATGGCACTGCCGGCCGCCACGCCGGGCAGCACCTCGGCAGGCAGGTGGTAACGCAGGAAGGCCTTCCACTTCGGATACCCGTCCGGCGGTTTCACCCAGGCCGGCCGCCGCGTGCCCGCGACGTTCCGGTCGACGGCGTTCCCGATGCCGGTGTCCGCGACGGCCAGCCGCTGCGGAGAGACCGGGTCGTCGGGATGCAGGCCCAGCTCCTCGACGAGCGCCTTCATCTCCTGGGCGATCCGGTGCCGGCGGAGCACGCGGAGGCGGGACGTCTCCTGCCTGCTCCGGTCGAGGTAGCGGACCTCGGCCTGCCGGCCGTGGTCGCTGGTGGACAGGTCGGTGTTGCCGCCTGGGTGGGTCGCGTGGTTGAGCAGGTCGGTGTCGGTCTGGGTGTTGTTGAGCAACGCACTGGCCTGGGCGACCGCGTTGACCAGCGCCCGCTCGACGACGCCGCGACCGGCCTTGAGCGAGACGTGGATGTCCACTTGGCCACTGCCGACGACCTCAAGCCTCGCGGGGCTGCCGTCGCTCGTCATGGCGGTCATCACCCGCACCAGGAAGGTCGACCCGTCGGTCCGGGTGACCCGGTAGCGGGAGTTGGGGAGCGCGTTGGCGTCCGCCTGGGAGACGTCCGCAACGCCGGCGTCCCGCGCGACGTGCGCCATGGCCGCCCTGATCCGCTCGGTGACCCCGAAGTGGTCAGGCCTGGCACCCTCGTCAACCGCGAACCGCGAACGCGGCACCGCGGCGACGCTCTGCACCCGGCTCCGCGGCCCTGGCTGGGTCGGTGGAGTTGTTGGAATGGGTGATGTTGGGTTGGGTGACGTCGTTGGGTTGGGTGAGTTGGGCGGGGTCGTTGGGTT
>NZ_JBJMIE010000069.1:0-7170 GCF_045807065.1 Actinophytocola sp. | reverse complement strand
GGAGAAGCGCTTCGACGTGCTCGTCTGCACCACCATCGTCGAGAGCGGCCTGGACATCTCCAACGCCAACACGTTGATCCTGGAGCGGTCCGACGTGATGGGCCTCTCGCAGCTGCACCAGCTGCGCGGCCGCGTCGGCCGCGGTCGCGAGCGCGGGTACGCGTACTTCCTCTACCCGCCGGAGGCGCCGCTCACCGAGACCGCCCACGACCGGCTCGCCACGATCGCCCAGAACACCGAGCTGGGCGCGGGTATGGCGGTGGCCATGAAGGACCTGGAGATCCGCGGCGCCGGCAACATCCTCGGCGCGGAGCAGTCCGGCCACATCGCCGGCGTCGGCTTCGACCTCTACGTGCGGCTCGTCGGCGAGGCGGTCGAGGCGTTCCGCAAGCACGCCGGCGCCGAGCCGGGCGAGGAGGAGGAAGAGCTCGCCGAGGTGCGGGTCGACCTGCCGGTCGACGCCCACATCCCCCACGACTACGTGCCGGGTGAGCGGCTGCGGCTCGAGGCCTACCGCAAGCTCGCCGCCGCGCCGGACGCCGACGGGCTCACCGCCGTCGAGGAGGAGCTGCAGGACCGCTACGGCACGCCGCCGCTGCCCGTGCGGCGGCTGTTCGCGGTCGCCGCCTTCCGGCAGAAGTGCCGCGACCATGGCGTCCGCGAGGTAGCCCTGCAGGGCAGCTCGATCCGGTTCGCGCCCCTCGAGCTGCGCGACTCGCAGCTCGTCCGGCTGCGGCGGCTGTATCCCAAGGCGAACTACAAGGCCGTGAGCCAGCTCGTCACCGTGCCGCGGCCGACCGAGGGCGCCGCGGGAGGCCGGATCGGCGCTCCGCCGCTGCGGGACGTCGAGCTGCTGGAGTGGTGCGCGAAGTTCCTGGAGTCGCTGGTGATTGCCCCCGCGCCGGTGGGATAGGGGACTGTGAGAGGCTTGGACACCGTGACGAGTGTCCTTCACCGTGCCGTAGCGCCGTTTGCCGCCGTGATCGCGCTGGTCGCGACGCTGTCCGCGTGCGGGAACGGGCCGAGCCAGGTCAACTCCGCTGTCATCCTCGGCGACCACGTGATCTCGGTCGACCAGGTGCAGAACCTGGTCGACAAGGTGGTGAAGGAGCCGGCCGCGCGCGGCCTCGCGCAGCAGCACAAGCTCGACCTCGTCGCGCGTGAGGCCGTCGGGCAGCTGGTGGTGCACGAGATGCTGACCGACGTCGCCCGCCGCGAGGGCGTGCGGGTCGACGACGACAAGCTCGCGGACCTGCGCGCGCAGAACCCGTTCGGCCAGAAGCTGACCGCGGGCAGCGACGTGCCGACCGAGCAGCTGGTGCCGGAGCTGGTCTCCCGGGCCCGCGGCTTCGACGCCTACGCCAACGACCAGCTGCTGCTCGACGGGCTCGCGAAGAAGCACCTCGGCCGGGAGAGCGCCAAGTACAACCTGGTCGTCGTGGACAAGGCGGACGAGGCACGCGCGCTCGCCGAGAAGATCGCGGCCAACCCGAGCCAGTCCGCGGCCCTGATGCGTGCCGCCTCCCAGAAGTCCGCCCAGCCGGTGGTCCAGCTCGACAAGGACGCGACCGGCGGGGACGGCGTCTACCTCGCGGCGCCGAAGAACTCGGTGTTCGTGCTGCCGAGCAGCCAGGGCGCGACGGGTGGCGGCGGCTACCAGATCGTGCACGTGCTCTCCACCGAGACCGCGTCCTCCGTGCCGTCCGACGTCGATCTGAGCCAGATCACCGAGGACCAGCTGCCGACGCTCGGCCGCTTCGTACTGCGGCCGCACATCATCGACAGCGGCATCAAGATCAGCCCGCGGTACGGCGTCTGGAACGACCTGATGCTGACCGTCGTGCCGAAGAACGAAGCCGAGGTCTCCGGCTACGTGGTGCGGCCCAAGTCCAGCACGCCCTGACGGCGTCGACCGTGACGTCAACAGCTCAGGTGGCCGAACCCATCCAGTCGGGCTCGGCCGTCGTGCTGCTCGGGCCGGGCGGGTCGGTGCCGGGCGCCGCGGTGCCGCTGCTTCGGACGGCCGTGTCGGTGTACACGACGGCGGAAGCGCCATCGCCCACCACGTTGGCCGAGGAGGCGCTGTCCGGATCGGTCGTGTTGCTGACCGAGGACCTGGACGAGCCGGCAGCGACCGCTCTGCTGGCGCGGGGTGCGTCCGTCGTCCGACCGGAGCCGGTCCACGGCGGCACACTGCTGGACGCCGTCGCGGTGATGAACCGGCTGCGCTCGCCGGGCGGGTGCCCGTGGGACGCGGAGCAGACGCACGAGTCACTCCGGCAGTACCTGGTCGAAGAATGCTTCGAACTGCTCGAAGCCATTGAGGACGGTGACCGGGCGGCACTGCGCGAAGAGCTCGGTGACGTCCTGCTGCAGGTCCTGTTCCACGCACGTGTGGCGCAGGAGTCGCCGGACGAGCCGTTCTCCATCGACGACGTGGCCGCCGAGCTGGTGGCGAAGCTGGTCGGTCGTCACCCGCACGTGTTCGGTGGCGGTGATCCCGAGGTGCGGGACGCACGCTCGCAGGAACACCGCTGGGAACAGCTGAAGCAGCAGGAGAAGAAGCGGGAGTCCAGTGTGGACGGCGTGGCCATGGGGCAGCCTGCACTCGCACTCGCCGCGAAGCTGGTGCAACGCACGGCTCGCGCGGGTCTGCCACCGGACCTGCTGCCCGGCTCACCGTTGTTCGCCGCGGCCGCACGGGCCAAACTCGCCGGCGACGACCCGGAGGGCCTGCTGCGCGCGGAGGCTCGCCAGTTCGCGGCGAACGTCCGCACCGCCGAACAGGCGGCCCGCTCCGCGGGCGTTGACCCGGCCGGCATGGACGAGCCGGACTGGCGACGTTTCTGGCCGCGCTGACCTTGGTGCTGGTGGAGCGCTGAGTTCGTGTCATGACTCCACGATGGGGCCGGCACACCCCGCCTGTCACGGACATACCCGTGCGAAAGGGACTTTCGTGCGGGTTTCTCGGCACGACCGCCTCGGTGCGCGCACCAAATCAGCGGTCTCGGTCGAGTTCGTGCATTGCGTGAACCGGAGTGGGCCGATTCGGTTTCTTCTTCCGATTGGGATGCGGCGATCGTCACCCCGTTGGCCCGCGCGGCCACCGCGACCGCCGGCATGCCGGGTCTGTGGATCAGGCAGCGGTTGAGCGGCGCCCACAGCCGGCGAGGGGCGCCTGGGCGGGCAGGACGAGCGCGGCGGCGGTCATCACGACAGCGTCGGTCGGCTTAGCGACCTCGCGGTCAGGAACCCTGATGTGACCTGCCGAATGCCGAGGCTGTCCGTGCCGGTCGCACCTGGGAAAGTAGCGGTGGGAACGGTACGAACGGCCCTTTCGCTCGGGTTCGGCCCCAGATGTCGCCCTTTTTCTCGTGGCGATGTCGGTGATCGCGGCTAACGTGGCGGCCGTGAACGACTCGTACCTCCGCTTCCCCCACCTCCACGGCGAACTCGTCACCTTCGTGGCCGAGGATGACGTGTGGCTCGCGCCGCTCGGCGGCGGCCGTGCCTGGCGGGTCTCCGCAGACCAGGTCCCGGTCACCTCGCCGCGGTTCTCGCCCGACGGCTCGCAGCTGGCCTGGACCAGCTCGCGTGACGCCGAGCCGGAGGTGCACGTCGCGCCGGTCGACGGTGGGCCGAGCCGTCGCCTCACCCACTGGGCCGACGTCAACACGGACGTGCTCGGGTGGACCGCGGACGGCGAGGTGCTCGCCGCCAGCTCGGTGGGGCAGCACAGCATGCGCCGGACCTGGGCGTACGCCGTCAACCAGGACGGCGTCTTCCGGAGGCTGCCCTACGGTCCGGTCGGCGGCATCGCCACCCGGGAGGACGGCGCCGTGCTCCTGCTCAGCGCCAGCTCACGCGAGCCGGCCTGGTGGAAGCGGTACCGCGGCGGCACGGTGGGCAAGCTGTGGCTCGACGCCGACGGCACCGGCGAGTTCTCCAGGATCCTGACCGAACTCGACGGCAACCTGTCGTCACCGATGTGGGTGGGTGACCGCATCGCGTTCCTGTCCGACCACGAGGGCGTCGGTGACCTGTACTCGTGCCGCCCGGACGGCGCCGACCTGCGCCGCCACGCGGTCGACGCACCCGGCGAGTTCTACGCCCGCAACGCCACCACGGACGGCCACCGGGTGATCTTCCACCGCGCCGGGCGGCTGTGGCTCGTGGACGGGCTGGACGGCGATCCGCGGGAGCTCGACGTGCGGCTCGGTGGGCCGCGGCTGGGCAGGACTCCGTACCCGGTGCGGGCGGTGGACGAGCTCGGCGACGTCGGGCCGGACCAGACCGGCCGGGCGAGCGCGGTCGAGGTGCGTGGCACCGTGCACTGGCTCACTCATCGCGACGGGCCGGTTCGTGCCCTGTCAGCCGAACCGGGGGTGCGGGCCCGGCTTCCGCGCACGCTCGGTGAACAGGTCGTGTGGGTCACCGACGCGGAGGGCGAGGACGCGTTGGAGATCGCGCCCGTCGACGGCGTGGCGACCTCGCCCCGCCGCATCGGCGTCGGGCGGCTCGGGCGGGTGTTGGAGCTCGCCGCGTCCCCGGACGGGCGGCGGGTCGCGGTGGCCACGCACGACGGCCGCGTGCTGCTGGCCGACGTCGACAGCGGTGATTTCCGCGAGCTGGTGCACACGACCGACGGCGATCCGTGCGACCTGGCGTTCTCGCCGGACTCGTCGTGGCTCGCGTGGTCGCATCCGGGGCCGAGCCCGTTGCGCCACATCAGGATGGCCAGTACCACCGATCTGTCCACAGTGGATGTGACACCGCTGCGGTTCGTGGACACCGACCCCCAGTTCACGGTCGACGGCAAGCACCTCGCGTTCCTGTCCGTGCGGAGTTTCGACCCGATCTACGACACGCACGTGTTCGACATGTCGTTCCCGTACGGTGCGCGACCGCACCTGGTGCCGCTCGCGGCCACCACGCCGTCGCCGTTCTCGCCGCAGCTTCGAGGTAGACCGGTGGAGGAGGAGCAGCCCGACAAGGACAAGGACGATGACGACGACGCGCCCCCGCGCACCGAGGTCGACTTCGACGGCCTCGGCGACCGGGTGGTCGCGCTGCCCGTGCCGGCCGCGCGCTACGGCGGCCTGCACGCGGTCAAGAACGGCCTCGTGTGGCTGCGCTACCCGCTGTCCGGCGTGCTCGGTCACGACGGGGACAGCGAGGACGACAAGACGGTGCTGGAGCGCTACGACTTCACGAAGCGCAAGCTCGAGACGCTTGCCGACGGCGTCGACGACGTGTGGGTGACCGGCGACGGCGAACGGCTCGTGATCCGCGCCAACAGGCGGTTGCGGGTGCAGGCGGCGGACCACAAGTCCGACTCGTCGGACGACGGGGACGACGGGGTGCGCGTGGACCTGTCACGGGTGCGCGTGCAGGTCGACCCGGCGGCCGAGTGGCGGCAGGCGTTCGACGAGGCCGGCCGCCTGATGCGGGACCACTTCTGGCGGGCCGACATGAACGGCGTCGACTGGGCGGGCGTGCTCGACCGGTACCGGCCGCTGGTCGAGAACGTCAACTCGCACGACGAACTGGTCGACCTGTTGTGGGAGGTCCAGGGCGAGCTGGGCACGTCGCACGCGTATGTGACCCCACCGGGTGGCGGGGCGGAGTCCGCACGACGGCTCGGGCTGCTCGGCGCGGACCTGGTCCGCGACGGCGACGTGTGGCGGATCGAGCGGATCGTGCCCGGCGAGTCGTCGGACCCGCATGGCCGGTCCCCGTTGCGCGCGCCGGGAGTCGCGGTCCGGGCGGGCGACGCGGTCGTCGCGGTCGACGGCCGCCCGGTCGATCCGGTGGCGGGACCGTTCCCGCTGCTGGCGGGTACCGCTGACAAGCCGGTGGAGCTGGTGGTGGCGCCCGGCGGGGGTGGTGCGAACCGCAGTGTGGTGGTGGTTCCGCTGCTGGACGACATGCCCCTGCGTTACCACGACTGGGTGGCGAACCGGCGGGCCTACGTCCACGAGGCGAGCGAGGGACGGCTCGGGTATGTGCACGTACCGGACATGGTCGCCAGCGGTTGGGCGGAGCTGCACCGCGACCTGCGCCTGGAGGTTCGGCGCGAAGGGCTGATCGTCGACGTGCGTGAGAACCGTGGCGGGCACCTGTCGCAGCTGGTGGTGGAGAAGCTGGGCCGCAAGATCATCGGCTGGCAGATCACGCGGGACGGCCACACGGCCGAGAGCTATCCGGCGGACGCGCCGCGCGGACCGGTCGTCGCGGTGGCGAACGAGTTCTCGGGGTCCGACGGGGACATCGTGAACGCCGCGATCAAGGCGATGGGGATCGGGCCGGTCGTCGGGACCCGGACGTGGGGTGGCGTCATCGGGATCGACATGCGGTACCACCTGGTGGACGGGACCTTGGTGACGCAGCCGCGGTACGCGACGTGGATGCGGGGGCCCGGGTGGGGGGTGGAGAACTACGGGGTCGATCCCGACGTCGAGGTGGTGATGGCGCCGCAGGACCACGCCGCTGGCCGCGATCCGCAACTCGATACGGCGATTCGGTTGGCGTTGGAGTCCTTGGCGGAGACGCCTGCGGCTTCTCAGCCTGAGTTGCCGCCGTTGCCTTGATTGTGGTTGGTGGTGGGGTCAGGCTCGGTCGGGGCCGGGGGCCGGGGGCCGGGGGCCGGGGGCCGGGGGCCGGGGGCCGGGGAGGCCGGGGAGGCCGGGGAGAGCGGGAGCCGGGGAGGCAGGGAGAGCGGGAGGCCGGGAGGCAGGGGGAGCGGGAGGCCGGGAGGCGGGGAGAGCGGGAGGCCGGGAGGGCCGGGAGGGCCGGGAGAGCGGGGGAGGGGTTGAGCGGGGAAGGGTAGGTAGGGCGGGGCGGAGGAAAGTTGGGTGGGAAGGCTGGGTGGTGGGCGAGCTGGGTGGGCGTGGTGAGTGGATAGGGGAAGTTGGGTGGGCGTGGTGCGTAGTGGGTGAGCTGGATGGCGTGGTGAGTGGGTGGGGAAGTTGGGTGGGCGAGGTGAGTGGGTAGGTAGGCGCGGTGAGGTGAATGGGTAGGGAAGCTGTGGGGGAAGGGCGAGTGGGTGGGCACTCAACTTTCCCCACTCCGCTCACGTAGCTCACCCTTCCACTCACCGTCCTAATCCTCGCCGCGCTTGGGGAGTTTGAGTGGGCGGGAAATTTGTGAGGGAAGTGAAGGGGTGGTTGG
>NZ_JBJMIE010000068.1:0-22109 GCF_045807065.1 Actinophytocola sp. | reverse complement strand
GAATCCTGCCGCACGAGTCGCCGCAGGAGAAGGAGGTCCGGGAACGGCTCACGAAACTGCTGACCGACACGCCGATCCCGCCCGTGTACCTGATCGACAACCTCCCGGTGTACCTGCGGCGCCACCAGCTCGCGGACCTGCTGACCATGGACGCGCTCTACCAGGAGCTTCTCGAGCTGCCCGGCGTGATCATGGAGTTCGGTGTCCTGCACGGGCGTCATCTCGCGATTCTCGCCGCACTGCGCGGCATCCACGAGCCGTACAACTCCTTCCGCCGGATCATCGGTTTCGACACCTTCACCGGGTTCCCCGACCTCTCCGACATCGACCAGGTGAGCCCGAGCGCGGCGGTCGGCCGGTTCGCCGTGCCCCACGACGAGGTGGACCACCTGCGTGAGGTGCTCGCCGCGCACGAAGCGGGCGATCCCGTCTCGCACGTCCAACGGACCTTCGTCGTCAAGGGGGACGTCCGGGAGACGGTCCCCCAGTACCTGGCGGACAACCCCGAGACCGTCATCGGGATGGCCTTCTTCGACCTCGACCTCTACGAGCCGACCCGCGACGTGTTCGAGGCGATCCGCCCCCATCTGGTCAAGGGCAGCATCATCGCCTTCGACGAGCTCGGACACCCCCGGTGGCCCGGCGTCACCGCCGCACTCCGCGAGACGCTCGGCCTCGAGAACCTGAGATTGCGACAGCTCCCCCACCGGGAGCAGCCCGTGATCTACGCCAAGTGGGGTGAATGACCCAGCCGAACCGGAGGAGGCGCCGCGTCCACCCGCGGCGCCTCCTCCGGTTCGTGTCCCAGGGCAGCGGTCGATGCGGCCCTGCTCGGGGTTATGCGGACGTCTTGTGCACGAGCCATTCGATGCGCCTGGCCACCTCGGCCGGCAGGGGCAGGGCGGCGATCTCCTCGGCGAGCCCGGCCGCGGCCGCCGCGTAGCTCGGGTTGGAGATGATCTCCTGGCAGTGCTTGGCGATGAGCTCGGTCGTGGTCTGTTCGGCGGGGAGCATCAGCCCGGCGCCGGCCTCGACGACGCGGCGTGCCATCTCGGCGGGGCGTAACTGCCCGGCGTGGGGGGTCAGGACCTGGGGCACCCCGATGCTCAGCGCCGTCATCATGGTGCTGCCGCCACTCTGGTGCACCAGGACATCGCAGGTGCGGGCGAGGATGTCGAGGGGGACCCAGCCCACCCGGACGTTGCCGTCCAGGCGTTCCCGCAGGACGGGCACAGCCGCCTCGGGGACCGCCACCGCCACTTCCACGTCGAGGGTGGCGACGTTCTTGACGATGCCCTGGACGAAGTCGTACTGGTCGTAGTCCGCCACACCCGTCCCGACCGTGACGCCGATCCGGGTGGCCGCACCCTTGGTGTACATCCACGGTTCCAGCCGGCACTGCGAGTTGCCGGGGATCCACCGCATCAGCTGTGCGGGCTCACTGTCCGGTGTGCGCATGCTCGGCGGCGTGATGTCGATCAGCATGTCGGGTTCGGGAAGGGCGTCCAGGCCCAGTTCCGCCAACTCCTCGCGCAGCTGGTACGTCGCACCCTCGTCGAACAGTTTCGGGGTGTGGATGTCCCAGGCCTGCCGCACGTACGGGACACCGAGGCGGGTCGCCAGCAGTGGCGCGCCATAGGCCAGCATGCCACCGATGACGACGTCCGGGCGCCAGTCCTTCGCGAACGTCAGGAGGGCGTCGAGGGGCCTCTTCTCGATCAGCGCGAACCACCGGCCCGCCATGTACTCCCGTTCGACGGCGTCGTCCGGCACCCGCGACAGCCCGGCCTCGGCGAAGATCTGCTTGCGGGTCAGTCCCGGCTCCATGGCCGGCACGGCGGGGAGCCCGGCCGCGGCGATGGTCGGGATCACGTCGTCGTCGGCGCCGGTGACCATCACCTGGTGCCCCGCGTCGCGGAGGGCCGTGGCGAGCGAGACGTGGGCGAAGAACGTCGACGGGGTGATCCCGGCGATGACGATGACCTTCAAGAAGTCCTCCTGGCGACAGTCCGCGTCGGCTGGTCCACGGGCACCGCTCCGAATGCTAGAAAAGGGGGTGACCGCCGAGCATCCCCCAACCTGATAGGGCACTTGCGCCGCCGCAGAACAGCCGGGTGCGGGCGGCGTTTCTGTCAGGTCGAGGGATGCCGGGGCGACCAGACCTGTCCTAGCCTCCAAGGACCAGCGGGCCGGCCTGATCACCACGACTCCAGAAGCGTTGCGGGTGGAACCATGCAGACTACGGAAAAGACGTTGCAAGACCTCGTCGAGAGGATGGTCGGGGGCAACGCGCACATGTTGTCGCTGACGTCCACGCGGGAAGCGATGTGGGTTCTCTACGACCGCGTGCTCAACGTGTCACCGGCGAACATCGACGATCCCGACCGGGACCGGTTCTACCTCTCCAAGGGCCACGCGCCGATGTACTACTACGCGATGCTGGCGCAGAAGGGTTTCATCGACCCGGACGAGCTGAACACCTGGGCCCAGCTCGGTTCGCCGCTCGGTCTGCACCCGGACCGGGTGCTGGTGCCGGGCGTCGAGATCAGCAGTGGTTCCCTCGGGCAGGGGCTCCCGCTCGGCGTGGGGACCGCGATCGGGTTGCGTGCCGACAGCCGGCGCGCCCGGGTGTTCGTGTTGATGGGCGACGGTGAGTTCGACGAGGGCAGCAACCACGAGGCGATCGCGATCGCGGGGCGGCTCGGGCTCGAGCGGCTCACCGCCGTCGTGATCGACAACTCCTCGGCGAGCCTCGGCTGGCCGGGCGGCATCGCCCGGCGCTTCGAGGCGGAGAACTGGCGCGCGACGACGGTGGACGGTCGCGACCGCGAGGAGCTGTACCGGGCACTGACCCAGGCGCCCGACGGACGCCCACAGGCCGTGGTGGCGGAGATCCGCGACGGTGGGGGAGGAATGGCGTGACACGTCGGTGGGCCGTGGCACGAACGAGCCGTCGGCACGCGATCAATCCTCTGTCCCCCAGGGCGACGACAGCACCGAATTCCGTGGAGGCGGCTCGAACATGACCACACAGGTGACCCGCAAGCTGATGCGTGTCGTCTTCATCGACACCGTGGCCGAGGCGTTGGCCACCAACGCCAAGCTGGCCGTGCTGACCGCGGACATCTCGTCGCCGTTCTTCAACGAGGCGCGGGCGCGGTACCCGGAGCGGGTGATCAACGTCGGGATCCGCGAGCAGGCGATGATCGGGCTCGCGGGCGGCCTGTCGCTGGCCGGGTACCGGCCGGTGGTGCACACCTACGCGCCGTTCCTGGTCGAGCGGCCGTTCGAGCAGATCAAGGTCAGCCTCGGGCACCAGGACCTCGGTGCCGTGCTGGTCGGCATCGGCAGTTCCTACGACGACCTGCCGCGGGGCCGCACCCATCAGTCGCCCGGCGACGTGGCGCTGCTCGACACGGTGCCCGGCTGGACGGTGCACGTGCCGGGGCACGAGAACGAGGTCGAGCCGCTGCTGCGCAAGGCGATCGCCGGCGACGGCCGGGTCTACCTGCGGCTGTCGGACAAGGTGCACAGCGAGGCCATCCCGCTCTCGGACGGGTTCACCGTGCTGCGCCGGGGGAGCGCCGGTGTGGTGGTCGCGGTCGGTCCGGTGCTGGCGGACGTGCTCGCCGCGACGTCCACAATGGACGCGACGGTCCTCTACACCTCCACGGTCCGGCCGTTCGACCACGCGGGTCTGCGCGCGGCGGTGGTGGCATCGACGCCGAACGTGGTGATGGTCGAGCCCTACCTGCGGGGTACCTCGGCGCACGAGGTGGCCGAGGCGCTCGGCGACGTGCCGCACCGGCTGCGCTCACACGGGGTGCGGCGGGACCAGGAGGTGCGTGCCTACGGCAGTGCCGCGGACCACGACCGGCTGCACGGGCTGGACGCCGCGAGCCTGGCCGAGTCGATCGCCGGCTTCTTCGACGGGCGGTCCGACGGCAGGGAGAACGCTGGGTGACGACCGAGACGACTGGAACAACCGAGACGACTGGGAAACCGCCCGCCGGCGAGTCGCTCACCGCACCGCTTCCCCGCGAGTTCTTCCACCGCGAAGACCCGTTCACGCTGCCGCCCGCCCTGGCGGCGCTGCCCGGGGGATCCCCGGTCACCAGGGCGACGCTGCCGGGCGGTGACCCGTTCTGGTTGGTGTCCGGGTTCGACGAGGCCCGTGCGGTGCTGTCGGACCCGCGGTTCTCCGCCGACCGGTTCACCTACCACCCCAGGTTCAAACGACTGTCCGCGGAAGCCAGGGCGCAGATGGTGACCGACCAGGCGCGGGCCGGGTCGTTCATCAACATGGACCCACCGGAGCACACCCGCTACCGCAGGTTGCTCACCGGGCAGTTCACCGTCCGGCGGGTCCGCCAGCTCGGCGAGCGGATCGAGGAGATCGTCACCGCGCGGCTGGATGACATACTGGCCAACGGAAACACCGCCGACCTGATGTCCGAGTTCGCGTTTCCGCTGTCCTCGCTGGTGATCTGCGGGCTGCTCGGCGTGCGCTACGAGGACCGGGCCGAGTTCCAGCAACGCGCGGAGCTCATGTTGCGGATGGACGTGCCGATCAAGGAGGGGCTGGAGAACTACGCCGCCCTGCGCGCGTTCATACAGCGGCTGGTGACGGACAAGCGGGAGAACCCGGTCGACGACATCATCTCCGGCCTGATCCACCACGGCGGTGCCGACCCGGCGCTCACCGACGACGAGCTGGTCAACATGACCAACCTCCTGCTCATCGCCGGCTTCGACACCACGGCGAGAATGCTGGGACTGGGCATCTTCGTGTTGCTGCGGCGGCCCGACCAGCTCGCCCTCCTGCGCGACGACCCGTCCCGCATGGGTGACGCCGTCGAGGAGCTGTTGCGCTACCTCTCCGTCAGCAACACCGGGGTCTTCCGGTTCCCCAAGGAGGATGTGGAGCTCGGCGGCGAGCACATCCCCGCGGGCTCGACCGTGTCGGTCTCCCTGCTGGCCGTCAACTGGGACGAAGAGCACTGGCCGGACCCGGAAGTGGTGGACGTGACCCGGCCACGCAGCCCGCACCTGGCGTTCGGCCACGGCGTGCACCAGTGCCTCGGCCAGCAACTGGCCAGGATGGAGTTGACGGTCGGCTACGTGGAACTGCTGCGCCGCCTGCCCAATCTCCGCCTCGCCGTGCCGCCCGAGGAGGTTCCCCTGCGCACCGACATGCTCTCCTACGGCCTGCACTCACTACCGGTCACGTGGGACGCGCCGTAGCGGTGCAGGCCGCGCCGGACATGTGTGCTGTGGTCGAGCCGCCGCGCCCCGGCCGGGGCGCGGCGGGCTCGCCTTCTCAGTGCCCGCTGTGGCCGGAGTTTCCCGGCTGGTGGCTCGAGCTGCCCGAGCGCATGTGGAACCGGGCGACCTCGGCCGGGTGCACGACGAAGGGGCGCATCATGCCCTCGTCCTCGTGGTCGAGGATGTGGCAGTGGTACATGTACTCGCCGGTGGCGCCCTCGAACTGGCCGGCAACCCTGATCCACTCACCGGACCACACGTTGAAGGTGTCCTTCCAGCCTTCCTCGTACCGCTCGATCGGCGAGCCGTCGCCCGGCGCGGGCAGCGGCCTGGTGGTGCCGCCGGCCGCGATGTCGAAGGCCTTCAGGTCGGCGAACTTCCGCCGGGTCAGCAGCTGGAACCGCGCCATGTGGATGTGCATCGGGTGCGGTGCCCCACCGAGCTGGATCAGGTTCCACACCACCCACCGGCCCCGGTCGACGAAGATCGTCGTCGTGTCGTCGAACAGCCGCGCGATCTTCCGGAACGTGCGCACCTGTCCCGTGTCCGGCTCGGTGACCTGGATGACCCCCTCCTCCGGGAAGTGCGTCGGCAGCTCCTCCGGTTCGGTGATCTCCTTCAGCTCCCACATCTCCGGGTGTGGCCGGCCGGCCACACCGGCCGGTGTCGTCGCCACGAACACCTCGTCGTGGTCCGCCGGCACGGTCGCCCGGACGTACGATGTGGACAGTCGCGCCGGCGGCGTGAACGAGTCGTGGCGGCCGCGGCTCTCGACGCGGAACTCCATGATGTCGGGCTCGACCGAGGCGCCGGTGTTGACGAGGCGCAGGCGTTGCCCCGTGAACCGGCTGAAGTCGATCAGCAGGTCGACGCGCTCGGCCGGGGTGAGTGTCAGCCCGCCGGCCGGCACCGCCGCCGGGGCGGGCAGCAGGCCGGCGTCCGTGCCGACGATCCGGACCGCGTCGTTGTGCACGGTGCCGGCCTCGTCGACCAGGTCGAGGCGGAAGAACCGGCTGTTCGCCGCGTTGAGCACGCGGAAGCGGTACCAGCGCGCGTCGACGTCGAGGTGCGGCCAGATGACGCCGTTGACGAGGGTGAACGGGCCGGTGACGGGCGCCGACGTGCCGCTCGCGGGCAGGTACTGGAACTTGAACAGCAGGTTCCCGGTGAGTGCGCCGGTCGCCGGGTCGGTGTCGAGGTTGCGGTCGGTGATGATCAGCGGGATCTCGTGGTCGCCGCGGGGTAATCGCAGGCGGTCCTCTTCGTCGTCGCGGATCAGGTAGAGGCCGGCGAGTCCGGCGTGGACGTTGAAGCGCGTCACGGCCATCGCGTGGTCGTGGTACCAGAGGGCGGTGGCGGCCTGGCGGTTCGGGTACTCGGTGAGCTGGGTGCTCCCCGGCGACATCCCGTTGTGCGCCCAGCCGTCGCTGCCGCCGTTCGTCAGCGCGCCGTGCAGGTGCACGACGGTCCACGGCGGCAGGTCGGCGACACCGTCGACCAGCTCCACACCGGGCGGCAGGCCGCCGTCCGGGGCGCGGTAGCCGGGGACGTTCGCCGGCGTCGGCTGCGCGTACGGTGCCCGCACCGCCACGAGTGGGACCGTGTCCCGCAGCTCGTTGGTCCACGCGACCCGCAGCCGCCTGCCGCCGCGCACCTCGATGGTCGGGCCGGGGAAGTGTCCCGAGTAGGTCCACAGGGGGGTCTCGGGCAGTTGGGAGTGCAGCCGCGCCCGCGTGTTGGTCATCGTGATCGTGAGCTCGTCCCGGTACCGCCGCGAGTTCGCGCGCATCACCGGCGGCACGCGCAAGGCGTCGAGGAACTTGGTGAGGCCGAAGTTCGGTGCCGCGGCCTGTGGCGGTTGTCCCTCGACGGTCGCCGCCGCACCCGCGGTGGAAGGGCTGAGCACGCTCACGCCCGTCACGAAACCCGCGGTGCCGACGACGGCCGCGGTGGAGCCGACCACGGCGGAGGTGAGGAAGGTGCGACGATCGACGGAATCATCCATCCGTGTTTTCTCCTGCGTTTCGTCAAAGGGAGTACGCGCAAGACTCTTTCACGCCGCTCGCGGCAGCCACCACCAACGCGGGTAGTCCCGCCTCGGACCGGGCCGAACGACACGCTTGAGGGATGCACCGCCATGACCCGCACAGCTAGGTTCTCGTGTGGTCGGGGAGGGGAAGTCGCGAAGATTAGGGAGTCCGGGTGTTCGACACGCACGAGAAGCACGTCTGGATCCGTGGCGAGCGTCCGCCCGCGACGGTCTGGTGGGACGAGGAAACGAACATCCACCACGTGTACGGGTATGACGAGTCGGTGGAGGTCATGGGTGATCCCGAGACCTTCTCCAGCAACTCCCAGCGCCTGTTGCCGAGCGCGATCGGTTCGGAGGTGACCGACGGCAACATGGTGCGGCTCGATCCACCCGAGCACACCCAGCTGCGCAAGCTCGTCAACCGCGCGTTCACGCCCCGGATGATCGCCGACCTGGAGCCGCGCGTCGCCGCGCTGACCAACGAGCTGCTCGACGAACTCGGCGACGTGGACCGGATGGACCTGGTCGACGTGCTCGCCTATCCGCTGCCGGTGATCGTGATCGCGGAGATGTTGGGCCTGCCGGCGTCCGACCGGGTCTGGTTCAAGGAGCTGATGACCAAGCACATGCACAGCAGCCGCGACGCGCTGGAGGACGTGGCGGCCGAGCTGGAGCAGCGGCTCGCCGACATCCGGCTGCTGCGCGCCTACCTACGCGAACACGTCGTCGAACGCCGGCACACCCCCCGCGAGGACATGCTCACGGGACTGGTCGAGGCGGAGGTGGACGGCGAACGGCTCACCGACGACCAGGTGGTCAACTTCGCCAACCTGCTGCTGATCGCCGGGCACGTCACCACCACCGCGATGCTGGCCAACACCGTGGTGGCGCTGGATGTCTACCCCGAGCAGGCCGCCCGCATCCGCGCCGACCGAACGCTCATCCCCGGTGCGCTCGAGGAGTCGCTGCGGATGTACCCGCCGTTCCAGCGCATGATCCGCGCGACCATGGTCGACACGGAACTCGGCGGCCACAAGATCCCCCGCGACCGCCTGGTCTCGATCTGGGTAGGCGCCGCCAACCGCGACGAGCACGTCTTCCCGAACCCCCACACGTTCGACCCGACCCGCGACCCCAACCCGCACCTGGCCTGGGGCCGCGGCGTGCACTTCTGCCTGGGCACCCCCCTGAGCCGCCTGGAAGGCCGAGTAGCGTTCGACATCCTGTTCGACCGCTACCCGGCAATGCGCACCGACCCGGAACGGCCACCGGTCTTCCAGCCGTCCCCCGACTTCACGGGCGTGCAGGAACTGCCGGTCATCCTCCGCTAGCCGCGACCGGTGGACCTGTTCGCCTTCTAGCGCCGTCCAGTGGCCGGGGAGTGGAACGCCCGGCTGGCGATCTTGGCGTCCAGCGGGCTCATGCTGTCACTCACCGGCTCCGCTGGCCGCCACCACCGGAAGTCCAACGCTTCGTCGTTCACGACGAGCAGAGGCACGGCCTGGAGGTCGATTCGGTAGACAGCGAGGAGTTCCCGCCGCGCCGGCCCGCTGAGGTCGAACTCGGCAACCGCGACACAGGTCAGGTCAACACCCTGGATGCCGGTCTCCTCGCGCAACTCCCGCACCGCGGCCTGACGCGTGGTTTCCCCTGGATCGAGCATTCCCCCGGGCAGCTCCCACTGCTTCCGCCGGCTGTCGAACACCATCAGGACGACATCCGCGTGCACGACAACGACCAGCGACGCGGGCACCACTGCCCGCTCGACCAGTTGCGCCAGTTCATCCTCCGCGACGAATCGAATGTCGACCAAGGCGTTGCCGGCACGATCACGAATCGGAAGCACAGCCATGACACCAGTCAACCTGCCCCGCCAGTGTCGCGGCCCGCGAGCGGTTCGGTGAGTTCCTGGAAACCTGGTGCGACCGCCACTCGCAATCGTGTGGTTGCCTGCGGGCGGGCCGGGCAAGCGTTGCGCGCTGCCCGGCCCCTCCGTCGCGAGTGGTTGCCCCCTCGGTGTGGCACGAGGTGGGTGCGGACGGCCCGCTCACCTCATGCGGGCCCACCCGGGCGAGCGGTCAGTTCGTGACCAGGGTCCAGACCGAGTTGGACCTGATCGAGTCGGCTCGGTCGGCCTTCACCCGGGTGACGCCGGTGTTGTGGAAGGTGACGAGCGCCTGTCCCTGGGCGTCGGTGCTGGCGCCGGCCACGGTGGCGCCGGCGATCGGGGCGCCGGTGGCGGCGTCGGTGACGGTGTACCTGGCCTGCTGGCCCGCTCTGGCGAGCACCGGACCGCTCAGCTTCAACGCGTGCGCCTTGGCGAAACCGTCGAAGGCGAAGAGCACCTCGTCACCCAGTCGCACCTGCTGTTGGCAGCCGCCGACCGGTGTGAGGCTGCCGTTGCGCAGCAGTGCCCAGAACTGGGTGTCCGTCTGCGACTCGCCGGCGATGCTGGTCACCAGGTAGTCGTCGAACGAGGCGAAGTACGTGCCGTCCCAACTGAAGCCGCCGGCTTGTGCGCCGTTGTCGAGTGCGCCGGTCGCGGTCGGGCCCGCGGTGGGGTTGGCGCCGTTGTTCGTGCCGTCGCAGTGGTGGGTGCCGCCGGACGGCGTGGTCACCGCGTGCGGGACGGTGAGGACGGGCGCCTCGAAGAGCGTGCTCGTCGCGCCTTCGACCCGCAGCAGCACCACCGTGCCCGTCGTCGATGCCGAACTGGGCGCCGGTGAGGCGGCCGCGGTACCGACGTCAGCGGTGAGCAACCCCAGGGTGAGGAGGCTGACCGCTGCCGCCAACCGGGACAACCGCACTGGGAGTGTCATGGCAAGCTCCTTGCTGGGTCGGATGCGGAGGACGTTGCGTGGCAGGTTCACGACCTGGGCACGGACACGACGGAGACCGTCGTGTCACCCTGGTTGGTCACGAACGCGCGGCGACCACCGGGACTGAACGCGACGTCGTTGGGCCTGTTGCCGACCGGGACGGTGGCCACGACTCGGTTGCTCCTCGTGGAGATCAGCGAGATCGAGGCGCTGTGGAAGTTGGTGGCGATGACGAACCGCCCGTCCGGGCTGACCCGGACACCGTGCACCTCGGGGGCCGGCGTCGCGATGACCCTGATCGTGGTGCGCCGGGTGAGGTCGACGACAGCCACTCCTCCATCGCCGCCGAGGACGCCACCGAAGATGCCGACATAGGCGAAGCGACCGTCCGGGGTGATCGTCGCGGCCTGCGGGCCGCCGGCATCGGTGAGGCCGATGTCGGCCACCACGCGATCGGTCGCCGTGTCGATGAGGACGGCCTCCGGGCCCCCGTCGCTCCGGCCGCGGGGGACCACCAGCAGCCTGCCGTCGGGGGTCAGTGCCGGGCGACCCGTGAAGCCGGGCAGCGTGATGGTGCCCGCGACGCGCACGTGGTGTGGATCCCGGTTGTCCAGGACGACGATCCCGGCGTCCGACGCGCCGCCGACGGTGGTGACGTAGACCTTTCTGCTGTCCCGGGTGGCCACCACGCCGAACGGGAACGTGACGGGTATCGGGGCGAGGTCGATCGTCTGGGTCACCGTGCGCGTGGTCGCGTCGATGACCGAGATGGTGGCATCGGTCGAGTCGGTCACGAAGGCCTGGCGCCCACCGAAGGCGAAGGCGATGTCCTCGGGGAAGATCCCGACGTCGATGACCGACTGGATCGCATGCGTCCTCGTGCCGAGAACGGTGACGGTGTGCCCGACACGACCGATGTGGTCGTCCAGCGGTCCGGAGTTCGCGACCCACACGGTGCGCCCGTCCGGCGCGGTCGTGGCGCCGAACGGCTCGACGGCGACGTCGACAGTGTCCACGACGCCGAACCCGGGAGTTGTCGCCGCCGCCGGTACCACGGCGACCACGGCCGTCAGAAGAATTCCGAAAGTAGCGGCCACCGCCAACCGCGATGTGGTGAATACAGTCAATTCTCTGCCACCTTTCGGCCAGCGATTCCGCGGTCGGAGCCGGCTGACGGCCCAGAAAAGCCGGTCGACCGGGGCTTACCGCGCCCGCGAGCAGTTCGGGAGGGTTGTCAGTTGGCGCACCTGACCACCACCCAGCCCTCCCACGCGCCGTTGTTGGAAATCTCCCGAGCCCAACTCTGGATGGGCGTGCACTGAGTCGAGGGGTTGTACCCGGCGGCGCTCGCCATCGCGTTCGCCTGCTCCTGCGCCCGTTGCGGGGCGGCCTCGGGACCGAAATCGGCGGCGTGGCCCAAAAAGTCCTGCGTCGCGGCAAGAGCTGCCGTCCCGCCGGCCAGACCGCCCGCGGCCACCAACGCGGAGATCACCACAGCCTGAACAGTGCGACGAATCGACACGGGCGCACCCCCAGCCGCGGAATTGATCACATTGTTTTCTCCGACGCCGGAGCCTAACACCGCCGCGTTCCGACCGCCACAATACAAGTTCCCAGAAGTTAAGATTTGCGCCCTTCATCCGCTGATCATCGAAGAAATCGGGTGATCTCTCAGGCGACGCCTAGATCGTTCTTCTGGCGCTCATTCCGTGATGATGATTTGGCGAGTTGCGGCGGCAGATGAGAATGCGGAGAGCGCACGCGGCCGGGTGTGAGTACGTCACCGGTACAGGCGGCTCTGCATGTCGTACAGCTCCTGGTACAGGCCCCCGGCACGGCGCAGCGTGTCGTGGTCGCCGACCTCGGTGATCCTGCCGTCGTCCAGGACGATGATCAGGTCCGCCATGGTGACCGTGGTGAAGCGGTGCGACACCAGCAGGGTCACCGCGCCTTCCGCGGCCCGTTCCCGGACCACGTCGCTGATTCGCTCGAACAGCTGCTTCTCGGTCAACGCGTCCAGTGCCGCCGCCGGCTCGTCGAGGACCACCAGCAGCGACTCGTCGCGTACCAGTGCCCTGGCCAACGCCAGCTTCTGCCACTGGCCCCCGGACAGCTCGACGCCGCCCCACGCGGTGCCCAGCTGGGTGTCCAGTCCCTCGGGTGGCAGGTCGGCGAGCTCGGCCGCGCCGGCCCGGGCCAGCGCGGCCGTGACCACCGGCCTGTCGTCGATCCTGGGCAGGTCGCCCAGCCCGACGGACTGTCCCAACAGGAACTCGAACCGCACGTGGTCCTGGTAGGCCGGGCTCACGCGGCGCTGCCACAGCGCGGGATCCATGCTCGCCAGGTCGGTGCCGCCCACGCGGATCACGCCCGCGCTCGGCCGGTACAGGGCGCTGAGCAGCTTGACGAGGGTCGACTTGCCCGAGCCGTTCTCGCCGACCACCGCGACCACGCTGCCCGCCGGGATGTGCACCGACACGTCGCGCAACACCTCGCGCTCGCTGTCGGGGTAGCGGAACGACACCGAGTCCAGGACGATCCCGCCGCTCAGCCGGGCGGGTGGCGGGACGTCCATGCCCGGCTCGGGGGCGTTGCGCCTGCTCACCTCGGTCAGCCACAGCAGCCGGCCCGCGGCGGTGGCCACCCGTTGGAAGTAGGCGCCGAACTGCGCGGCGGACGCCAGCTGCGCGTTGATCATCGTGGCCAGCGACACGACCAGCACGATGGTGCCGACACTGTCGATGCCGCCGCCCGTGGTGGCGATCAGCAGGATGATCATGCCGACGTAGCCGGCGGCGAACAGCACGGACGCCCCTGTGGTCAGCGCCGCACCACGCAGCGCCGCGCGGGTGGTCCTGCGCTCGATCCGGTCGGTGACCAGCTCGTGCCGGTCGAGCAGCTCGTCCACCAGCCCGAACAGCCGCAGCTCCTTGCCGGCCGACGGCGACGCGGCCACCTGGTAGAGGTGCTCCCGCGCCCTGCTGTCCTGGGCGCCTTCCTCCCTGGCCCGCTGGGCCAGCCGCGACGACGCCCGGTGGGCGAGCAGCTGCGGGACGCCGAACAGGGGCAGCACCAACAGCAGTGGGTGCAGCAGCCCCATGATCACGGTCGCGCCGGCGAGCGACACGAACACCCGGAAGTTCAGCACCGCGGCGTTGACGGCGCCGGCCAGCGCGCCGCGTTCCTGCCGGATCAGCGTCATCTGGTCCATGTAGCGGGGACGTTCGAAGTGCTCGATGGTGGGAATCGTGCCCGCGAGGCGCATCAGCTCGGTGTCGATGTACCGGCCGGCCCGCTCGGACACCACGGTCGTGTACCGCAGGTAGCCGCGGTTGAACACCGACGCGAGGCCCATGGTGGCGGCCATGGTCCCGGCGCCGGCCACTGCCCGGCCGACGTCGCCGCGCGCGACGGCGTCGATGACCACCTTGATGCCGATCGTCGACGCCAGGGTGGCGAGGTTCGCCAGTGCCTGCAGGGCGAAGAGCAGGGCCGACCGGCGCCGGTCGGCCCGGAAGCACAGCGCGAACACGGTGCGCACCCGCAGCCACCACGAAGCCGGGAGGGCCACCGCCGGGTCGGTGGTCATGGTGCCTCCTCCGTCGGTGCGGACCGCTCCTCCTCGTCGTAGCGCGCGGACTGCGCGGTGTACATGCGGGCGTACTCCCCGCCGGCCGCCATCAGCTCGTCGTGCGGGCCCAGCTCGGCGACGGCGCCGCCCTGAAGCACGCAGATCAGGTCCGCCCGCCGCACCGTGGCGAACCGGTGCGAGATGACGATGGTGGTGATCCCGTGCGTCAGTTCCAGGAACCGTTCGTAGAACGCGCTTTCCGCCCGCACGTCGAGGCTGGCGGTCGGTTCGTCGAGCACCAGCAGCCGGGCGCCGGCCTCGACCGCGAGCAGCGCCCTGGCCAGCGCGATCCGCTGCCACTCCCCGCCGGACAGGTCGGTGCCGCCGTCGAGGTGCCTGGCCAGCGGGGTGTCCCAGCCGCCGGGCAGCGCCTCGATCCGGTCCAGGATCCCCGCCCTGGCGGCGGTCCGTCGCATGGTGGCGGTGTCACCGAGCAGCGGCAGCGCGCCGAACCCGATGTTCTCCCGTGCCGTCAGCTCGAACCGCTGGAAGTCCTGGAACACCGCCGCCACCCGGCGCTGCCAGTCGCGGGCCGCCAGGTCCCTGAGGTCCTTGCCGTCGGCCAGGATCGTGCCCGCGTCCGGGTCGTAGAACCGGCACAGCAGCTTGATGAGCGTCGTCTTGCCGGCCCCGTTGGCGCCGACGACGGCCAGCGACCGGGACGCGGGGATCACCAGGTCGAGCCCGTCCAGCACCGGGGTCGTGCTACCCGGATAGTGGAAGCTGACGTTCTCCAGGTCGATCCGCACCCCGGCCCGGTCGGCCGGCGGCGCGGCACCTGGCCGTTCGACCGCGTGCGCGGCGGCCCGCTCGACCGCGGTCACCGCGGGCAGGGCGCTGAGTCCGTACGCGATCTGCATGTCCTGCTGGCCCCGGGCGGACACCTGACCGATGACGATGACCGACCGCAGGAAGACCACGGCGGCGGACAGCCCGACCACGTGGTGCACGGCGTCGGCGCCGAGCAGGGCGAGCACCAGGAAGTTGGCCGCGGTGAGCACCAGCAGCGCCGTGAACACGGGCACGGAGTGCTGGCCGCGCCGCCGCCACACGACCGCCATCGCGTCGTCCCAGTCGGTGCGGTAGCGGTCGGTCAGCCACCCGGTCAGCCCGAACAGGCGGATCTCCTTGGCCGCGGCCGGCTTCAACACCAGGTCGCGCAGGTAGACCGAGCGGCGAAGCAGCGTGGTCTGCTGGGTGAGCGCCCTGGTCTGGCTGAGGTAGTCCCGGCGACCCTCCCGGCTCCACCACAGCCCGGCGAGGAACACCGGCAGCGCCAGCCACCAGTGGTAGAGGCACAGCACCACCAGCGCGGTGACGCTCTGCACCAGTTGGACGGCGTTGGTCACCAGGCCGCTGACCGCGCCGCCGGGCGTGTAGCCGCCGCTGCCGATGCCGGTGATCCGGGACAGGAGGTTGCGTACCTCGGGGTCGTCCAGGTGCTCGACGCCCGCTGGTCCGTTCACGGCGCGGATGGCGCGTCGCTGCAGGCGGGCGTCCACCCGGGACCCGAGCGCCGTCGCCAGCGCGGTGGACACGCGGGCGGCCGCCTGGCTCAGCACGAACAGCGCCGCGAGCACCACGAGCGCGGCCACCGCGCGGTGGCCGTCGGGAGTGCCGAGGCCCTCGGAACCGGCCAGCGTGATGTACCGCACCATCCAGCCGGACGCGACGATGGCGAGGGTGGGGGCGAGCCCCGCCACCAGCGTGATCACCGCCAGGGTCCAGGTGAGTCCGCGGCCGGCGGTCGGCAGCATCCGCAGGACCACCAGGCTGGGCCACGGCTTGTCCGCCCACGGGGGACGTCTCATCGGCCGACCCGGGGAGCGGCCCGGGCGAGCAACACGAACACGTGGACGACGTCGTCCAGCTGAGCCGTCGGGATCACGACCCCCAACTCTCGATCCAGGAGAACTCGTGAAACGAGAGTAGCGCGTAGGTCTTCGCCGACCGTCGCCGAACCCCTCTCAGTCCACAGTGGACAGTATGGATCGTCGCCCTCGAATACCGCGCACCGAAGGATCCGGTGCGGTCGGTCGCGCCGCGTACGATGACGCGCATGCGCCTCGGTGACTTGTCGCTTCCGAGCAATCCGGTGTGTACGAGCGCTGTCGAGGTGGCGAGGGCCTATTCCTCGCCCGCGTTGGTGAACCACTCGTTCCGCGCATATGTGTGGGCCGCGGCGTTCGGGACGACCAGCGGCGTCGAGTTCGACCGTGAGTTGCTGTTCGTCGCGGCGTTGCTGCACGACATCGGGCTCGTCGACGTGTTCGACAGCCACACGGTGCCGTTCGAGGAGGCCGGGGGCGGTGTGGCGTGGGTGTTCGCGGCGGGGGCCGGGTGGCCCGCGGCGCGGCGGGCCCGGTTGTCCGAGGTGATCGTGCGGCACATGTGGGCCGAGGTGGACCCGGTCGAGGACCCGGAGGGGCATCTGCTGGCGCGGGCCGCGGCGCTCGACATCGCCGGGCGCGGCGTCGACGAGCTTCCCGCCGAGTTCCGCGCGGAGGTGCTCGCCCGCTACCCGCGCTCGACCCTGGTCGACGAGTTCCTCCGGTGCTTCGCCGACCAGGCCGACCGCAAGCCGAACAGCCGAGCGGCGACCTCCATGCGCAACGACCTCGCGTCCAGAATGGCGGCGAACCCCCTCGAACGATCCGGGGACGCCTGACCGGACCCGCGCCGCGAAGCCCGGCATCCGGGAATCGTCGCGGTTCGCCTGACACGCGCTCCCCGGCACTGCTAGTCGGCGGCGGGGGCGGCCAGCTGGGTTCCCAGCGGGGTGCGGGTGTGGTGCAGGTACCGGCCGACGCGGTGGGTGGTGATCAGGCCGGCCTCGCGCAACACGGTCAGGTGCTCGCTCACTGTGCTGTTCGGCAACGCGCACCGGCGGGCCAACCCCGTCGTCGACGTGGGTTCGGTCAACGCTGCCAGCAGGGCCGCCCGGGTGCCGCCCAGGAGACGGGCGAGTGCGGCGGACGGGTCCGGACTCGGCTCCCACAGCGCGGCGATCCCCCGCGCGGGGTAGTCGATCGTCGGGAGCCAGGGTTTGTCCAGGATGACGCCGACGTTCGGCCACTCGAACGCGCTCGGCATCAGGACCAGCCCCGCCTCGACGTCGCGGTAGCCGGTGCTCGGGTGGTCCACCACGAGCGTCGGGTGCTGCCAGCGGATCCTCGGGTGCAGGTCGCCGAGTACCGCCGCCAGACCACCGTCGGCCAGCCGCCGTGTGCGGTGGGTGATGTCCCCCTCGAGCACGTCCCGGATCCTCGGCCACGACGGCGCTACCAGCCGCCGCCAGCACGCGTCCAGCGTGTCGGCCAGCAGGGTTCGGGCCCGCACCGGATGGTCCACCAGCGCCTGCGCCGGCGGTGGCGGCCGTCGACCGTGCTGCTCGCGCATGCACCGCGCCAGCTCCGCCCGCACCCGTGCCACCGGGGTGCCGCGGACCAGCGCCAGTTCCTCCTCGAACACCGCGGTCGGCCCGGAGGGCGCGGGCATCAGGAAGTCCGGGTTGTAGCCACGCGGCATGACCTGCAGCAGCGGCGTCAGGTCCAGATCGGACAGCGCGGGCGCCACGGCTCGCAGCCAGGGCTGGTGATACCCCTGCCGGTGCGGCTGCGTCAGCAACCGAACGGCACTCAGGGTCTCCCGCAGCGGCGAGATCGCCCAGCGGCACGACGCCGGGTCCGTGATGCGGAACGTGATCGTCAAGTCCACCCCGTGATTTCGGTTCAGACCGAAATCCTCGCCCGACACGGTCGGCCACCGCAACCTGGGGCCATGGCATTTCGGATCCTCTGGTGGTCACGCGTGGTCTCGTTCGTCGGGGACGGGATCGGGCGCACCGCGTTGGTGCTGTACGCCGCGAGCCACGGTGCCGCGGCCGTCAGCCTGGTGCTCCTCGTGGTCGCGGTCCCGCGCTTCCTCGGACCGGTCGCCGGGGCACTGGCCGACCGGCTCGACCAGCGGCGGCTCATGGCCGTCTGCGAGACCGGGCAGGCCGCGGTCTTCGCCGTGCTCGCGATCGCCATGCCGTCGCTGCCGGGGCTCGTCGCGCTGGCGGCGGTGTCCGGCAGCCTCGCCACCGCGTTCACCCCCGCCGGGCGCAGCGTCGTGCCGGTCCTGGTACCCGAAGCGGACCTGGGACGCGCCAACGCCCTGCTCGGCACGGCGTTCAACATCCAGGTGGCCGTCGGACCGACGCTCGGCGGCCTCGCGGTCGAACTGGGCGGCGCCCGCGTCGCGTTCGCCGTCAACGCGGTCACCTTCCTGGTCTCGGCCGTGATCCTCACCCGCTTGCCGGCACTCAGAACCGCGAGGATCCCCGGGGGCCTGTGGTCGGAGACCCTGGCGGGGCTGCGTTTCGTCGCCACCACGCCGGGGCCGAGGGCACTGGTCCTCGCGTTGTTCCTCGTCGTGTCCTTCGCGGCCATGGACAACGTCGCGCTGGTGTTCCTCGTCTCCGGCGAGCTGCACGGCTCCGCCGCCGAGTTCGGCCTCACCCAGGCGGCGTTCGGCGTCGGCATGCTCGCCGCGTCCGGCCTGCTGGCGATCGGCCGGGTCCCGGTCGTCGCCATGCTGGTCGGTGGACTCCTGCTCACCGTCTCCGGGACCGTGGCGACCGCCTTCCTGCCGACGATCCTCGCCGTCGGGATAGCCCAACTGTTCGCCGGTGCGGGCAACGGCATCGAGAACGTCGGCAGCGACACCCTCGTCCAACGGCTCACCCCCCGCCCGATGCTCGGCCGCGCCTTCGGCGCCGTCGCCACGGCGGCCCAACTCGGCTCCGCCGTCGCCTACGCGGTCGCGGCACCCCTCATCGGCGCACTCGGACCACGCGGCACGTTCCTCGTCTCCGGCGTCGGCTGCGCGCTGGCGATACTGGTCGTCATGCCGGCCCTGCGAACCGCGTCCCGCGCGAACGCGCTCGGCGGCCTGCCGAGCCCGGACACCGAGTGCCGTGTTCCCTCGCCGCCCGCGTGAAAGCCCGCGCCACTCCGCACGAGTTGCCGTTCGGGGTGGCGCAGTGTGGGGATTCGCCTCCGAAGGAGGCAGGTTAGTGGAAGGTTCCCACCTCTTTTCCACCCGGAACCTCACCTAGGGTGACGTGTGGCACGTGGAGGATGCCGCGTTCGGGAGGGGACTCATGAACACCTGTCACGGATGGCCCCGGTGCTGACGGAGGCCGGGACGGACGACGTCATGGACGGGCTGATGCAGCCACGTCCGCTCACCATCGCGCACATCCTGGAGCGTGCCGAGCGGCTCTACGCACACAAGCAGGTCAGCACGGCCGGCATCGAGCGGGTCACGTACGCCGACGTGGCCGACCACGCCCGGCGCCTCGCCACCGCACTGGCCTCGCTCGGCGTCCCGGTCGGCGCCCGTGTCGGCACGTTCGCGGCCAACAACCGGCGGCACCTCGAGCTCTACCTCGCGGTGCCGGTCACCAAGCGGGTGCTGCACTCGATCAACATCCGGCTCTCCTCGGAGCACCTCGAGTACATCGTCGACCACGCCGAGGACGACGTGGTGTTCGTCGATCGCGGGCTGCTCCCGCGGATCTGGCCGAGCGCCGAGCGACTGCCGCGGGTGCGGCACTGGGTGGTGCTGCCCGACGGCAGCGACACGGCGATCCCGCCCGACCCCCGCATCGTGGACTACGACGAGCTGATCTCCGGTGCTGATCCGCATCCGGGCTCGTTCGAGGACACGTTCACGCTCGCGGACGAGAACCTGGCCGCCGGGCTGTGCTACACCTCCGGCACGACCGGCCGCCCCAAGGGTGTGCTCTACAGCCACCGGTCGACGGTCCTGCACTGCCTGGGGACGCTCGCCGCCGGCCTCATCGGCCTGTGCGAGAGCGACGTCGTGATGCCGATCGTGCCCATGTTCCACGCCAACGCCTGGGGCCTGCCCTACGGCGCGATGATGGCGGGGGCCTCGCTGGTCCTTCCCGGCAGGTCCACGGATCCGGCTCACCTGCTGCGGTTGATGGAGTCCGAGCGGGTGACCGTCGCCGGTGCCGTGCCCACGGTGTGGACGAGCATGGTCCCCGAGCTGCGGGCCCACGACCTGGGTGCGACGCGGTTTCTGCTCGGCGGCGGCTCCGCTGTTCCCCCGGCGCTGTCGGAGACCTACCGCGCCGCGGTCGGCGTGCCCATCACCCATTCCTGGGGGATGACGGAGGTCAGCCCCGTCGGGGTCATCGGCGGTACGCGCACCCAGCACCGGGACGCGACCGAGGAGGAGCAGGTGGCCGTGCGGGCCGCCCAGGGCCAGCCCCTGCCACTCGTCAACGTGCGGATCGTCGATGTCGAGACGGGCCGGGAGCTGCCGTGTGACGGCCACGCCGTGGGCGAGCTGCAGGTGGCGGGCCCCTGGGTGGCGGGTGGCTACTTCCGGGTGGACGGAGGCGACAGCTTCACCGAGGACGGCTGGCTGCGCACCGGCGACCTGGCCACCATCGACGCCGACGGTTACCTGCGGCTCGTGGACCGGATGAAGGACCTGATCAAGTCCGGCGGGGAGTGGATCTCCTCGGTCGAGCTGGAGGCCGCCATCGCCTCACACCCCGACGTCGTCGAGGTCGCCGTGATCGCACGCCCCGACCCGCGGTGGGTGGAGCGCCCCGTGGCTTACGTCGTCCTGCGCGAGGGCACCGCCACGGCCGACGAGCTCCGGCGGCACATCACGCCGATGGTCGCCGGGTGGTGGCTGCCCGACGAGTTCGTCTTCCTGGCCGCACTGCCCAAGACGGGCACCGGCAAGCTGTCGAAGACCGTGCTGCGTGACTCCGTGCGGATGGCCTGAGACGCCTCACGACGGGGCGGTCGTCGCCCGGAGCTGGTGCAGCCGCAGCCCGAGCCGCAGTTCCAGGTCGTCGTCATGGCGCGGGTCGTGGCCGAGAACCTCGCCCGCGCGGTCCAGTCGCTTGAGCAACGTGTTGACGTGCACGTGCAGGGCTCGGGCGGTCGCCGCGACGTTGGCGTGGTGGACGTAGTAGGCGCCGAGGGTCTCGACGAGATCGGTGCCACGCCGCTGGTCGTACTCGAGGAGCGCGCCGATGGTGTCGGCGAGGAAACGGTCGAGCTCGTCGACTCGTTCGGGGTCGAAGACCATGGCGTACAAGGCATATCGACGCGTCGTGGCGCCCAGATCGGTCTGCCCGATCGCGCGCGTCACCGCGCAGCAGCGACTGGCCAGGGAGAAGGCACGCGACCAGTCGTGGTTGACCGCCCGTTCCCCGACGACGATGACGGGACCGGCCAGTGTGCGGCGCAGTCTGCTGTGGACCTCCTCGACGGTCCGGTCGTCGGCGGCGCTGGGGAGGATCATCGTGGCCCTGCCCAGGTGTTCGCCGGCCAGTCCGGCACGGTCCCGGGCGATGTCGTGCAGGTGGCGCGAGAGGTCCGTGGACGTCAACGTGGGGGCGTCCGCGACGAGGACCAGGTCGAGGCGGTCGGCGTCGATGTTGCGTGCGCGGGTGCGGGCGCGCTGGGCCGGGGTGATCCCGGGACTGCCGACCATGAGCTCGGTCAGGAGCTCCCCGCTCAACCGCTCGCTGGCCTCGGCCACGGCCCGCTCCTTGAGGATGAGCAACCCGAGGATGTGGGTGGCCCGTTCGAGGATGCGCAGGTCCGTGTCGTCCGGGGCGCCGTGGTCGGCGGTCGCCTCCCGGCTCCACGCCAGTGCGCCGAGGTAGCTGTCGCCCGCCTGGATCGCGGCCACGCTGCGGGCGACGCCGTCGGTGCCGACCGAGGTCGTGGCGCGGCCCGAGCGGCGTGCGTCGTCGACGGCCTCGGCCAGGTCGATCTCCGGTGGAGTGTGGCCGGGGCCCGACGCCGAGTCCCGGCGGACGGCAGTGGCACCGGTCCGGTCGAGGAGTGTGACGCTTCCGCGCAGCTGGTCGGCGAGGAGCTGCGCGACGTCGTCCGGTGTCCCGCCGCGCAGTACCGCACCGGTCAGGGCTTCGTGGATCGCCTGCGCTCGCTCGATCTTGCGGTACGCGACCCGCAGCTCCCGCAGCGCGGTCCGGCTCGCCTCGTAGAGGCGGGCGTTGTCGAGGGCGACCGCGGCATGATCGGCGAACGCGCTCAGCAGCGCGATCTCGCCGGCCTGGAAGGATCGCTCGGAGCGGTCCGCGGCGAACAGCGCGCCGACCACCTCACCTCTGATGACCAGTGGCACACCGAGAAGCGCGACGAGTGCCTCGGTGACGACCAGGCGGTCGAAGTTCGGATCGTGCTCGATAGCGGTCGAGGCGGCGTAGTTGCGCACCCAGTGCGGGCTCCGGGAGGCCAGCACCTTGCCACCGAGCCCCACATCGGCCGGTACAGAGGCGGCGAGGAAAGAGGCGGAG
>NZ_JBJMIE010000067.1:0-19257 GCF_045807065.1 Actinophytocola sp. | reverse complement strand
AGAACACGACCGCGGCCGCCGGCACCTCGATGTCCAGCACCCGCCCGAGCGCGGCCGGTTTGTGCCCGCGCGGGACGACGTAGGCGCTCTGGCGCACCAGCGCGACGTCGTCGTCCGTGGACTCGTCCCGGCCGAGCTCGATCCGCGCCGGGTCGCGCAGGTGGCGGCGGACCATGCCGTTGATCCTGGCCGGCATGGTCGCGGAGAACAGCAGGGTCTGCCGGTCCTCCGGGGTCTCGGCGAGGATCGCCTCGATGTCCTCGGCGAACCCCATGTCGAGCATCTCGTCCGCCTCGTCGAGCACCACCGTCGCGAGGTCCGCCAGCCGCAGCGTGCCGCGCGCGATGTGGTCGAGCGCGCGCCCGGGCGTCGCCACCACCACGTCGACGCCCCGGCGCAGCGACCCGAGCTGCCGCCCGATCGGCTGCCCGCCGTAGACGGGGACGACCCGCGCACCCAGGTCGTGTCCGTAGCGGTGCATCGCCTCGGAGACCTGCACGGCGAGCTCCCGCGTCGGCACCAACACCAGCGCGACCGGGTCGACGGCCTCGCGGGGCCACGTGATCCGCTGGAGCACCGGAAGCGCGAACGCGGCTGTCTTGCCGGTCCCCGTCGCCGCCTGCCCGACGAGGTCACGACCCGCGAGCACGGAGGGGATGGCGAGACGCTGGATGGGAGTCGGCTCTTCGTAGCCCAGCCGGGCCAGCGCCTGCACCAGCTCGGCCCGTAGCTCCAGGTCGACGAAGCCGGTCACGTCCTGGCTCATGTTCGGTCTCCTTCTCTGGCGCGGCTGTGCCATCACCTCGATGACGGAATTCGTCACAGACCGTCGTGGGGCCCTGAGCCTTGCCAACAAACCGGAGCGACTGTCCGTAGGATATCCGCGCGCGTTTCGCGGGTGATCGCCGGCCTGCGGACCGCGCCATGGCACCGCTCGACACCCGCACCCGCCACGAGCCGCCGTGCGCCTGCCGGTGCCGACCTACGACCGTGCCCGGGTGCGCACGGGGGATCGCCGACCTCGTTTCACCCCCTGCTGTCCGGGTACCTCGGGTCGCGCGTCGAACAGTGGCGCCCACTCCCACGGTGAGAGGCGGCGGCGACATGCTCCGAGACCGGTCCCCCCGCGTGCGCAGGCCGGACGGGCCACCGCTCACACCGGCGGAACGCCGTTGTTTCCGCCGGGTGGAGCGGGGCCTGTGGGCCACCGACCCGCGCTGGTACGCGCTGCACTGCCCGCTGCGGCATCGTCGGCGGCGCCGCGCCCGGTGCGCCGCGGCCGTGCTGTCACTGGTCCTGGTCCTCCTGGGGGCGCTGACCGGGGTCATGCCGATCGTCCTGTGCGGTGTCGTCATGGCGTTCGCGGCCGTTACCGGCCACATCAGTGCGCGGACGCGCCGGGGCCACACAAGACCGCCGGCCGGTGGCCGGCATGACTTTCCGCCCTCCGGGTAGCCGCCCGGCACGACGAACCGGCCTGGGCGCCCGATCCGGCAGCGGTGAGTGAGCGAGGGCACAGCGGTCCGGGAACACCGGCACCCGTCGTGCCGTTGACATGGATGGTCGGTGCGGTCCGTGTCCCTCGGGCCTCACCTCACTGCCTTCGCGGAATACCGTTCGGCTGGAGCCGCGTCGCGCCACTCGCCGAGAGGCGACCGCCGCGCCGACCCTTTCGATCTCGCCTCCGACTGCCGCCCTCCCCCCAGCGCGGTCGGAGGCTGCCCCGTCTTCGCGTGATGGGCTCCGTGCCGGTGCTGGCGCCCACCCGGCCGAGCCCTCGGCGAAGGTCCGTTCGGTCGCCGAGCGTCTTCCTCGTGGGCAGCGGCACGGGCAGGTGTGTGGGTCGGGTCAGCGAAGCTCGGATCCGGGGGTCGGTGCCAGGCGGACCGTGGACTCGGTCCTGCCCACCAGCGCGGAGAAGGTGTCGACCACGGCCGCACACCGGGGATGCCGGTGGACGGCGTCCAGGATGCGTTCGCGGTCGGCCGCGTCCTCGAACCGCCGGATCCAGACGAAGGTGTCCTCGTCGCCGATCACGGTGAACGTTCCCACCACGTTCATGCCCAGCTCCCGGTGCAGCGGGATGACGGTCTCGTCCATGTAGCCGGCCAGTTCGGTGCCGCGACCGGGGCGGGCGTACTCGGTGCGGATCTCGTAGAACATCGGTGCTCCTCCTTCGCGGTGGCCGTCAGCGCCGGGGTGTGCCGCGCGCGGCGGCGAGCGCGTAGACGTCCGGAGATCCTTCCCACGGACCGGTGCGCACCACGGCCCAGTGGGTGATCAGCCAGCGCCGCCCGCCGAGCTTGCGGAGCTCGAGCTGCCAGCGGCCGCGCATCGTGCAGTGGTCGACCACACCGGGTTCCGCGGGGACGTGGTGGTAGGCGACCATGTGGGTGCGGCACTCGGCCTCGTCGCCCGACAGCCGCACGACCAGGTTCGACGCGGCGTGGTGGGTGCAGTCGAAGCCCTCCAGCGTCCCACGGGCCAGCTCGACCAGGTCGGCGGCCGGCACGGTTGTCGGCGGTCGTCCGAAGTGGTGGGTCGACAGGTCCAGCACCACGTCATCGGCGAACAGCCGCCGGAGAGCTGCCCAGTCCCGGTCGTCCTGGGCGTGGGCGAGGCCGGCGACGACGTCGGCGACGGCCGCCCGGTCCACCAGGTCATCCAGCGCGCTCAAGCCGGCACCTCCGTGCGTTCGATCAGCGGCAGGATCAGGCGGCTGGGGCGGGCCGGTCCGTGGTGGACCCGGTTGACCGCGACGGCCAGGTCGTCCTCGCCGTCGGTGGCGATCGTCGCGCCCGTGTTGGTGTTGCGGTCGTAGCGGGGGAAGTTGCTGCTGGAGACCTCGAGCCTGATGCGGTGCCCCGGCAGGAAGACGTTCGAGGTGACGCGCAGGTCGACGGTCAGCTCGTAAACCGTCCCGGGTGCCAGGGGCGTCGGTTCGGTGAGTGACCCGCGGTAGCGGGCGCGCTGGATGCCCTCGCACAGCACGATCGCCCTGCCGTCGGGGTGCACGTCGACGAGCTTGCCGGTGAAGTCGGTGTCCGGGGCCGAGGACGAGACGTGCAGTACCAGGGTGACGTGACCGGTGACCTCGACGGGACGGTCGAGGACGGCGGTGGTGAAGCACAGCACGTCCTCGCGCGTCTCGACCGCCGCCTGGTCGGCCGGTCCGGGACAGGCGCCGGGCGCGGCGGCGAGCACGGTGCCACCCAGCGTCGGCACGGGGCGGCGCGGGTCGTAGAGGAAGGTGTCCGCCGCCGCCACCGACGGGGTGTCGCGCGTCAGGAGACCGTCGCCGGTGGCGCTGTTGGCACGGCCGCCTCCGGCGAGGAAGAAGTCGGTGTAGCGGGTGTCGGTCAGCGGCCAGTCCACCTCGTCGCGCCACCGGTCGATGCCCATGACGAAGATCCGGACCCGGTGGGCGTCATCGGGGGTGTCCGTCCGCCCGCGGACCCAGCGGTCGAAGAACCGCAGGTGCGCGCCGGTGACGTCGGCGGCCTTGATGCTGCCGTCGAGTCCGAACGACCGGTCGGGGAAGGTGCCGAGGTCGGCACCGTCGGCGTGGCACCAGGGGCCGACGAGCAGCCGCTGCCCGTCGCGGGCCGCGACGCTGCCACCGTGGCGGCGCATCATCGTGTAGGACCGCACGGTTTCGCCGATGAACACGTCGTACCAGCCGCCCACCTGCAGCGCCGGGACGGTGATGCCGGCGCACCGGTCGATCGCCGCGACGTCCTGCCAGAACGCGTCCCGTTCCGGATGGTCGAGCACCTCGCCCACCCAGGGCAGGTGGCGGGTCAGTGCGGCGCGGTCGGCGACCGGCAACGGGTCGTGCAGCAGCCGTGGATCCGCCAGGCCCGACAGGAGTACCTCGGCGTCGGCCGGGTCGCCGTGCTCGGCGCGACGCAGGTTGCGCAGCGCCGAGAGCGTGCCCCAGGTCAGGACGGCGTCCTGCGACAACGCGCCGCCGGGGGAGTACCACGGTGCCCCGTACAGGTCGGCGGAACTCATCACGGGCGCGATCGCACGCAGCGCCGGTGCGCCGCGCACGGCCGCCTGCCACTGGGTGAACCCCATGTAGGACCCGCCCCACATGCCGACCGCGCCGTCACACCACGGCTGTTCGGCCAGCCAGGCGAGGGTGTCGACACCGTCAGAGCCCTCATGGGCGTTCGGTACGAACGTTCCCGGCGAGCGGGAGGTCCCGCGGACATCCTGTGCCACCACGGCGTAACCGGCGGCCACGAGGGCGAACACGTCCGGCAGCTTCGGGTTGCCGAACATGCCGGCGTCGTCCTTGCCGTAGGGGGTGCGGACCAGCAACACCGGGAACGGTCCCGGCCCCTCCGGCCGCCACACGTTGGTGGCGAGCGCGACACCGTCGCACATCGGTACCGGCACGTCCACCGCCACGGCGAAGCTCACGCCCGCACCGGTTCCTGGCTGATCATCCAGTGGCTGAACGCGGCGTAGTGCCGTGCGAACTCCCGCGGCGTCGGCGCGTGCTCCACGGCCGCGGACAGCCGCGCCACGTGGGCGTACCGCGGGATCTGGATGGCCTCGTAGGCGGCGAGCGCGGCGGGCACGTCGGCCGTGTCGGCGAGCAGGCCGCCGAGCAGGGCGGCGTCCTCGATGCCCAGCGTGGCACCGGCGGTGATGTGCGGCGACATCGCATGGGCGGCGTCCCCTGCCAGCGCGACCCGCGCGGAAACCCAGTGCGGCAGCGGCGGCACGAGCATGATCTGGTTGTGCAGGATCTGCTCCTCCGGCGTCGCGGCGATCAGCTCGGCCAGCACCGCGTGCTGTCCGTCCTCCCCGAGGTGCACGGCCCGTTCCAGGGCCTGCTGCTTCCGCGTGCCGGTCAGCTTGGGTGAGTTGAACTGGTTGACCAGCCAGTAGACGCCCCCGTCGTGGGTGCGCAGGTACCCGCCCCGGCAGCCGTGGGTGCCGAGGATCACCCGACTCTCGGGCACCGTGATGTCGTTGGCCGGGAGGACGGCGCGCCAGGCGTGGTGGCCGGGGTGTTCCTGTGCCGCCGTGCCCGGCACCAACCGCGCACGCACCGACGAGTAGGCACCGTCCACCCCGACCAGCACGTCGGCGTCCTCGCCGCTGCCATCGGACAACCGGACCGTGACGTGGTCCGCGTGCTCGTCGTACGCCTCGAACGCGGTGGCCAGACGGATGTTCTCCCGCCCCACGGAGTCGGCGAGCAGATCGGTCAGCTTCGCCCGGTGCACCAGCAGGTACCGGTGGTCCTCGGCACCGAACTCGGGGGTGTCGAGCAGCCGCCCGGCCGGGTCGTGGAAGTACATCTCGCTGGGTTTGCCGACGGCGCGCACCTGCTCGCCGATGCCGAGCTCGTCGAACACCGCCAGCGCGTTGGCCCAGAGCCCCAGCCCGGCCCCGGCGGCGCGGATCTGTGGCGCGCGCTCGCAGAGCACGACCTCGACCCCCGCGCGGTGCAGCGCGAGCCCGCTCGTCAGGCCCACGATCCCGCCGCCGATCACCACAGCCCGCATCAGAACCGACCCCCGGTCATGCTCGGCACGTCCTCGATCTCCACCGTGTTCTCCTCCGGTCCGGTATCGACGGTAGGAACCCCGGCCGATTCACACCAGTGCAACCTTGGTACACAGTTCTTCCGGATGTGATAATCGGCAGGTGGACCATGCCGATCTGAACCTGATCGAGGCGTTGGACGTGCTGCTGACCGAAAGCAGCGTGACGAAGGCCGCGGCGCGCCTGAACACCTCGGCACCGGCGATGAGCCGTACCCTGGCCCGGTTGCGGCGCGCCTTCGACGACCCGCTCCTCGTGCGTGCCGGACGCGATCTCGTGCCCACCCCCCGGGCCCTGGAGCTGCGCGGTGAGGTGCACGCGGTCGCCACCAGGGCGCGAGCACTCTTCGCGCCGTCCGACACCGCCGATCCGCGGACCGCGGTGCGCATGTTCGACCTGCAGGTCAACGACATGCTGTCCACGACGTTCATCCCGTCCCTCATCGACGACCTGCGGATCCAGGCTCCCGGCATCTCACTGCGCCTGCGCCCGGAGAACCTCGAGGACACCCCGGCCCTGCGCGAAGGACTGGTGGACCTGGAAATCGGGATCATCCGCCCTGGCGAGCCGGAGATCCGCTCGGAAACACTCGTCACCGAGACGCTGATCGGCGCGGTGCGGCCGGACCACCCCCTGGCGAGGGCGAAGACCGTGACACCGCAACGGTTCGCCGCGGCCGACCACATCGTCATGTCGCGGCGCGGCCGAGCCCACGGCCCGATCGACGAGCAGCTCGCCGACCTGGGCCTGCGCCGGCCCGTCGCCGCCGTGGTCCCCACCTTCGCGAGCGCGTTGTTCCTGGCCCGCGCGACCGACGTCGTCTGCGTCGCACCGGCCAGGCTGGGGCGGCCGATGCTGGACACGCTGGGGCTGCACACGTTCCCGATCCCCCTGGCGCTGCCGTCCCTGACGATCGGCATGGCGTGGCACCCGCGCAACCACCACGACCGCACGCATCAGCTGCTGCGCGAGCGCACCCGCCACATCATGGCTGCCGCTGTCGAACAGGGGTGACCCCCGCATCCCCCGGGCGCCGATTGCACGTGCGTCAAACAGGCGTTGACGAACTTGCGATTGTCGCCAACCGACTGCGTCTCTAGCGTTTTGGCGTGACTGTTCACGAACTGCATCCCGAGCCTGGCTCCACCACGGACGTGTTCGACCGTGACGCGCCGCCGGTGTTGGCGGTGGACCCGGGCGACACCGTCGTCGTGCGATCACTCGACGCGTCCGGATACCTCGAACGGCAACACTCACCGGGGGAGCGGCGACCGACCATGTTCGACGCGCGGCGCGGCCACTGCCTCACCGGTCCCATCGAGGTGCGCGGTGCGCGGGCGGGGAGTGTGCTCGTGGTCCACATCGTCTCGGCCACCCCGGGCGACTGGGGCTGGACCGCCGCCGGCGCGAAGGACAACGCGCTGAACCGCGCGCTCGGTCTCACCGGAGCGCCTTCCTGGCTCCTCTGGGAGATCGACGCCGCCACCGGAACCGCCACGAACGATCGCGGCCACACCGTGCGAACCGCGCCGTTCCTCGGCGTGATAGGTATGCCGCCCGACGAGCCGGGGCAACACTCCACCATCCCCCCGCGAGCCGCCGGTGGTGGGAATATCGACTGCCGCGACCTGACCGCCGGCGCGACGTTGTTCCTACCGGTCACCGTACCCGGCGCCCTCCTGCACCTCGGCGACGGCCATGCCGCCCAGGGCGACGGCGAGGTCTGCGGCACCGCGATCGAATGTCCTATGACGACGGAGGTGACACTCGACATCGTCACCGAGTCCCCGGTTCCCGGCCCCCACGCCACAACTCCCAGCGGCCGCGTCACTTTCGGCTTCGACGCGGACCTCAACGCGGCGATGACACACGCTCTCACCGCGATGATCACGTGGATGCAGGATCTGTACGACCTGGACAGAGGCACAGCCACGGCCCTCGCCAGTCCGGTCGTGGACCTGCGCATCACACAGGTCGCGAACGAGACGTGGGGAGTACACGCCGTCCTGCCCCACGGGTCGATCACCTGAACCAGGCGCCCCCTGCCGGTGGGCACAAGCCGTCGCACCGCGGCTTCACGCCGGGCGCCCCAGCCCGAACCCGCTGCGGTGGAACACCAGCGGGAGTGAGCGGTCGACGTGGGCCGCGGCGTGGAGTCGCAGGAGGACGATCGTGTGGTCGCCGGCCGTCACGTGGCGGTCGATCGTGGTGTCGAACCAGGCGATGCCGTCGGCGAGGGTGACCGCGCCGTTGGCGCTGACGGTGACGTCGAGGCCGTCGAAGCGGCTGTCCATCGGGCCGGCGAGTTGGCGGGCGACGGTGTGGTGGTGGTCGGCCAGGACGGTCACGCCCAGGTGCGCGGCGCGGCGCAGTGCGGGCCAGGTCCGGGAGGTGTTGGCGATGGAGAAGGACACCAGCGGTGGGTCCAGTGACACCGAGGTGAACGAGCTGGCGGCGAGGCCGACGAGCCGGTCGTCGACCTGTGCGGCAACGGCGACGACGCCGGTCGGGAAGGTGCCGAAGGCCGCGCGCAGTCGGGTCGGCTCCAGGCTCTCCCCGGCCTGTGTCGATGCCCGGAGGGTGTCACCACGCACTGGACTCGACCTCGATCACCGGGACCAGTTCGTTGCCGAGGGTCTCCAGGAAGCTCACGATCTCCGCGGCGACGGAGCGGTGCTGGCGGTCGTTGAGCACGTCGTGGTGCGCGCCGCGGACGACCGAGAGCCGGGCCCTCGGTGCGGACTTCACCGCGCGGGCCAGTGCTTCCCGGTCGGCGAGGGGGTCCGCGTCGCCGACGAGGACGAGCCGGGGGAGGGCGGTGGTGCTTTCGTACGCGGCGGCCAGCAGGCCGTCCGGCACCGGCGTGGCGAGCGCGCCGCGTCCGACGGCCGTGTCGCTGGTCAGCACGCCGCGGTGCACGGGGCACGACGTTCTGACGTCGAGCTCCTCCTCCCAGCCGGCCGTCACACCGGCCGCGTGACCGGGCAGTCCGGCGAGCACGACGGCGTCGGGCCACCAGGGCGCGGTTGGGTCCTCGCGGGCGACCAGTGCGGCGATCACGGCGGCACCGGAGTCGGCGCCGAGGAGCACCAGCGGGCGGGGAAGTGCGGCCGCGTGGGCCAGGCCGTCCGCGAACTCCCCCGGCGCGTCGAGCTCGGGTGGGTCGACGACCCGGACGTGGTAGGCATCGCCCGCGAGCCGCGTGGCGAGGCGGGTGTAGGTCGTGCGGGTCTCCCCACGACCCGGAACGACCAGCACCGTGCCTCGGGTGCGAAGCTCCTGGGGGCCGGGGAAGTCGGTGTACCGGCTCATCTCACACTCCTTCCGGCTGGGGCTTCCAGCCGAGGGCGGGGGCGACCTCGGTCGCGATGAGTTCGAGTGCCCGGATCGCGGCGTCGTGGTCGGGCACCGCGGGGTTGAACTGGGTGATCAGGTCGGTCGCGACGGGCAGGACCCGTTCCCGCCGCAGCGCGGCGACGATCTCGTCGGGGTGACCGTAGAAGGAGTGGAACCGCCGCAACGCCTCGTCGGTGTCCAGGTCGGCGGGGAACGCGCCGCGCTGGCCGAACCGGAGTGCGGCCTGGTGCACGTCCGCCGCGATCTGAGCCAGCGCCGTGCGCCGGTCCTTGGCGGGGAAGACGAACCGCGACAGGCCGATCCTGGGCGGACGCGGGCGGTCCCAGGCCGACAGGTACGCGTCGGCCCACGGCCGCTGCACCGCGTCGGTCGGTTCGTCGTACCCGTAGGCGGCGCGGTTGAGCAGCAGGTTGGAACCGGCCGCCGCCGCGTGCTCGGCGCCGGCACCGCTGAACACGCCCTGCCAGATCCGGCCGGTGAAGTCGCCGGCGGGTGGCTGGATCGTGAAGCCCCGCGTGCCGACCTCCTCGTTGGCGAGCGCCGCACGCAGGATCGCGAGGTGCTCGGTGGTCAGCTCCCGCTTGCGGGCGACGTCGCGACCGAACGCGGCGTACTCGGCCTCGCTGCCGCCGCTGCCGACCCCGACCTCCACCCGGCCGCCGCTGAGGGTGTCGACGACCGAGATGTCCTCGGCCAGCCGGATCGGGTTCTCCAGCGGCAGGACGGTGATCGCCGTGCCGAGGCGGATCCGCTTCGTGCGGGCGGCGGCGTGCGCGAGGAACGTCCACGGCGACGGCAGCCCGCCACCGCCGGGCGGCACGTGGTGCTGGGCCACCCAGCCGACGTCGAAGCCCAGCTCGTCGGCGACCACGAACAGGTCCTGCGCGTCGCGGTAGGTTCGCGCCGGGTCGTCGCCGCGCCCCTGGACGTGGGTGAGGAAGCCGAGTTTCATCGCTCGCTCCCCACCGCGACCAGCTCGGCCACGGGCTCGACCAGTCGCCGGACCCCCACGATCCGGTCCAGCACGGCGGCCGCGCCGCCGTGGGGGAGTGCCGTGCCGCGCCAGGCGACGTGCTGGTCGGGGCGGACGAGGACGTTGCCCGTGCCGTAGACCTCCCGCGCCGCCGGTTCGGTCAGGTGGACGACCGTGAACGGCAGCGACCGCGCCGCCGCCTCGGCGGCGAACGCCCGCTCCACGGTCCGGTCCTCGGTGAGCACGAGCAGCGCGAGGTCGTTGCCGATGCGGTCGTACAGCGTGCCGCCGTACGGGTCGACCTGGCCGTTCGGGGCCCGGTGGCCGGGCCGCGGGTCGTCGGCGTACGCGTCGGGCCGCCACGGCGGCTCCGACTCGCGTTGCCCGTCCTCGTACCAGATCACCGCGGAGTCGTCGTAGCGCTCGTCGAAGGTGACCCCGTCGGCGCCGAGCCGGTTCGCGCCCAGGATGCTGCCGATCAGCGCACGGCGGCGCCGCGCTTCGGGACCGAGGTCGGCGTCGTCGGGGACGCCGAGCCGCCGGATCTCCGCGAGCGTCTCCCGCGACCGCCGGGCCCGCGCCAGCGCGAAGTCCGCGATCCGCCAGTTGTGCCGGCGGCGTTCCTGGTCGTAGGAGTCCAACAGCTCCTCACACGCCTGGCCGGCGAGCACGGCCGCGAGCTTCCAGCCCAGGTTGACCACGTCGCCGAAGCCCTCGCCGAGGTTGCCGCCCGGTGTCCGCACGTGCGCGGCGTCACCGGCCAGCAGCACGCGCCCGGCGCGAAAGGTCGAGGCGATGCGGGTGGCGTCGTAGAAGGTCGTCGCCGAGGCCAGCTCCAGGTCGAGGTCGAAGCCGAACGCCGCCCTGGCGACCGACAGCAGCTCATCCTCGCTCGGCTGGTGGTCGAGCGGGTACGGCCCCGCGTACACCCGCCACTCCCGCGAGCTGATCGCGGCGAGGAAGCCGTCCGCCCGCTGGTTGACGACGATGTTGGTGCCGCTGGGCGCCGCGCCGACGCGGGCCGAGATGTCACCCGTGCGAACGACCAGCCGCAGCCGCTTCTCGGTCGCGTGGTCGCCCTCCCGTTCGATGCCGGCGAGCCGCCGGACGGTGCTGCTGGCGCCGTCCGCGCCGACGACGTACCTGGCGCGGACGGTCCGGCCGTGTGCGAGGACGGCGTCGACCCCGTCGGCGTCCGCGCGCAGCTCGGTGAGCCGCCACCCGCCCGCGACGGTCACCCCGCGCAGGGCGAGGTGGCGCAGGAACACCTGCTGCAACGCGGTTTGCGGCCGGCGGAGCGCTTCCTCCGCCGAGTGGCGAGCCGCGCCGGTGAAGGCCGGGCGTGTGGTCGGCACCAGCTCGTGGCCCACGAGCGAGGTGACCAGCCGGATGCCCTGGTTCCACTCGGGTGGGAACGTCCACGCGGCGCGGATGTCCTGAAGCACGCCCCACCGGCGGAAGTGTTCGACCACCCTCGGGGTGTGGCCCATCGCGCCCGCGCGGACCAGCGTGGCTTCGCGTGCCTGGTCGACGACCGCCACGTCGACGCCCCGGGCGTGGAGCTCGACCGCGGCCGCGAGGCCGACCGGGCCCGCGCCGACGACGAGCACGTCGACCCGGTCCGGTGGTGTGGCCGCCGGGAGGCGGACGGTGTGCACGTCGCGCATCAGGCGTCCACCAGGTTGCGTGCACGGGTGTGCCGGTTGGCCGGGATCGGCAGGCCGAGGTTGCCCCGCAGCGTGTCGGAGGTGTACTCGGTGCGGAACAGCCCCCTCTTCCGCAGCAGCGGCACCACCGCGTCGACGAACCAGGTCAGGTCCTCGTTGTTGCGGAAGGCGAGGTTGATGCCGTCGAAGGTGCCGGCCGCGAACCACCGCTCGATCGTGTCGGCGACCGTGACCGGCGCGCCGACGAACGGCGAGGACCGGCGGTCGCTGAAGGTCTCGACCACCTGGCGCAGCGTGAGTCCCTCGGTGCGGGCCCGCTCGATGATCTTCGCGGCGCCGGTGCGGCCGCCCTTCTCCGCGAGGTGGGCCACGTCGGGGAACGGCGCGTCCAGGTCGTACTGGCTGAAGTCGTGCGCGCCGAACGCCCGGCCCAGCAGGGCGACGTTGCGGCCGAAGTCGTCGTCCTCCGCGATGATGTCGCGGGCTCGCTGCCTGGCCGCCTCGTCGGTGCCCCGCACGACGGGGGCGCCGTGGATGAAGATCTTGATGTGGTCGGGGTCCCGGCCGGCCTCGGCGGTGCGGCGCTTGATGTCGGCGTAGTACGCCTGCGCGTCGGCGAGCGACCCGCCTGGCGCGTAGATGCCCTCGGCCACCTGTGCGGCGAGGTCGCGGCCCTCCTCGGAGACGCCGGCCTGGAAGATCACCGGTTGGCCCTGCGGCGAGCGGGACAGGTTGAGCGGGCCGTCGACGCGGAAGTGTTCGCCGCGGTGGTTGAGCGCGTGCAGCTTCGACGGGTCGAGGAACACACCCCGTTCGACGTCGGCGGGGAAGGCGTCGTCCTCGTAGGAGTCCCACAGGCCCTGGACGACCCGGACCGCCTCGAGCGCGCGGCCGTAGCGCGTCGCGTAGTCGAGGTGCTCCTCCAGCCCGTAGTTGCGGCTGGTGCCGGTGTCGAAGCTGGTGACGACGTTCCACCCGGCGCGACCGCCGCTGATGTGGTCGAGGGAGCCGAACCGGCGGGCGAGGTTGAACGGCGAGTTGTAGGTGGAGCTGGCCGTGCCGACCAGGCCGAGGTGCCTGGTGTGGGTGGCGACGGCGGACAGCAGCGTCAGCGGTTCGAGCCGGTTGAGGTAGTGCGCGGGGTAGGTGGCGTCGATGAACTGGCTGTCCACGACGAACAGCGCGTCGAACAGGGCGTGTTCGGCCGCCTGCGCCTGCTGGATGTAGTAGTTGATGTCGATGCTGGCGTTCTTCGCGACGCCGGGGTCCTTCCAGAGGCCGTGCTGGCCGGGACCGCCGACTCCGTAGGGGTGCAGGGCGAGGTGGATCTTGCGACTCATGCGGCGTTCCTTCTCTTGCGCAGTGTCGGTGCCGAGCTGATGAGCAGGCGGGTGTACGGGTGCCGGGGGTTGACGACGACCTCGCGCGGCGGGCCGACCTCGACGAACTCGCCCTGGTGGAGGACCGCTATCCGGTCCGCGATCCCGGCCACCGAGCCGAGGTCGTGGGAGATGAACACGAGTGCCGTGCCCGCGGCACGCAGCTCCTTGAGGATCTCCAGGATCTGGACCCGGTTGGCGGCGTCCAGCGCGCTGACCGGCTCGTCGAGGATCACCAGCCGTGGCTCGGTGACGAGCGCGCGGGCGACCGCGACGCGTTGCCGCTGACCGCCGGACAGCTCGCCGGGCAACCGGGGCAGCAGCTCCTCGTCGAGGCGCACCCGGGAGAGGAACGTCCGGGCCCTCACCAGCGCCTCCGCGCGGGCGACGCCGCCCACCAGCAACGGTTCCACGAGAGAGTCCGCGATGGACAGGTCGGGATCCAGGCTGCGCAGCGGGTCCTGGAACACGTACTGGACGACGCCGCGGCGCCGGAGTGCCCGCCACTGCCGGTGCCCGTGGCCGGTGACGTCCTCGCCGTCGACGACGATCCGGCCCGCGGCCGCACGCACCAGCCCGAGCACGGCACGGGCGAAGGTGGACTTGCCCGAACCGGTCTCGCCGATGATCCCGACGACCTCCCCGGACGCGACCGAGAGCGACGCGCCGGCGAGCACCTGTCGGCGCCTGCGCCGTGGTCCGTAGTGGACGCGGAGGTCGGTGACCGACAGGATCATGCCTCCGCCTCCAGGAACCTCTCCAGCCCGTACTGCTCGTGCTCCCTGATGAGCAGTCGGGTGTAGGAGTGCCTCGGGTCGTAGAGGATCCGCTCGGTCGGGCCCTGCTCGACGACCTCGCCGTCCCGCATGACCAGCACCTCGTCGCACAGCTGGGCGACGACGGCCAGGTCGTGGGAGACGACGACGAGCGCGAGACCGGTCCGCTCCCGCAGATCCGCCAGCAGGGCGAGGATCTCCGCCTGCACGGTCACGTCGAGCGCGGTCGTCGCCTCGTCGGCGATGAGCACCCGGGGGTCGGCGGCGATCGCGGCCGCGATCAGCACCCGCTGGAGCATCCCACCGGACAGCTCGTGGGCGTACTGGCCGTAGACCAGCTCGGGGTCGCGCAGGTGGACCGCCGCGAGCAGCTCGATCGCGCGCCGCCGCGCCGCGCGCCGGCGCACGCCCTTCTTCACCCGGACGACCTCGGCGATCTGCGGACCGACCTGGATCGAGGGGTTGAGGTAGGAGGCCGGGTCCTGGAACACGGCGCTGATCGTCGAGCCGCGCAGCTCGGTCAGCTCGGCCGGGGTCAGGGTGGTGATGTCGCTGCCCGCCACGTGGATCGAGCCGGCCGAGACGTCGAAACGTGGCGGCAGTATGCCCAGGACCGCCCGGCACGTCAGCGTCTTCCCGCTGCCGGACTCGCCGACGATGCCGACCACCCTGCCGGGCGTCAGCTCGAAGCTCACCCCCGAGACGAACTCCCGGTCGTGGCGCCGGATCCGGACGTCGCGGACCGTGAGCACCGGGGTGTCGACCTCGGTCGCCGCGGAGATCTCGGTGAGAGCCGTCATCTGGCCAGTACCTTCCGGTCGTCGAGCAGGACGCGGCCGGCCGCACCGGACACGTCGCGGATGGCGTCGGCGAGCAGGTTGCTGGCCCACACCGTGGCCATGATCAGTCCGGCCGGCACGAACGGGGCCCACGGCTGGTAGCTGAGGTAACCCAGGTCCGAGGCCAGCAGCCCGCCCCACGTGGGTGCCGGCGGCGCCACGCCGATGCCGAGGAACGTCAGGCTGGACACGATGACGAACCCGACGCCGACGGTCTGGGCGAACGTCACCGCGACGGGGGGCAGCACCTTGACCCAGACGTGCCGCCGGACGATCCACCCCAGCGACGCGCCGGAGACGACGGCGGCCTCGACGTACTGCGAGCGCGCGACGGCCAGCGTGGCCGCCCGGGACACCCGGTAGAACAACGGCGACACGAGCACACCCGTCACGAACATCGCCTGGGCGATCCCGTTGCCCAGCAACGCGGTCACCGCCACCGCGAAGAGCAGGAACGGCAGCGCGACGAGGGTGTCGGCGAGGCGGAGCGTCAACCACTCGAACACCCGCCCCAGGTAGACCGACAGGATGCCGGGGATCGCGCCGACGACCAGCGCCATCAACGCAACCTCCAGTGAGCCGAGGACGCTGACCCGCGAGCCGTCCAGCAGGCGGCTGAGCACGTCCCGGCCGAGGTTGTCGGTGCCGAGCCAGTGCGTCCCGGACGGACCCGCGAGGGTGTTCGCGCTCGTGGCCAGCGGATCCTGCGGCGCGAGCAGCGGGCCGACGACCGCGAGGAACGCGATCACCGCGAGGACCGCGACGGAGATCCGGCCGGAGTGCAGGGACAGGACGCGGCGCACCACGGCTCACACCCCCCGCCGCGCGGCCGGGGCGACCCGGCCGAGAACGAGGTTGATGACCAGGTTGAAGGCCACGACCATGGCGATCGACACCACGAGCACGCCCTGGACGGCGGGCACGTCGCCGGCCTGCGCGGAGTCGTTGGCGAACCGGCCGAAGCCCTGCAGCCCGAAGATCCACTCCGTGACCACCGAGGCGCCGACGAGCGCGGGGAACTTCACCCCGAGCGTCGCGAGCGCGGGTCCCATGCCGCCCCGCAGCACGTGCCGGAAGAAGATCCGGCGTGGCGACAGGCCGCGCACCACCGCCCCGATCACGTAGTTCTCCTGGTACGCGGTGACGAGCCCGGTGCGCAGCTGCCGCGCGGTGTCGGCGATCACGTCGGAGCTCAGCGCGACCGCCGGCAGGGTGATGTGGGCGAGCCAGAGACCGACACCGCCGTCGGAGAGGGGCACGTAGCCGCCCGAGGGGAACCAACCCAACCCCACCGCGAAGACGCCGACGAGCACGACACCGACCACGAACGGCGGCATGACCGACACGACCGTGGCGAACCCGGTGATCCCCCGGTCGAGCCACGTCCCGCGGCGCAGCGCGGCGGCGGTGCCGAGCACGAAGCCCACGAGCACGCCGATCACGAGCGCGAGGAGCGCCACCGACAGGCTGACCCCGAGGCCCAGCCCGATGAGCGTGGAGATGTCGGCGCCGTTGACCCAGCTCGTGCCGAGCCTGCCGTGGAGCACCCCGGTGAACCAGTCCCAGTACTGGACCAGGAAGGGCTTGTCGAGGCCCCACTGGCTCTCGATGTTGTGGATCGCCTCCGGCGTCGCGTCCTCACCCAGCTGGATCCGCGCGGGGGACAGGCCGCTCATGGCGCGGAGCGAGAAGGTCACGACGGTCGCCACGAAGAACACCGGGACGAAGATCGCGACCGACTTCGCCAGGGTGACCAGGACGCGGCCCGCTGCTCGGCGTGCCCTGGCCGCGAGCCCGCTCCTGCCAAGCACTGCCGCGTCGTCCCCGAAGGTCACTGTCCCGGCCATCGCCGCACCTCCTCCGCCACCCCGGTCGCGGCCCTGGTCTCAGCCGCCATTGATCGTCACGCCCGTCCAGTCGAGGTGCGCCGGGATCTTCGGCAGGCTGGAGATGGACCTGCTCTTGGCGATCAGGTTCGGCGCCGAGTAGGTGAACACCAGCGCCCGGCTCTCCAGCCCGGCCCGCGTGGCGGCCTGCAGGACCTCCCGGTAGTCCGGCGCGTCGAGCGGTGTCTGGCGCACCTTGGCCACCGCGGCCTCGAACCCGGCCGGCTCGTAAGGTGTGCTGAGGTTCAGCGGGCCGTTGGGTCCGAAGTGGGCGGTCAACGTCTGGACCGCCGAGTCCCGGCCCGTGGTGCCGTACAGCGACAGCGTGAGCTGCTTGGCGAAGAACGGCGTCGCCCAGTTCTTGTCCACCTTGATGTCGATGGTGATACCGACCGCGGCGAGCTGGGACTGGACGATCTCGGCGCCGGAATCCGCGGCGGGGATCACGAGGTCGAGCTTGATGTCCCCGGGTTCGTAGCCCGCTTCCGCGAGCAGCTGCCTGGACTTCTTCGGGTCGTAGGGGTAGCGGTTCCTGGACCTGGGGTCGTAGGCGAGGTAACCCTCGGGGAACGGTTGGTCGGTGGTCGTCCCGTAGCCGAAGGAGAGCTTGTCGACGAACTCCTCACGGTTCACCGCGTGCCGCACCGCGTCGACGACCTTCGGGTTGTCGAAGGGCGCCTTGTTGACGTTGATGCTGATGTTCGACGCGTTGAAGCCGGGTTGGACGAACACGTCGAGGCCGGCCTTCTTGGCGGCGTCGGCCTGGCTCGGCTCGATGTCGGCGAAGTTGTAGACACCGGTCTGCAGACCGGACACGACGGTCGAGGCGTCCGGTGCCGAGATCAGCTCCACATTGTCGATGTGGATGTTCTCGGCGTCCCAGTAGTCGGGGTTCTTCTTCAGCACCGCCTTGGTGCCGGGGATCACCTGGGTGACGACGAACGGCCCCGCGCCGACCGGGTTCTGGTCCAGCTCCGCCGGGTCCCGCGCGGCCTTCGGGCTCGCGACCTGCAGCACCCGCTGCCCGAGCAGCTGCGGGATCTGGTAGTCGACCTGGGTCAGGTGGACGGTCACGTCGAGCCCGTCGGCCGTGACCTCCTCGATGGAGGTGAGATCGCCGAACAGGGCGGAGTTCTTCTGCGTCTTCGCCCGCTCGATGGCGGCCTTCACCGCGGCGCCGTCGACCGGCTCCCCGTCGGTGAACGTCAGGCCCGCACGGAGGTGGAAGGTGACCTCGTCGCCCGTCGCGTCGTACTCCCAGCTCTTGGCGAGGTCCGGCACGGCCTCGCCCTTCTCGTTGGTCCTCGTCAGCGAGGCGTAGACGAGTGCGAGCTCCCGGAACTGGGCGCCGCTGCCCCCGACCACGGGATCCCAGTGGGTGGGGAAGTAGGAGGACGCCCACTTGAGCGTCGCGTTGCCGCCGCCTGCCGAGGCGGCCGCGCCACCGCCGCCGCAGGCGGTGAGTGTGGAGACGAGTGTCGCGGCGAGGGTGATTCCGATGGCGACACGGTGCGCCTTGTTGCGTAAGGACATGTGCTGTCTTTCTCGGTCGCGGTCAGGGGATCAGTGCGGGCGGGGACGTGCGGGCGGCGGTGTGGCGGTTCTCGGGAACCGGCAGGCCGAGGTTCCCCCGGAGAGTGGTCGAGTCGTACTCGCTCCTGACCACGCCGCGGTCGCGGAGGATCGGCAGCACCCGGTCGGTGAAGAGCGCGAACTCGCTCGGCGCGTTGACGGTGACGTTGATGCCGTCGAAGCCGTCCTCTTCGAACCAGTGCTGGATGGTGTCGGCGACGGTCTCCGGTGCCCCGACGAACGGCGACCGTGCCGCGTCCCGCAGGTGCTCGACGACCTGGCGGAGCGTGAACCCGTTGTCCTGTGCGAGCTTCGCGATCGCGTCCGCCTGTGTCCGGAAGCTCTTCTGCCCGAGGTGCGCGACGTCGGGGAAGGGCGCGTCGAGATCGTGGCGGGTGAAGTCGTGCCAGCCGAACGGGCGGCCCAGCTCCCTGAGTGCGCGATCGAAGCTCCTGGCACCCAGTCGAGCATCCTCTTTGGCCAGTGCCTCCTCGTCCGTGTCGGCGATGACGAGCGAGATCCCCGGCAGGGTCAGCACGTGCTCCGGGTCGTGTCCCTTGGCGGCGGCCCGATCTCGCAGCTCGGTGCGGAAGGCCTTGGCCTGCTCGAGGGTCGCGGCGTGGGTGAAGATCACCTCGCCGACGCTCGCGCCGAGGTCGCGGCCTTCGGCGGAGTCCCCGGCCTGGAAGATGACCGGTTGTCCCTGCGGCGAGCGTTCGAGGTTGAGCGGCCCCACGACGGAGAAGTGCTCGCCCTTGTGGTCGAGCGGGTGCTGCCTGGCCGGGTCGAAGAAGACCCTGGCGTCCCTGTCCCGGGGGAAGGCGTCGGCCTCGTAGGAGTCCCACAGTCCCTGGACGACCCGGACGTGCTCGAGTGCGCGGCCGTATCGGGTGGCGTAGTCGTAGTGCTCGTCGCGGCCGTAGTTGCCGGCGGTGCCCGCGTCGCCGCTCGTCACCACGTTCCAACCCGCGCGGCCGCCGCTGATGTGGTCCAGCGAGTAGAGGCGGCGGGCGACGTTGAACGGCTCGTTGTAGGACGTCGTCAGGGTGCCGACGAGGCCTACGTGTCCGGTGTGGACGGCGACGGCGGAGAGCAGGGTCAGCGGTTCGAGGCGGCTCAGGTAGTGGTTGGGCGAGTTCTCGGTGATGAACTGACTGTCCACAATGAACACCAGGTCGAACTTCGCCGCCTCCGCCTCCTGTGCGCGGGCGATGTACCAGTTGATGTCGACGCTGGCGTTGGT
>NZ_JBJMIE010000066.1:0-6173 GCF_045807065.1 Actinophytocola sp. | reverse complement strand
CGCCGGTGCCGCCACCCAGCCGGGAACCGGTGGCGCCGGTACCGGTGCCGCCGAGGCCGCCGTTGAGAGACGGGATGGGCGACCCGCCGGTCGGCAGGCCACCCGCGCCGGTGCCGGTGCCGCCACCGGCGCCGATCGGGTTGGAGACACTCGGTGTCGGCGCGGTGCCGAGGCCACCGGCCTGCGACGGGTCCTGGCCGGGACCGGCGACGGCGTGGGCGCCGGTGGGGAGATCGACGGCACCGCCTCCGCCGCCCCCACCGACACCGCCGTCGGCGCCGAGCGGGCTCGTCAGGGCCGGATCGGGTTGTGCCGCGGCATCCTGGCCGGTCAGCCCGTCGGCACCCGCCGCCGGCGCGGCGCCGGCCAGGGGATCGGTGACCTCACCGGTGGGGGCACCGCCACCGGGGGAAGCGCTGACCGCCCCGGTCGGGGCCCCACCGCCACCGCCACCACCGCCGCTGACGGACGGGCTCGGGCCACCGCCGCCCTGCTGCGGGTTGTCGGACACCCCGCGGTAGTTCGGACCCGAGCCCGCCTTCGTCACCGCGTCGCCCGCGTCCTCGTACAGGGCGGCGATCTGGTCCATCAGCTTGCCGCTCGGCTCCCGGAACGGCGCCTCCAGCTGCTCCTTCGAGTAGCCCGCGTTCAGCGCCAGCTGCCCGGAGATCGCCATGTACTTGTTGAACGCGTCCTGGTTCGCCTTCGCCAGGGTGAGCGCCTGCGGGACCAGCTCGTTGATGCGGTCGAGCTTCTCACCCGGGTTGGCCGACGAGATGTTCTGCGTCCACTGCTTGAGCACGCGCTGGGTGTCGCGCGCCTTGGCGACGAAGTTGTCGCCGGCCACGTCCGTCCAGTCCGTCTCGAGCTTGTCGGTCTGCTTGCCGAGCTCCGTGTCGGCGTCGGTGAGCTCGTAGACCGCCAGTTTCCACATCTGGCTCTTGGCCTGGCGCAGGCTCTGGTTCTGGTTCTCCTGCTCGAGGAGCGGGATCTGCTCGTCGAGGGACATCGCGGTGTAGTTGGGCATCTCGTCCCCTAGACGGCTTGGTGGGTGATCGTGCCGACACTCCTGAGGCCGCCTGCGGCGGTCTCGTCCGAGGCGAGGTAGTCGTGACCGGCGTTCCGCGCGGTGTTGCTGTACGCGTCGAACCCGGTGGACGTGTTCTGCACGAAGGTCGCCAGGTGCTTCGACGCCGTCTCGTCCTTGCCGGCGTAGGTCTTGCCCTCCGGCATGCCGGCCGCGAGCTTCGCGGTGCCGTCGAACTTGTACAGGGCCTTACCCGGCCCGACCAGGGTCACCTCACCCAGTGATCCTGGTAAGGCGGCGATCTCGTCCGGTACTTCGTCTGCCATCGGTTCCCTCCTTGCTGGTCGACTTCACTCGGTCGGTGGTAGCCACGCGAGCTGCACGAGCCGCGGCTCGCCGCGGCGGGTGACGAGCTTCGCCCGGCCCGGCGGCAGCTCCTCGGCCTTCTGGCCGCCGATCAGCTGGCCCTCGGCCTTGTCGCCGGACAGCAGCAGGCCGATCGCGCCGACGTCGCGCATGCGGGTGAGGAACTGCTCGAACAGCGCCCGCCCCGCGCCGCCGGCCCGCCGGGTCACGACCACGTGCAGGCCGATGTCGCGGCCCTGCGCCAGGAACTCCGTGAGCGGCGCGAGCGGGTTGGACCCCGGGGTGACGACCAGGTCGTAGTCGTCGACCAGGACGAACAGCTCGGGCCCGCTCCACCAGTTCCGCCTGCGCAGCTGCTCCGGCGTCACGTCCGGACCGGGGAGCCGGCCGCGCACGCCCTGGGCGACGACGTTGACCAGCTTGGTCGTCGCCGCGGCGTCGGTGCCGTAGCCGAGCAGGTAGTCCGGCGGGATCTCGCCGAGCAGGCTCCTGCGGTGGTCGACCAGCAGGATCCTGGCCTGGGCCGGGGTGTACGTGTCCACGATCCTGCTGGCCAGCGCGCGGATGAACGTCGTCTTGCCGGACTCCGCGTCGCCCAGCGCCAGCACGTGCGCGTCCGCGCCGAGGTCGAGCCGCACGGCCCGCAGGTCCGACTCGGCGATGCCGATCGACAGCTGGAGCGTCGCGGGGTCGTCGGCCGGCAGCGTCACGTACGGCAGTCGGCCGGGCAGCATCCGGACCGCGGGTGCGGGGTCGCCCGGCCACGCCTGCCGAACCGCCGCCACCAGGTTGGCGACCCCGGCGGCCAGGTCCTCGACGGTGTCGCGGCCGTCGACGCGCGGCAGGGCGGTCAGGACCTGGTGCTTGGACGGGCCGAGGCCGCGGCCCGGCGCGTTCTCGGGCACCCGCAGGGCGGCCGTCCGGTCGATCATCGTGTCGATCGGGTCGCCCAGGCGCAGCTCGACGCGGCTGCCGAGCAGGTCGCGGACCTGCGGGCGCAGGTCGAACCAGCGGGCGACGGCCACGAGCAGGTGCACGCCGTACGCGAGGCCGCGCTGGGCGATGCTCGTGATGATCTCCTCCTGGTCCTCGAACTCCTTGCGCAGCGTCAGCCAGCCGTCGACGACCAGGAACACGTCGCCGTGCTGGTCCTCGACCCGGCCCTCGGCCCGCAGCGCGCGGTAGGTGGGCATGCCGTCGACGTCCAGCTCGGCGAAGCGGCGCTCGCGGTCGGCGAGGACGGTGGCCACCTCGGCGACCGTGCGGCGCACGGCGCCGGTGTTCTGCCGGCCGGCCACGCCGCCGACGTGCGGCAGGTCGCGCAGCGAGGCGAGCGAGCCGCCGCCGAAGTCGAGGCAGTAGAACTGCACCTCGCGCGGGGTGTTGGTGAGCGCGAGGCTCGTGATCACCGACCGGAGCGCGGTGCTCTTGCCCGACTGCGGGCCACCGCACACCACGCCGTGCCCGGCCGGGCCGGACAGGTCGAGCACGAGCGGGTCGCGGCGCTGGTCCAGCGGCCGGTCGACGACGCCGAGCACGGCGTGCAGTGCGCCGTTGTGCTCGGCGTCCGCCGCGCGCAGCCCGCGCGCCGGGTCGTGGACGAGACCACGGAGGAGCTGGTCCAGGGTCGGCGGCACGTCCAGCGGCGGCAGCCACACCTGGTGCGCGGGCACGCCGTTGCCGGCGATCCGGTCGACGAGGATGTCCAGCAGGCTGTCCCCGATCGCGTCGTCCTCGACGGCGTCCCGGGCGGCCTCCTCGGCCTCGTCCTCCAGCGCCGGTGCGACGTAGGTGGTGGAGTAGACGTTGAGCCCCAGCGGTTCCGGGCCGCTCGACCGGGCGCCGGCCGGCTGGTCCGGGCGGTGCACGCCGGACACGTACGCCGAGCGGAACCGCGCCATCGGCTCGTCGCCGTAGCGCAGGAAGCCGTGCCCGGGAGCGCGGGGCAGGGAGAACGCGTCGGACACGCCGAGCACCGTGCGGGAGTCCATGTCGGAGAACGTGCGCAGGCCGATCCGGTAGGAGAGGTGGGTGTCCAGGCCGCGCAGGCGTCCCTCCTCGAGTCGTTGCGAGGCAAGGAGGAGGTGGACGCCGAGCGACCGGCCCACGCGCCCGATCTGGACGAAGTTGTCGATGAAGTCCGGGCGGGCGGAGAGCAGTTCGGAGAACTCGTCGACGACCACGAACAGCGTCGGCACCTCGGGCAGCGGGGCGCCGGCCGCGCGGGCCTTCTCGTAGTCCCGCAGCGAGGCGAAGTTCCCCGCCGCCCGCAACAGTTCCTGGCGGCGGATCAGCTCGCCGTTGATCGCGTCGGCCATGCGGTCGACCAGCGGCAGCTCGTCGACCAGGTTGGTGATCACGGCGCTGGTGTGCGGCAGGCGGTCGAGCCGCGTGAAGGTGGCGCCGCCCTTGAAGTCGATGAGCGCGAAGTTCAGGGAGTTCGGCGGGTGGGTGATGGCGAGCGCGAGGACGAGCGTGCGCAGCAGCTCCGACTTGCCGGAGCCGGTGGCGCCGATGAGCAGGCCGTGCGGGCCCATGCCGTCCTGCGCGGACTCCTTGAGGTCCAGCTCGATCGGGCTGCCGTCCGGGCGGATGCCGAACCGCACTCGCAGGCGGTCGCGGTTCGGGCGCGGCACCCACGTCTCGTGCGGGTCGAACGCGTACGGGTCGCCGAGGTCGAGGAGCTCTTCCAGGCCCAGCTCGGAGCTCAGCGGCTGCTCGCCGCGGGCGCCCTCGGTGAGGCGCAGCGGCGCGAGCTGGCGGGCCAGTCCCTCCGCGTTCGCCACGGGCAGGGAGTCGGCTCGCCCCAGGTCGACCTCGCCGTCGGCGGTGGCGCTGGTGAGCGTGCCGTCGGCGGCCACGTGCAGCACGACCGCGGACCGGTCGGGGGCACGCGGCGGCGGGGACGTGAGGTCGATGACCGTGACGCCCTCGATGCCGTTGCCGGCCACCAGGTGGTCGGAGCCGGCGGTCTCGCCGCCGTCGAGCACCACCACCAGGTGCGGGCCGGCGACCCGGGTCACGCCGTCCTCGGGGTCGAACCGCGGCCGGTCGCCGAGCAGGTCCTCGAGGACCGCCTCGAGCATGGTGATGGTCGGCGCGACCAGGCGGACCGGGCCGAGCGCGTCGGTGCGTTCCGGGTGCAGGGCGTGCGGGAGCCACTTGAGCCATTCCCACTCGCCGCGCCGTTGCGGGCCCACGCACACGGCGATGCGGAGGTCGTCCGGGGACTGCAGGGTGGCCAACTGGCAGATCATGGCGCGCACCAGGCCGTCCACGCGGTCGCCGCCGCGGAGGTAGACGCGGCTGAACCCGTTGACCGCCATGGCCAGCGGGAGGTCGGGGACCGAGGAGTACGCGGTGATGAACCGCCGCAACGCCAGTGCCGACAACGGTTCCAGCTGTTCCAGCGGCTTGGTGTCCGGCGCGATCAGTTCGGTGGCGAGGGTTTGCGCGCCGAGGCCGATGCGGGCGACGCCGAAGTCCGCGTCGCCGCGCCTGCGTTCCCACAGCCGGTAGCTGGCGGCGACCGACCAGAGCGATCTCGGGTCGGGGTGCAGGTACCACAGGGCCTCGCGCTGCCGGCGTGCCGTGCGGCCGACCCGGACCCGGTGCTGGGCGAGGGAACGCAGGTACATCCTGCGCGCGTAACCCATCTCCTTCTTGCTGGGGCCGCCGCCCTGCAGGAACGCGGCGCCCACCATCACCAGCATCGCGACGCCGAACAGTCCGAACACGACGAAGCGGATCGTGGTGAACGTGCTGTTCCCGCCGAAACCGACGCTGAACAGCAGGATCATCGCGCCCATCATGAGGACCATCGGCAGGACCATGAGCACCTGCTGCCACTGCCGGCCCGACGGCGGCGGGATCTCCGGCGGCGCGTCGAGCACCAGCTCGCCCGCGGGCATCTCGGGCGCGGGCCGGCGCAACGGGCGCCGCACGATGACGGTCCCCACGAGCACACCTCCTCTTCCTCGCGTCCGATCCTGACCGCGGCCGCGGCACGTGTGCTCGCCGTGGCAGGAACGTGCCGGTCAGCCCTTGTGGGTCGCGCGCGCGACCTAGCGTCGGGTCATGTCGCCGCGGACGCGGCGCTCGCACAGGTGCACCTTGTGAGGGAGTGAAGCCATGGCACTGGACAACATCCACGTCGAACAGTCAATGATGTCCACGGCGGTCAGCCGGTCGTCCGACGTCCACAGCGCGATCATGGACTACGAGAAGCAGCTCACCGGCATCGCCGACATGGTGAAGTCGGTGTGGGGCGGTCGCGCGAAGGTGGCGTTCGACCAGAAGCACCAGGAGATCCGCGGTTACCTCGGGGTCAACTCCCAGGACGCCGACAGCATCTCCCAGGGCACCAGCCAGGCGCTGAACATCAGCGTCGGCGCCGACGACGACGCCTACTCGATCATCAACGCCATCAACGGCCACTGAGGGAGCGTGAACGTGGTTTCCGACGATGCCATCTCGGTCAAGTTCGAACACCTGCGGGACCTGAAGCAGGCCATCCTCAACGCGCAGAACAGCCTGCAGCAGAACCGCACCGACTGGATGACCTTCACCACCGGCACGATGAACATGGCGTGGGCGGACGACGCCGGTGAGGGCAACCAGTTCCGCAACGCCAACTTCGACACCTACGGCCAGAAGAACGAGGAGTTCCTGGCCAACCTCATGCGTGCCGTGGACCAGGCGGAGCAGGACCTCCGCGGCGCGGTCCAGCGAGCCCGCACGAGCATCATGGGCTGAGCGCCCCTGCCATGAGAGGCGCGGG
>NZ_JBJMIE010000065.1:0-11942 GCF_045807065.1 Actinophytocola sp. | reverse complement strand
TGGTGGGCCGGCGATCACCGGGCGGCCCTGGTGCGCCACCACGAGGCCCTGGTCATCGATCGCCGGCTCGATGACCTGAGCGGGCAGGCCAAGACGTTGACGCATCTGGGGTTCATCCGATGTCGTGGCGGCGCACCGGACACCGCGGTGTGGCATCACGAGGAGGCGCTGGGCCTCTACCGGGGACTGGCCGACGACTGGGGTGCCAACCGGAACCTGACCGGGCTCGGTGATGCCTGCCGCCAACTCGGCCGCCGCGACGAGGCGCTGCGCCATCTGCGGGCCGCGGCCACGCTGAGTCGCCGAGTCAAGGACCACTGGGGGCACACCATCGCCTGCAACGGCCTCGGGTTCGTCCACCTCGATGCCGGCCGCGCCGAACGGGCCCACCGCCACTTCACCCGGGCGATCGGCCTGACGGCGGCCACCGGTGACCACCGGTCAGCCGCCGTCGCCAATGTCGGTCTCGGGCGGGTCCACCTCGCGTTAGGCCACCGCGAGCGCGCGGCCGAGCTCTTCACCGAGGGGCTCGCGTTGAGCCGGCAGGCCGGCGACTGCTGGAACGAGGAGATGGCCACCACGGGCCTGCGCGCGACAGTGGAGTCGCCGGCGAAGTCCTCGAAGCGGGTCGAACACGGCGCGTAGTCCATGTGGACTTCCTGGCTCTGGCCGGTCTGTTGTCCGTAGGTCGTGGCATCCGTCATCGCGTGGCGATCGCGATGTAACGTCTCGGCGACCTCCTCGGAGCGCCGTCGCCGGGCGAACGAGCGTGTCGCCGGCCGGCGGGAGCTGACCGGGGAGGACCTGACGCGGCTCGAGGAGCGGATCGATGCCGAGTCCCTCGCGCGGGGAGTCCGGTGCCGCGATGGATCAGATCCGGATCTCGACTCGGTGCTGGAGGCTCACCGACGGGGACAGTTACACATGACCTTGCAGGGCCGACCGGGGATCATCTGGTGTTGAGCCTGGCGGCAAGCGCCGCCAACTGTTCGATCAGGGCCCGGTCGGCGGTCGGGTCGCCGGTCCCCGCCGCGGCGAGCAGCGCTTCGTCGATGCGCACCGCTCCGGCGCGGGCCACGGCGCGGGGAACGTCGGCTGCGATGCGTACGCGGGTCCGCCGCCGGTCGTCCGGGTCGTTCCATGTCTCGAGCGCGCCCTGGTCGCGCAGGCGGGCGACCGACTCGGAGGCGTAGCTCTGCGGAAGTCCGGTCCGGGCAGCGATTTCGCCGATCGCGCTCCCCGGGTTGTCGCGGATGTCGGTCAGTATCAGCCGGACGCCGGGTGGAGTTTTCGGCGCGCCGTCGGAGCGCATCGCTTCTTCCGCGATGCGGGTGAGATGGCGGCCGAGCCGAAACAGGTCGTGTGCGTCCACGTCGCCATGATATATCGTCGCCGATGTATCGGTAGAGATATGATCCGGGAGGTTCCATGCGCTGGTCCGGTGTGCTCTACGACGTGGGTCGGGCGATGGGGGCGTGGTCGGCCAACTGGCGACCCGACTACGCGCCTGAGCTGGTGCGGCGGGAGTTGGAGATCATCAGCGGGGATCTGCGCGCCACGGCCGTGCGCCTGTGCGCACGGGATCCGCGGCGGCTGGCCTTCGCCGGTGCCTGTGCTCTCGACCTCGGCCTTGACGTGTGGCTCTGCCCAGAACTGTGGAACGCCACACCGCCCCGCACACTGGACTACCTGGAGGCGGCCGCGCCGGTGGCCGAGCGGCTGCGCCGGCAGGCGCCGGACCGGGTGACGCTCTCGCTCGGCAACGAGTTGACGTTCTTCATGCGCGGCATCGTGCCGGGACGCACTCACCACCGCCGGACCCACGTGCCGCAGTTGAGATCGATACTGCGGGAACGGCGACACACGCCGCCCTTGCGGGCGTTCCTCGCTGACGCGGCGACGGTGGTACGCCGCTCGTACCATGGTCCGCTCACCTACTGTGCGCTGCCGTTCGAGGACCCCGACTGGACGCTGTTCGACATCGTCAGCGTCAACCACTACCGCAACCCGGTCACCGAACGTGGCTACGCGTTCGTCCTCGACCGGCTCCTCGCGACGGGAAAGCCGGTCGCGGTCACCGAACTCGGGTTCGCCGCCTCCCACGACGCCGACAACCCGGAGTTCCTCAGCACCCTCAATGTGACACCGCTGAGTTTCGCGTGTTTCCGGCTGCCCGGTGCCAGCAGGTACATCAGGCCGCGGGTACGGGCGATCCATCCGCGCGACGAGGCGGCGCAGGCCCGCATGCTCATCGACCAACTGAGCGATCTCGACCGCCGTGGCGTGGCCGGCGCATTCGTGATGAGCTTCAGCTTCCCGCTGGCACCCTACGACGAGAACCCCCGGCACGACATTGACGCCACAGCCCTGTCCATCGTGCGGTCATTGCGTCCTGGCCGTCATGGCACCACGTATCCGGACATGCCGTGGGAGCCGAAGCAGGCCTTCCACGCGCTGGCCGCCTTCAACCGCTCGGCGAGTTAGCCCCTGCTCAGCCCGGATGCACCATCGGCGTTGACGAGCCCCTCACCTGAAGCCGCCAGGTAGGGAGTTGGCCAGCACTCGAACGCCGGCCGGCACGCGGAGGTTGGCCGGGGCGGATGTCAGGGCCCGGTGCCGTCAGAGGTTGCGTAGGCCCACTAGTACGCGGCGGATGAAGTCGAGGTCGGGTGCGCCGTCGCCGGTGGAGCCGGGGGTTGGGTGTACGACGACCAGGCCGGCGGTGGCGAGGTCGCCGAGGAGTACGCGGGCGACGCCGAGTGGCACGGACAGCAGCGCGGCGATCTCGGCGACCGATCGCGGGTGCAGACACATGTCGACGATCATGCGTCGGTGGTGGGTCGTGAGTACCTCGTCGAACGTGGCGGCGGCGTGGGCGTTGGTCGACACCAGCGCCTCCAGCGCGAGGGCGTGGCTGGACCGCGTGCGTCCGCCGGTGTGTGCGTAGGGGCGGACCAGTGCCCCTGCCCAGGGGTTGACCAGCTGGACGGTGCGTTCGGCGGACTGCCGCGGTGTGGGTTCCCCGGGCTGCGGCTGCTCGTCGACGGCGGCTGGCGTGCTGCCGGCGTCGTTTTCCTTGGTGTGCTTGGGTTTGTGCCCGGAGTACGGGCCGAACCGCGCACCGATGGGGCCGTCGGCGTCCTCGTGGGACTCCTCAGCGGTGGCCGAGGGCCGAGCTGGGCTCACCGTCTGCTCTGGAGGGTGGGTGAGCCCTCGCACGTGGCCGGAGGGCCGCTCGGGGGTGAGGCCCTGCACCTGGGCGAGGTCGTGTCCGGGTAGTGGGGGTCGGGCGGCGGTTCGGTGATCGGTCGGGACGGGCCGGTCCGGGCGTGGCGCGAGATGCTCGGCGTGCGGGGCGGCTTCGTCCAGTACGTGTGCCGAAGGGAACCTGGCGCCGGTGCGTCCCACGCCGGTGGTGGCTCGTCGTCTTCCGGTGCGCCGGTGGCCGGCGGTTGTCGTCACGTCTCGAGCGCTGTCGTCTCGCGTCATCCCCGCCCCGTTCGGAGCAACCCTCGGGCTTCGACCAACCCGACACGTTACGGCGGATGCCGGCGGCGGCGGTGACAGGAATGTTTCCGGCGCGTTCCGTGCCGGGAAATCGCCACAAGCGAGCGCCCGCCCCCGGCGGGTGCCGGGGGCGGGCGGGGTCATTCACGGCCGTGCTGGTTGAACTAGAGCAGGTCCTCCGCGCGCTTGGCGCGCCTGGCCGCCCATGCCGAAAGCCTTTCCCAGCGCCTGGCTGCGTTCAACCGGCGGACCAGGCGCTGCTCGGCAGCGTCCTGCTCCGCCTGGCGCATTCGTTCTCTGGCTAGATTTTCATAGAGCAACATTGTTTTGGTTCCCCTCGGAACTAGCAGGTCCAGATGGTTGGTCGGCTGGTCGACTCGCTGCGGGTTCATGCCGCCGCCTCCTGGTCACGGGCCGCGCGCTCGGCGGCCTCCCGGGCGACATCCTCCTTGCGCGGGCGGCCACGCGGCCGCTTGCGGGCGATCACGACCCCGCGCTCGAAGATCTCGCCACCCCACACGCCCCACGGCTCCTGCCGTGCCAGCGCGCCGGCCAGGCACTCCGCGCGGACCGGGCAGTCCACGCACAGCCCCTTGGCCTGCTCGAGGTCGGCCGGGGTGTCGGCGAACCACAGGTCGGGGTTGTCGCCCGAGCGGCACGGCAGGTCGAGGCCGGCCGACTGGGCGACGTCGAACAGCTCGCTGACGCCGAGCAGATCCGGAGGTGCCCCACCCGAGAGTGGGACAGTCGCGGTACTCATTACGGGTTACTCCTTGGTAGGTGTTCTTCTCTCGTCGCGGTTACCTGAAAAAACACGAAGGCCGCGGATCCGTTTCCGGGTCCGCGGCCTTCGTGAGCCTTGGGTCTCGACCTGTCGGTCAAGACCTTCGCTCGTGAGGTGGAGCGGACGCAATGGACGGGTAATCGATGGCCTGGGCGTGCACGCGGACAACCGTCAGTTCCGTACGGAATCGCTTGCGCTCGACGACCGCGCCACCGTTACCGAGGACGGCGCCGGACACACTGGTCCCCTGGAACGCGGGCATGAGCGACGTGGTCATGGGGTAGCCCGGGGCGCACTTGATCAGAGTCAAGTTCCTCACGATGGCCACCTCCCCACTGTGCTCGATCCCTCGAGACTGTCCCTCAGAACCTTCGGGCCTCCCGGCCCGGCTACTGAAGGCTATTAGGCCCGCTCAGGTCCGTGCAACCGGTTTTTCAAGACTTCCCACAAATCTGTTACTCGTCACCCGTCGGGGCAGCCCCGGCGAGCAGCGCGAGCACCTCGGAGCCGAACTTCTCCAGCTTGCTCGCCCCGATGCCGGCGATCGACACCAGCGCCGCCGTGTCGGTCGGCCGCTGCTCGGCGATCGCGGTCAGCGTGGCGTCGGTGAACACCACGTACGCAGGCACTTTCAGCATCCGCGCGCGCTTGGCCCGCCAGTCCCTCAGCCGCGCCAGGAGCTCCTCGTCGACGTCCGCGGGGCACGACGTGCAGCGCCCGAGCTTCGTCGCGACCGCCCCGACGAGCTGGGCGTCGCACACGCGGCAGCGCGTGGGTTCGACACCGCGCTGCTGGCGGGCGCGGGTGAGCCGCGAGGTCGGGTGGTCCTCCGGGATCAGCCCGTAGAGGAACCGGCTGCGCCGCCGCGGCCGGCGGTTGCTCTCCGAACGCGCGATCGCCCACGACAGCGACAGGAACTGCCGCGCCCTGGTGACGCCGACGTACAGCAGCCGCCGCTCCTCCTCGATCGCCGCGTCGTTGCCGTCGGCGTGCAGGATCGGCATCGTGCCCTCGACCAGGCCGACGAGGAACACCGCGTCCCACTCCAGGCCCTTCGCCGCGTGCAGCGACGCGAGTGTCACGCCCTCGACGGTCGGCGGGTGCTGCGCCCGCGCCCGCATGTCCAGCTCGACGACGTACTGCTGGAGGTCGGCGCCCTCGACCGTCGACGCCAGCTCCTCGGCCAGCTCGACCAGCGCCAGCAGCGACTCCCACCGCTCGCGGGCGGAGCCGCCGGGCGGTGGCTCCTCGGTGAGGCCGAGCGGCGCCAGCACCTCGCGGACCAGCTTCGGCAGCTCGCCGGACGGCTGCCGGCTGCTCGCGGTGCGCAGCGCGACCATGGCCTGCCGGACCTCGGTGCGGGCGAAGAACCGCTCCCCGCCACGCACCAGGTACGGGATGTCCAGTTCGGACAGCGCCTGCTCGTAGGCCTCCGACTGGGCGTTCACCCGGTAGAGGACGGCGATCTCGCTCGCGGGGGTGCCGGCGTCGAGCAGCTCGGAGATCCTCCGCGCGACCGCCGCGGCCTCGGCGGCCTCGTCCTCGTGCTCGGCGAACACCGGGTCGGGCCCCGGCGTGCGCTGGCCGACCAGCCGCAGCCGCGACCCGGCCGGCCGGTCCCGCGCGGCGCCGATCACCCGGTTGGCGAATGACACGACCTCCGGGGTGGACCGGTAGTCCCGTTCCAGCCGGACGACCGTCGCGTTGGGGAAGCGGCGCGCGAAGTTCAGCAGCGGCTTCGCGGACGCGCCCGCGAACGAGTAGATCGTCTGGTTGGCGTCGCCGACGACGGTCAGGTCGTCGCGCTCGCCCAGCCACGCGTCGAGCACGCGCTCCTGCAGCGGCGTGACGTCCTGGTACTCGTCGACCACGAAGCAGCGGTAGCGGTCGCGGAACTCCTCGGCGACCAGCGGATGCTCCTCGAGCGCGGCGGCGGTGTGCAGGAGCAGGTCGTCGAAGTCGAGCTGGTTGACGCGGGTCTTGATCGACTCGTACCACCGGTACACGGACGCGACCTGCTCGGCCGGCACGGGCGGCTGGCGGCGCAGGCGGGCGACCTCGGCGGCGTAGTCGTCCGGGCTGACCAGCGACGCCTTGGCCCACTCGATCTCGGCGGCGAGGTCACGCAGCACCTCGGTCTCGGTGCCGGCGCCCGCCTTGTGCGCGGCCTGGCCGACCAGCCGCAGCTTGCCTTCCAGCAGGTCCCACTGCTGGCCGCCGACGACCTGGGGCCAGAAGTAACGCAGCTGGCGCAGCGCGGCGGCGTGGAAGGTGCGGGCCTGGGCGCCGTGGATCCCCAGGGCACGCAGGCGGGTACGCATCTCACCGGCGGCCCGGGACGTGAAGGTCACCGCGAGCACCTGCCCGGCGGCGACGTGTCCCGAGTGGATGAGGTGCGCGATGCGGTGCACGATCGTGCGGGTCTTGCCGGTGCCGGCGCCGGCCAGGACGCAGACCGGCCCGCGGGGCGCCTGGATGGCCGTCAGCTGCTCGGGGTCGAGGCCGGCTGTGTCCGGAATGCCCGCGACGTCCGAGGCAGAGATCGCTGAGGCACCCATGGCGGACCATCCTGACAGATGGGGTCGCGGATCCGTGCGATGGACACGAGCGAAGTCCGCGGCGCGACCGACGGGCGCTGGACGTGCCCCCGTATCCTGTACTTATGGCTCAGAAGGTGGACAAAGCGGCGGCCGCCGAGGCGAAGAAGGCTCGGAAGGAAGCGTCCAAGGCCAAGCGGAAGCAGATCTTCCAGGCGTTCAACATGCAACGCAAGGAGGACAAGGCGCTCATCCCGATCATGCTGGGCGCCTTCCTCGTGGTGGCCGGCGTGCTGTTCGCGCTGGGCTTCATCTGGGGGATCGAGTGGTTCCTGCTGCCGGTCGGCATCGCGTTCGGCCTGCTCGCGGCGGTGATCCTGTTCGGCCGCCGGGTGCAGAAGAACGTCTACACCAAGGCCGACGGCCAGCCGGGCGCCGCGGCGTGGGCACTGGAGAACATGCGGGGCCGCTGGCGCGTGACGCCGACGGTCGCGGGCACCACGCAGCTGGACGCCGTGCACCGGGTTCTGGGCCGCCCGGGCGTGGTGCTGGTCGCGGAGGGCGCGCCGCACCGGGTGAAGGCGCTGCTCGCCCAGGAGAAGAAGCGGGTGTCCCGCGTGGTCGGCGACACCCCGATCTACGACTTCATCGTCGGCAACGAGGAGAAGCAGATCCCCCTGCGCAGGCTCCAGCAGACGATCATGAAGCTCCCGAACAACCTCAAGCCCGCCGAGATCGACACCCTGGAGAAGCGGATGGCCGCCCTCGCGGCCCGCGGCACCCAGATGCCGAAGGGCCCCATGCCGCAGGGCGCCAAGATGCGCAACGTCCAGCGCACGATTCGCCGCCGCTGACCAGCTGCGACAGAATTGTCGGTGCCTCGTGCGAGCGTGGTCAGCAACGAAGGAAGGAGGAGGCTGTGACCGCAGAGCCGTTGCCGGAGTCTGAGTTAGACGCCGACTCCGTCCACCTGCTGACCATTCAGGAGTACGCCGAACTCGGTGAGACCGAGCATGGCTACACCGAGCTTGTCGAGGGCCGTCTGTTGATGTCGCCAAGTCCCGCCTTCAGGCACAGCCGCGCCATGGGAAGGCTGTTCGTGCAGCTGACCCAGCAGGCACCGGCGAACCTGGAAGTGGTTCAGGAACTCGATGTGGATCTTGGATTGGCACCCGTCGACGAGCCGGGGTCCAGCCGTCGACCGGACCTCATGGTGGTGCAGCGGGAGCTTGGTGACCGGCTCACAACTGAAGGCGGATTAGTTCCGGCGTCCGGGGTGCTGCTGGCGGTGGAGATCGTCTCGCCGAGTTCGAAGCGGACCGATCACGTGTACAAGCGGGACGACTACGCCGACGCCGGCATCCCGAACTACTGGATCATCGACGTCGACGAGCCGATCTCGCTCACCGCGTGTCGGCTGACCGAGGAGTTCGGGTACATGGACGACCAGACGGCCACCGGGGTGTTCAGGACCGAGACGCCGTTCACGGTGGAGGTCAACCTCGACCGGCTGGTGTGACCAGCGGGAGCACGGCCCGCACCGCGGTGCCCTCGTCGCCGCTGCGGTAGGAGAACTCGCCGGCTATCTCGCGGGCTCGTTGGGCCATGAAGCGCATGCCCATGCCGTGCTTGCCGGCGTCCGTGGGCACGCCCACACCGTCGTCGGTCACCTCCACCAGCAGGCAGCTGCCGTCCAGGCGGACCGATATCTCGGCTCGGGTTGCCTGCGCGTGGCGGACCACGTTGGTGAGGGCCTCGGCCACGATGCGGTACGCCGCGACCTCCACCCCCTTCGACGGCACCGCCAGGTCCGGCGCCAGCGTCGTCTCCACCCGCAGCGACGGGCCCGACAGGAACACCGCCAGCTCCTTCAACGCGCCCGACAACCCCAGCGCGTCCAGTTCCGGCGGCCGCAGGCCGTGGACGACCCGGCGCAACGTGCGCAGGGCCTCGTCGAGGCTTTCCACCGCGCGGTCGAGCAGGGCGATGCCCGCCGAGTCCGGGGGCAGCGCGCCGCGCACCGACTCGATCTGCAGGCGGGTACCCGCGAGCGTCGGCCCCACGTTGTCGTGCAGTTCGCGGGACAGGCGGGAGCGCTCCTCCTCCCGAGCGGTCACCACCTGCTCGCGCGACCGCAGCAACTCCTCGTCCAACCGCAGCGCGGCCAGTACCGGGGCGACCTGGTCCGCGAGCGACGCAAGCGCTTGCGCCATCGTCTCGTCGAGGTACTCCGCCGGCGGTTCGACCGTCAGCTCGCCCACCACGACGCCTCGGTGCCGCAGCTCGAACGTCGACAGCTCGGCGCCGGACACCGTCCCGACCTGCGCCAGCCGTCTCGACCCCGCCCCGGTCGCCAGGTCCAGGCGGGCCATCCGCAGCCGCAGCGACCGGACGACCTGTTCGCACACCGCCGCCGGCACCTCGGTCGCGTCCAGCTGGTTGCGCATGCGCGTGCCGAGACCGATCGCCAACTCCACCACGTCCACCCGCCGACCCCAGCTCGCCGACCGCACCCATCCGATCAGCAGCGACGCCACCGGGAACAGCAGCGCGCCCGCCACCCCGCCGGCCAGCGCCGACGACGGCAGCGCGGTCGCGAGCACCGCGAACCCGCCGATGTACACGGCGAGGAGCGTGCCGGCCGCGGCGACGCCGACGATCGCCCGCCGCACCGCCAGGTCCAGGTCGTACAGCCGGTCCCGGGTCACCGCGACCGCGATCGCCAGCGGCACCAGGACGAACGCCAGCACCTCCAGCCCGCGGTCGAGCAGCGGCGGCAACCCGTCGGCACTGTCGCGCACCACCGCCTGGACCGCGCCGAACGCGAACGCGCACAGCAGCAACGTCATCCGCCGGCGGCGGACACCGGTCGCGTGCAGCCAGCGGGCCACCAGCCCGGCCACCGCGAGCGCGGTCGCGAACAGCAGCACGTACTCGCCGACCGCCAGCAGCGGCGCCGCCAACGACGGTCGCGTGAGCGGGTTCGACACCGTGTACCGGCCGGCGAAGTCGCCGTCGTCGAACGCCAGCCCCACGCAGTAGACGGCCATGCCGGCGACGGTCAGCCCGACCGCCCACCACCAGCGGCGGCTCGGCAGGCGACCGTCGGGGTAGATCATCGGCAGCAGAGTGGTGATGGCCCAGATCGGTGGCGCCCACAGCCACGACTGCACCCACATGAGCGCGCCGACGCCGGGCGCGGCCGGCGACGAGAACGATCCGGTCAGGACCGTCAGGAGCAGACTGACGCCGTCCCACGCGGCGATGCCGAGCATCATCCAGCCGAGCACGTTGTCCGGCTTGTGCCAGATGACCAGCACGCCCATCGACGAGAAGAACACCGCGACCGCGATGTTCAGCGGCACCGGGTCGTACGCCGAGTAACCCCAGGCGTCACTCGCCTGGGTGAGCACGGCCGAAACGACCGCCGTGCCGAGGCCGAGCAGGGCGAGCGCCAGCGCGACCCCGTGCCCTCGCTGGTGGCCAGCCATGTCCGGCTCCTCCGGGCAGCGGGAAAAAACTCGGCCGTCGGACGAACATCGTAAACGCGGCCATCTCACGGGGTCAGCGGCCTAACGGGTACGGACGACCACCGTTCCGGCGAGCTTGTCGTGCAGGCCGCGGTTGTCGGCGTCGGCGAACGCGGCGGGCACGATCAGCCCGATCAGCACCGTGCGTGGGATCGCGCGCAGCGGGGTGACCATCGGCTTGCCGTCGAGGCGGACGACCCGCAGGCCGAACAGCAGCTTGCCGGGAGTGAAGCCGAACAGGCCGACCATCAACACCGTGAGCACGAACCACACGAGCAGCGAGACGTAGTTGTAATGCTGCATCTGCGCGGGGTCCTGCACGTCGAGCCGGACGAAAAGGCTGGTGGCCAACCCCATCAGCACCAGGTCGACGAACAGCGCACCGAACCGGACACCGCGGCCGGCGACCGCGCCCGGGCCCTCCCTGGGCAGCCCGAGCCGCGCGCCGGGCCACTCCTGCTCCGCGTCACCCGTCCCGCCGACCCCGCCGGACAACCACGAACCAGTCACTTTGCTCACGCTTCCAGGGTATGACGGGGTGCTTCTAGCCCATCCAGCTGGCATGCTCAACCGCGGCTCGCGTTTTCCCGCTGTCGTTAACATCGGCGAAACATTGAGGTGATGGTCGGGCAACACCACACTCATAGCTTGACCGCGAGCGCCCCGGCAAAGCAGAGGTAAGGAGCCTACGAGCGTGTTCAACAATTCCGACGAGGTCCTGAAGTTCATCTCCGACGAAGAGGTGAAGTTCATCGACGTCCGGTTCTGCGACCTGCCGGGCATCATGCAGCACTTCACGGTACCGGTGCAGTCGTTCGACGCCGGCACGATCGATGAGGGTCTCGCGTTCGACGGCTCGTCCGTGCGCGGGTTCCAGGAGATCCACGAGTCGGACATGCTCCTGCTGCCCGACCTCGCCACCGCGCGGGTCGACCCGTTCCGGGTCGAGAACACGCTCATCCTCAACTTCTTCGTGCACGACCCGCTCACCCGCGAGGCCTACAGCCGGGACCCGCGCAACATCGCCCGCAAGGCCGAGCAGTACCTGGCCGAGTCCGGTGTCGCCGACACCGCGTACTTCGGCCCCGAGGCCGAGTTCTACGTGTTCGACTCGGTCCGGTTCGACAGCGCGGAGAACGGCTCCTTCCACGAGATCGACTCGGTCGAGGGCTGGTGGAACACCGGCTCCGACGAGGAGGGCGGCAACCGCGGCTACAAGACCAAGTACAAGAGCGGCTACTTCCCGGTCCCGCCGACCGACCACTTCGCCGACCTGCGCGACGAGATCACGCTGAACCTGATCGGCGCCGGGTTCACCGTCGAGCGCGCACACCACGAGGTGGGCACCGCCGGCCAGGCCGAGATCAACTACAAGTTCAACACGCTGCTGCACGCGGCCGACGACCTGCAGCTGTTCAAGTACATCGTCAAGGGCACGGCGTGGGAGGCCGGCAAGACCGCCACCTTCATGCCGAAGCCGCTGTTCGGTGACAACGGCTCTGGCATGCACTGCCACCAGTCGCTGTGGAAGGACGGCGAGCCGCTGTTCTACGACCAGAGCGGCTACGCGGGCCTGTCCGACAT
>NZ_JBJMIE010000064.1:0-15903 GCF_045807065.1 Actinophytocola sp. | reverse complement strand
TGAGGTTCCCCCCGAAGAGTGGACACCGAGTTAGCAGGGCGTTGCCCTGCTGGAAGGATGTCCGTTATGTCTGCCCGGAAGCGTCGGTCCTACGCGGCCGAGTACAAGGTTGAGGCGTCGCATCGTGTGATCGATACCGGTCGTACGATTTCCGAGGTCGCTCGCGAGCTGGGAATTGACCCGGGGATGTTGAGTGTCTGGGTCAAAGACGAACGTCGTCGAGTGGGTGCGGCAGCGGCGACTGGAGACGAGCCGTTGTCGGTGTCGGATCGGGTCGAATTGCACGCGTTGCGGAAGCGGGTCGCTGATCAGGACCGGGATATCGCGTTCCTGAAAAAAGCCTCGGCGTACTTTGCCGCAATGCAGAACAACCGGAACGGTTCGAACTGATGGCGAAGTGCGCCCCATCCGCCCCCGACGCCACCACGGCCAGCATCCGAAACACAACCGAACTGTTCAGCATCAACCGCATGGCACGACTGCTGGAGGTGTCCACGTCTGGCTACTACGCGTGGAAGAAACGTGCAGTGGCAACGGAACTGACGCCGCGCCGGCAGCGTCGCGCCGATCTGACGGTGAAGGTTCTGGACGCGCACGCCGACTCGGACGGCACGTACGGGTCCCCGAGGATCACCAGCGAACTGCGAGATCGCGGCGAGACGGTGAACGAGAAAACCATTGCCGCGATCATGGCTGGAATCGGAATCGAAGGCATCAGTCCCCGCACCTTCAAAGTCCGCACCACGGTCACCGATCCGACAGCATCGTTCCCGCCGGACCTGGTGCGGCGACACTTTGACCGAGGGCGGATCGATGCGGTCTGGCTGACCGACATCACCTACCTCACCTGCGGCGAAGGCGACATGTACCTGTGTGCGATCCGCGATGGGCATTCCCGCCGCGTGCTGGGATACGTAGTCGACGACCACATCGGCGCGGACATGGTCTGCCAAGCCATCGACGCCGCGGCGACCTGTCGTGGCCGTAACGTCGCCGGCACCGTGCTACATTCCGATCGCGGCGGCGAGTTCACCGCGACACTGACAATGAAATCCTGCGCCGCACACGACTTGAAACGATCCATGGGTGACACGGGAATATGCTGGGACAACAGTCCTGCGGAATCGTTCTGGTCCTCGTTCAAACACGAGCACTACTACCGGCATTCCTACGCCACCAAAGCAGAACTCGGCGCCGCGATTGACAAATGGATCGCGTGGTACAACAATAAGCGTCGGCACTCCTCTATTGGAATGCTCAGTCCAGTTTGCTACGAGCGGTCCCTGGCCGCTACAGCGAAAGCTGCTTAGCCCCCTGTCCACCGTCCGGGGGGAACCTCAACCTGGTAGCGAGATGCTCCTGGTGAGCACTCTCTTGTCGGGTGCGAGGGCGATGTCGGCGCTGTCGCCGCTGCCGGTGTAGCTGTACAGGATGTCGGTCGTGGTGTCGCCCTGGGTCGCCTGGCGACGCGTGATGCGGTCGGTGGCGTCACGCGTGTAGGACACGGCAGCTGGATCTGGTCCGGTGGTGCGGAGTGATGTGTTGCGGTCTGCGCCGTCCCAGGTGAGGGTTGTCACGGCACTCCCCCGTGTGTAGCCCGTGGTCGCGCCGTGGCTGTTGTAGGCGACGTTGGTCACCGGGTTGGCGCCGGTGGTGGCGAGGAGGCGGTCGGCGGCGTCGTAGCAGTAGCCGGACTCGGTCGTGCTGCTCGCGGTCTGGTCGACCAGCCGTACCCGGTTCGTGTTGGCGCCAGCGTTGGCCTGTGATCCTGTCGGGCAGGTCGGCGGTGCGGACGAGGTGAAGTCGTAGGTGTAATGGTGACCGGGTACCCAGGCCTCTACCAGGTTCCCTCCGCTGTCGTAGGTGTAGTTCGCTCCGTTAGGTCGTGGGTCCACGCCGCCGAGTGACTCGTCGACGATGGTGCCGGATCGCGTCCGGGTCACCGTTGAGACGGTCTCCCGGCCGTCGCTGGTCCGCCATGTCTCTGAGGTGATCCGACCGGCGTCGTCCCTGCCCACCGCAGCGAGCGCGGTTCCGTTGGCATAGGTGACGGAGACATGACCTGCGGCTGACGGGGCGCGGGTGACCGAGGTGACTGCCAGTGGTCCAGGTGTGTTGCCACCGCTGCCCGGCGGCGCCGAACGTGCGCATGCGAGTTCAGGAACTCGGCCGGTAGGCCTGATGACTGGCGCACTTGACCGGGCGCCACAATTCGCTGACCTGCAGAAATAGAGAACCCCCTGCGTAAACCAGGTCAGTTCAGAACCGTTGAATGCAGTTTACCCCACTAACGGCATAGTGAACTCTCCCGATTTTCTCCTTCTCCTTCATCCAAAGATTGATCGATGAGACGCAACGGATACGCCCGCTACGACCTGGAGGCCGGAGTCCGGCGATGCTCGGGTAACGCGCAGATCGCGGCGCAGGGCGGGGTGAATAGCATCCTGTCTTCGCCTGGTATTTCGAGCTGCCCAGCGAAGGCGCCAGACGCCCCCACCTGTGAAGGACCACGGTCCACGACCGCCTACCCGGCCGCATTGCCGGCTGTCCGGCGACGCCGTCCGGGGACCCCAGCGCGATGGACCAAGCAAGCAGGCGCGCCGGAAGGCGGTGCCTCGCTGGCCGTAGGCTGTGCCGCCATGGATGTTCCGTGGATGCGGCAGAAGCTCGAGGAGTTCATTGCTGTCGCCAAGCAATCCGTCGAGGCCAGCAGGCGCGACGACTTCTCGTTCCTGGCTGAACTGCGGCGACGGGAGTACGCGGTCAAACAGATCTTGAAGTCTCTTGATCCTGAACTCGCCAAGTTCGAGGTAGACGAGGGCTTCGCTCCTGAATTTGAAGCTATGGGTCAGGCGGAGCGGGGCCTGGGTGTGCTGGCTGATCGAGAAGAGGTAGCCAGTCGATTGATGCCAGAGTCGCCAGTAATGCTCGTGGATAGGCTACACCCGTGGGTGTGGGACTCGGCCCGAACGCTGTGGGAAACGCACCACCACCGACAGGCCGTGCAGACCGCCTGGACTGCGATCAACGCAAAGATCCAGGACAAGGTGCAGCGGCGCGACGTGTTCGACATCAAGCTGGTCCAGGACACCTTCAGCGAGTCCACCCCGGCGCCGGGCAAGCCGCGGCTGCGGGTCCAGGGCGATCCGACCACCGAGACCGCGCAGAGTCGGCAGCGGGGAGCGCTGCAACTCGGTCTGGCCTGCGTGTCGCTCATCCGTAACCCGGCCTCGCATCAAAACGCGGAGTTGAACGAGCAGATCGCGTTGGAGCAGCTCGCGACCCTGAGCGTGTTCGCTCGGGTGGTCAACGAGTGCCAGGTGATCACCTCGTAGCCGTCCAGCGGCCCGAAGCGGCGGTTGTCGTGGGGCACGCACCTGCTGGCGACCGTGCTGGCAGTGGTTCGCGTGGAGCTTCTCGTACTTCGGCATCATCCTGCGGCTGCCGACGCTGCTCATGCTCGCCGGCATGCTGTAGGGAGACGTGCTGCTGTACATGGTGGGGGTTTACCTCGCGGCGATCGCCGGCCGAGCGGTGATGCTCCCGCTGGTCGGCCGGTTCGGCACGCGACCGGTGATCGTGCTGTCGGCGGCGGCGGGCGCTGCTGTAGTTCGGCATCTTGCCCGGGACCCTGCTCCTGGCGGTGGGCGGCTGCCCACTGTCCTGCTGCCAGGAAGACGGCTTCACGGCATCATCCCGTTCACGCTCGACCTCCACCAAGTTCGGCTGCGCGCCACCGGGGTCGGCACGGCCAACGCCGCCGGCCGGGCCGCCACCGCTGCTGGTCGGCGCGCTGGCCGCGACCGGGCCGCTCTACCTGCAGTTCGTGGTCTTCGCCGCCCGCACGGCTCTGACAGCTCGATGTCAAGCGGGCTCGAGGGCGATGAACTTCCTGGCGCGTCCGATGAGATCGAGCGCCATGTCCCGTTTGTCTTCGCCCGACTTCCACTGGTGGACCCACGCTTCCAGCCGGTCGAGTAGCGCACCGGGTTCGCTCGGCGTTGCCCTGGGGAGGACGAACAAGCCGGTGACGCGGGATACGAGGCTGAGAAGATGGAAGTCCGGCAGATCGTGCGGATTCAGGCTTTCCGGTCTGGAGAGCCACAAACGCAGCAGGTCATCGAGTCTGGCACCGGAAATTCCGTTCTGCAGTGTGGGTGCTCTGCAGAGGTTCAACATAAGGTTGTCGACCTGGGCCCTCGAGTTAATAGCCGTCGCGTGCGCAGGCAAGGCCCAGACGACCCGTTCGACGGCTGACAGCAGCGGGGCGGTGAGTTCTGGCCAATTGACCAGATCTCTCGCGACGGGCCAAAGACGCCAGGCAACGTCTTCGTTGCCGGGGTTCGCTGTCGCCCACTCGATGAATTTGACAGCGACGGGTTCGGTGGTTTCTCGCTGTCTGCTGACGAACTTCGACACGAGGTCCGAACCGACCCCGTTAATCTCGATCCAGGTTAATGACCGCTGAACGACCCCGCGGCGGTGCGTGTCATCCAGCCGCAGAGTGAGCAGGCGTCCGAGGACGAATTCGGCGTCTGGGGTGGTGCCGTGGTGGGTGAGCCAGGTGAGTGCGGTGGTGACGGCGGTAGTTGCAGTGTCGTCGTCGAGGTCGCGTCCAAGAAGGGGGTTGAGGACAAATTGGGCTTCGGCGGTGGTGCCGTGGTCGATGAGCCAGGTGAGTGCGGTGGTGACGGCGGCAGTTGCAGTGTCGTCGTCGAGGTCGCGTCCAAGAAGGGGGTTGAGGACAAATTGGGCTTCGGCGGTGGTGCCGTGGTCGATGAGCCAGGTGAGTGCGGTGGTGACGGCGGCAGTTGCAGTGTCGTCGTCGGAGTCGCGTCCAAGAAGCGGGGCGAGGACAAATCCCGCGGCGGGGGTGGTGCCGTGCTGGGTGAGCCAGGTCAGGGCAGCGGGAACCAGTCGCTCGTCGGCCTTCCCGGGCTCGGAGCGGAGGCCTTTGTACAGCAGGTGCCGGGCGGAGATCGAATCCGTGTACCGCTGCAGCCATGGATCGACGACGTGGTGCCATTCGGCGAACGCGACGGTGGACCACGCCGGGTTGTCCAGGACCGCTCCGATCGCGTAGGAGCCCGCGTCCTCGCTGCCTGCCAGGACCTCGCCCACCCTCTCGGCCTCGCTGCCCAGCCAGGTGGCGCAGTGTGCGCGCAGGCCGACGGCTTTGGGCCGGTGCAGGTCGCGGATGATGCGGCTGAGGTTGACCGCGTAGCGGCCGACGGAACGGCCGGTGACCAGGCAAGCGCCGAGGACGTTGTCGGCGGCTTCGGGCTGGACGACGTCGCTGGGGCGTTCCAGCAGGATGTTCTCGATCAGCTGGTCGGTCACGAGGTCGTGGACAGGCGCCAGCCCGGCGGGGCTGTCCACCACCCACTTCATGGAGCGCAACCTGTGCAGGACCAGGCCCGCGTTGGTCGCCATGCCCTGTCCGCACGCGAGCAGGCCGGCCTCGTCCAGTGGAGTGGCCAGCAGCATCGCCGCGCAGGCCTGCAACGCCTGGCTGGGGACCGAGCTGTCGTCGGTGAACAGGTTCTTCGGACGCGGGGGCAGCAGGTTGTCCTCGTCCAGGCGGCGTTCGAGCCAGTTGAGGAGGCTTGACGGGCGGATGTGGGGCAGCGCCTCGCGTAGCGTCCCCTGCTCGTGCAGTCGCTCGGCCTCCGCGGCGATCAGCATGGCGATCACCGGTCGAGCACCGCAGATCGCGCTCATCTGTGCCAGCCCGATCTCCTCGGTGGCCCGGGGCGCTACCACTGCGAGGATCTCGTCCCGGATCGCCGCCGTCCGGTTGGCGTCCGGCTCGAGGGCCACCTCGTCGAAGATGAGCCCGAGCGGCGCGTCGGTGGTGTTGTGCCAGCCCGGTCGGCAGGATGCGATCAGGGCGACCTTCGTGCGGCCCCTGGACGTCTCGGACCGGATGTGGTTCTGCAGCGTCGGGATGTGGAGACCGCTGTACTCGTTGAGGTAGTCCAGCACGACCAGGACCTTCTCGGCACGCTCGGCCTCGATCGCCTCGAACAGGTCCGCGCTGGTGACCCCCGCGTCTCCCGAGGCGATGTGCATGACCGCCCAGCCCGCGCGCACGGCCAGTTCGGCGACCTCGAAGCAGGTTCGCGTCTTGCCCACGCCCGCGGCGCCGACCAGCAGGACCCCAGGCAGTCCGGTGTCCTCGTCGAGTCGTTCCAGCAGTCGCTGGGGTTCGGTAGGGTCCTCCGGATCTGTCGGGTAGACGAAAGGCAGGTTGTGGCTCAGGAGGTTCAGGCGGAAGCCGTGGAGGCCCGCGATCTCCTCGTTGTGGGTGTGAATGCCGGTGATCTTGCGTGGTTCGGCGCGGAACTCACCTTGCTTCGCGTACTTGAGGCCAACGTCCGCCACGATAGACAGCCGCCACGCCGGCGAGGTCAACAGTTCGGTTCCCGAGCGCACCGCGTCGTCGAACGAAGCGTGGGCGCTGGTGACCTGGGTGACATCGATCGGCAGGAAGGCGCCGAAGTCGTCCGGTGCACGGCGGAGGCCGCGTTTCCACACGACGTCCCCATCCGGTTCCGGCGCGAAGTCGCGGTAGTCCGGAGCGGCACCGGGGCCGGGCCACGTGCCCGCTGCCCAGGTGACGACGACCGCATGGGCAGGACCTCCCGACACCGGGTCGAGCACCACGATGAGTGGGTGCACGCCCGCGTCCAGGCACGCTCCCGCGAACGTGACGGCCAGGTCGACGCAGTTCGCCAGCCTCGCGGTGCGGAGCACCTCGGTCGGACCTCGGATCTCCTGCCACCCACCCTGGCTACCGACGGGCTCGTCCGCGTACCGGATGCTCGCGCCCGCGAACTCCTCGAACACCGCGCGGGCGCGCTCCACCGCTCCGGCGCCAACGCCCTCGGCGCGCGGCGGGAGCAGGCGCAGCAGTGTGGCGGCGGTGCCGGTCTCGACGTAACGCAGCAGGAGATCGGGATTCTCCGCGCGGTTCCACTGAGGCCGACTCACTCGGCCGCCGCGGCTTCCTCGATCGCGTCCAGGACGACGACATCGGCGTCGGCGAACACCGAGTCGGTGGTCGTGGCCAGTCGCGCTTCGAAGTCCAAGCGGTAGCGGCCGGGCGCCAGAGCAGGCAAGGCGGTCTGCCACGTTCGGCCGGTGCCGTTCATCGGGACGGTGAACACCGGCGAGACACCAGGCACGGGGGTGACGGTGAGGCGCACCCGCTCGGCTTCGACCCCTTCGGGGTGGACGCGCATGCCGACGGGTACCTCGGTGTCCGCGGGTACCACGTCCTCGACGTCGAGACCGAGCCACGGCGTGGTGGGCGCTTCGGTCCCCCGGGTCGGCAGAGGCTCGCCGGAGTAGGAGCGGAGGGGGTCGAGGAACGACAGCGTGTTCGCGAGCGGACCGTGACGTTCGACCGTGCCTCGCCACACCGCCCGGTTCCCGCTGAGCTCACGCGGGATCGCCGAGAGCATGGGCACCGTACTGTCCCCTGCCCAGCCGACGTTCCCGCGCCACGGCGGGTCCTCCTTGGTGATCACCAGGCGGCCGTTCGCGGCCAGAGTGACCAGGTTCGGGGTGGCGTGGCCCCGGCCGAAGAAGGGGAGGACGTCCGGAACTCGTTCCGGTGGGATGGCCGCCCACGCGGCGGCGATGTCCTCGTGGACCTGACGTCCCGCGGCCGCCATCCTCGCGAACCGGTCCGCGTAGCTCGACCGGGGCAGAGTGGTCAGCTCGACCTCCCGGCCCGCTACCGCGTCCCACACCGCCGGGTACTGGGGCAGCAGTTCGTACATCGAAGGCCACCCGCGCAGGACCTCACGCACACCGACATGTCGCAAAGGGCCCATTCCGGGCCCCCTGACCAGCCATTGGAGCGCTTTGGGCGCGCCGCGGTGCGGAGTTCCGAGCGTCATCAGCGCGCTGCACACCGGCCAGCCACCCAGGGGGCCCAGCCAGTACCGAGCCACCAGCCCACCCATGGAGTGCGCCAGCACCACGACCCGCCGTGCGGGGGCGTCCGGGCCCAGCGCCTCGTGCACAGCAGCCCCGAGCCGCTCCGCCGCGTCGGTCACCGATCGCCGAAAGTCGTAGGGGAACAGCAGCACGTCGACGTTACTGGGGATCGGCCTACCGGTCTGGTGGACGTGCACGACCACATCCTGGAAGCTGTCAAGCAGCCGGGTGCTCACGCCCTCGTAGCCCGGGATGGTCAGCATGGATCCCAACGCGGTGAAGGTCGTGACCAGTCCGGTGGGCCTCATCTCCGGGAAGCGGTCGAGGCTGAGGGTCGAGGGGCGGACCACCGTCGCCGCGAGCGGTGCCGCCGCGAGTTCCCAAGTGCGCCCATCCGGCTTGTGCAAGACGCTGCCGCCGATGCCCGGAACCACCACTACCAGGTGCTGGAGGTGTTGCAAGCGGCTCGCCTTCCTCTTCCGCACGGATCCCGTCCCTGATGAACACTTTCACCATCGCGCAGGGCCGCCACGCCGTTGCAGCAACCACCGGAATCGTTCCTCCTCTGGAGCACGGAACGACTGGGTGCGTTCGTCGCCCCGCGGACATTACCGTTGCCGGTCTCAGGAGCGAGGAGCCTGTAGAGGACACGGCCATGCCTCGTGGTCAGACCTCACATTCCCTAGTACAGGTAGTTCGAGCGGTTTCGGTGCCGTCCGGGACTGCTGCCGAGCCCAGCCGGAGGACCTGGCGTCGTTTCACCGACGCGGCCGACTTCCACGAGGAGCCGTACTCGCCGACCGTCACCGTGCACGGCCGCACCGGCTCGAACGCCAACATGACACAGCACGTGGCCAGCGACTGATGGGCGCACCGTGCGATCGCGTCTTTGACGAGAATGCCCTCCCAGCAGCAGTCATCGACAGGTCGACGACGCGATACGATGTAGGATCTCGACGCTCTGCGCAGGCGCACTCGGAAAGGCGACCCCTTGCCCTAAAGGCAAGTGGACTTGTCCCCCAGCGTCATTATCACGATTCCCCGACCTGCAGAAATAGAGAACCCCCTGCATAAAACAGAGAAGCTCAGGTCCGTTGAATGCAGTTTACCTCATCAACGGCATAGTGAACTCTCCCGATTTTCTCCTTCTCCTTCATCGATAGCTTTGACCGAACGAGCCACGCCAAAGCACCGGCGTCCATTTGCTACACGTGGCCGAAGGAATCGTTGGAGCGACAACGCACACGGGCGACATGTCATCCGGCGGATGTCCACTCGTCGGATGACACCACTCGCTGCCCACGCTTACGCAGGCGGTCGGCCAGGATGGCCTGCCCCGTCGGCGTGCCGTGCACGAGCATCACGGCGTTCGCGGCGACCTCGGCGCTGATGGACACCAACTCGTCGGCGGTCGCGTGGGCGCCGAGGCCGTAGCGGCCCACCCGTGCGTTCACGGGAACCCGTACCGGGAATCCGCCGGATCCCGGTAGCTCGAACTCACCGCCGCTTTCGGCCAGGTCCAGCAGCTTCGCTCCTGGCGAGTTCTCGCTCTGGTACCCCACCAGCATGACGCCTGCGGCCGGGTCAGGTAGCAGCGCCTCGGCCCAAGCCACCGCAGGACCGGCGGCCAGCATCCTCGAGGTGGCGATCACGACGCCACTGCGCAGGGACGCGATCTGCCTGCGAGTTCCCTGGACCGGCGTACTCGCTTGCCGAAGATCCGCAGCGGATCGCCGTTCGGCCCGGGGTACTGCTCGTAGATAGTGCTGACGTCGCGGGCGAGACCGTCGATCAGCACGTCGGTGTCGGGGAGCGCCGAGGAGAGGACGAGTGCGATCTCCTGGGCCCGGCCGAGCGCGAACGCCGGGATCAGGACTCATCCCCCCGCTCCCGTTACTGCGGCGACGTCGTCGACCAACCGCCCCGCCTCGGCGGACCGGTGTGGCATCCGGCCGGAACCACCGTATGTCGACTCGAGGAGCAACAGGTCGGCACCCCTGGCCGACTCCGGCACCTCGATGCCGCCGACCGTGCTCTGCCCGGGTCTCGACACGTCGCCGGAGACGACGACGCGACGGCCGTACGCGTGTACGACGACACCCGCGCCGCCGATAATGTGTCCTGCGGGGAAGATCTCGACCTCAACGTCCCCGATGCGCGTACGTGTTCCGAATGGGACCTCGCGGACCTGCTCGAGAGCGTGCTTGACGTCCTCGCGTAGGTAGGGCGCGGGGAAGGCTTCCGCCGCGTCGTTCTCGTCGCCGCGGCGCGCGAGCACCTTCGCGGAGTCCAACCACATCGTGGCCAGGAGCGCGGCGGTGGCACTGGTGGCGAACACCGGGATACCGGGCTGATCGATCAGCAGTGCGGGGACCCAGCCCGCGTGGTCGTTGTGGGCGTGGGTCACGACAATACCGTGCAGTGGCCCGGCGACGGCCTGGTCGATGCGCTCTGGCGCCATCTCCGCCGTCGAGCGTCCCGTAGGACGAGTACCGGCGTCGATCAGCAATCGGGTATCGCCGGCCGTGATCAGCACGCAGGAGCCACCGATCGACCGGCCACCCCCGAGCACGGCAACCTGGAGGACGCGTTCACGCACCTGGGCCGGCGGACGCGGAGGGGTCACGTAGGCGGTGAGGAGGGCGGGCGACCAGTTGCCCACGGTCGCGGCGACATCGGCAGCGAAACCGGCGATGCCAGCGGCTTCGACCAGTCGCGACATGTCCACGCGAGACGGAGCCGTCGGCCTGCCTGGGTCGACTCGCGCCGGTTTTCCTGGCCCGACACCACGGCTGTCCCTGAACCGGCTGTCCGCCTGCGGCGTGCAGGCAGCCGCCAATGACGCGGCCGCCTGCACGGGGTCCTCGGCCGCACGACGCGCGCTGGTCAGCCGGGTCTCGGCCGCCTCGGCACGATCGAGCATCCGCGATAGCTCGGCCGTCAGGTCGGCCATCTCGCGCCGCAGCGCGGACGCCGCCGACTCAGCCTGTTTGGCCTGAGCTCGTGCGCGATCCCGCGCCTCCCGCACCTCCGTCAGGCGCCGTGCCGCGCGCGCTTCCTGACGCTCCTTCGCCGAGGCACGTCCGTCCCGCTCCGCCTGCCGCGACGCCCGCTTGGCCGCCCGCCGGTGCTCCGAAAGCAACGCGCGCACCGCGCCGACAGCGCACTGGGCCGTTTCGGCGTCGACCGCGACCAGATCTGCCGTGAGACCGTCGGCGTGACCAGGCAGTCGGCCCCGCAGATTCGTCGCGGTAGCGACTCGCAACGCGGCCGACCGCTCGAGCAGTGCGAGCAGATGCGCGACGCCCTGCGGGTGGTTCAGCACCCTCTCGGGATCGACGTCTTGAGAAGTACGTGTCGCCACGATCGCCGCGGCGGCACGCAGCACCTCCACGATGGTGTCTGGGAGGACAGGTGCCACGATCGTCCCGGTCATGTCGTCGAGCCGCCTGCGCCGTTGAGCACCAGCTCGGCCAGTGTCGGTTCCGGGCGGAGCCGGCCGGTGGCGGCGTCGGTGAGGCATCCGAGCGCGGACAGGGCGGTGACGACGTCGTCGAGCGAGTCGAAGCCAGCCTCGGTCGCGAGCCTTTCCAGGTCGACCCGGTCTTTGTCGAGCTTGAGCAGTTCGACGAGCGACCAGGTGTTTTCCCCGTCCGGCCCGACCAGGTTCGCGACGGAGAGGAAGGTCTCCGCGAGCACGGGATTGGCCGGCCCGACTCCTGCCTCAGCGACCAGCTTGCGACCGTCACCCGAGGTGAGCCAGGTTTTCACGTCCTTCAGCAACTTCCCGCTGTTGACAGCGGCACCTTTGGCTGTGGCGAGTTGCCTGGCGTGCGCCAATGCCTTCATCCACCCGCCCGTTATCGCCAACAGCCGCGCCCGGGACTCTTCGTCACGGAACGGCAGGCCGTCCTCGTAGCACCACATGCGCAGGCCGGGTTCGTCGACCCGTGCCAGGTCGATGCGATTGGCGCGCTTCACCCATGCGGTGGCGTTCGCGGGCGACCCGACCACGGCAACTGTGACGTCGGACTTCGCCGACGTGACCGCGTTGTTGGCCGCGTCGAGCACGGCGTCGAACGCCGCGGGAGACAGCGCATGCCCGTCGACCACGAGTAGGGTCGGGCTCTTCGCCGCCCGGGTGACCGCTGCCGCGACGCCGTCAGGCGTCACGGTCTCGACGCGGCCGAACCCCGTCGGTGCGGGTGCGGCACCGGCCTCCACCGCATCCTGGAGGGCGAGTGGAACCGCGTCACTTCGCAGAGCCGGGGGAACCGACGATGACGAGGGCCTCCCTGCGCGCGTCGAACAGCCTGCCGAGCTGCCGCTCGGTCAGCGGGGATCTGATCTGCTTGAACGCGCGGCGGTAGGACCCGCCGTCGGAGGTCGAGGGCCGCACCAGACGCTCCGGGGCCGTGTACAGGGTCTCGAGCACCTCCTCCTCGGTTCCGAGCAGCCTGAGCACGTAGGGGGTTCGCAGCCGGTACCCGCCTCCGTCGAGCGCCAGTACTCCGAGGTCCACGCACTCCGTCACGAGGCCGTTGAAGTCGTCAGCGCCGACGCCACTGAAGCCCGCCGGCCAGTGCAGGCGTGCCATCTCGGACAGCTCGCCGAGTGTCAGGCTCGCATCGATCCCGCGTTCGTGCGCCGCCTCGGCCACGGTGTACGCGATGACCAGGTAGCGGTGGTCGAGGTTGAGAGTGAGGACGTACTTCTCGCGGAAGGCCGCCCGCAGGTCGGGATCGAAGAACACGTCGTCGACGTCCTCACCCGAGATCTGCTGCGGTGGTCCGCCGTCGGGGACGGGCCGAGCGGTCAGGTGCTCGACGAGTGCCTCCCCGAACAGCTGCAGCAGGGCCGGGAGGTTGTTGGCCATCGCGAGGATCCTGGCGGGTAGGGCGATGACGTCGTCGAAGGTGAACCCGAGCGTGGAGAGCGGTTTGGTGAGCAGGTCGTGCGCGTGTTGCGGCCGTAGCGGACCGACAGTGAGCGGTCTGCCCAGGTGGGACAGTGGCTGGTTGGGGAGGGACTCGAAGCGGGCCGTGCGGTGCAGCCCCGCGAAGACCACCTTGGCCCTCCGGTTCGAGTCCAGCATCAGCCTCCTGCACCAGTCGACATGGATGAATCGTGCTCCCACGGCGTCGGCGTCCAGGAACGCGTCGGCCTCGTCCAGCAGGATCAGGAGCGCGCGACTGGTGTCGACCCGCAACCAGCGCAACGTCGCGTCGTACACGGCCTCGGCTACGTCGGCACCTTCCGGCAGGGTGACGCCGTCCACCACACCGATGTCCACGAGCAGGGGCCACAGCGCTCCCCACAACCGCTCCGGGCGCCCGTCACCACCTACAGTGAAGACGCTGGTGAGCACCGCGTGCCGACCAGGGCCCGACTCCTGAAACCGTCGCTGGGCCGCCCTGAGGAGTGCAGACTTGCCCAGCTGGCGGCCGCCGGAGATGAATGAGGGACCGTTGAGGTCAATGACTGCGGCCAATTCCTCCGTCCGCCCATAGAACATCTCCGGCGCGGTGTCACCCGGGGTGTCGCGGTAAGGGCTGGCCGCGGTGAAGGGCAGCGCGGTCGCCACGAACGTGGACCGGCGGGGCTCGGCCTGACACACGAGGTAGATGAGAGCCGCTGGCCCGCGCCGCAGGCCGCCGAGTGTTGGTGCGGATCCTGTCAGCGCGGCACGGCCTGCTCGACCTGGACACACATGTCGAGCCCTACGACCAGAAGATGACCGATCGGGACGCGGTCCCGACGACCATCGTGGCCGCCCAACTGATGCCGTTGACCGAGGCCGGCACCGACATTCACGCCTTCCTTCCACGCCCTTACCTCGCCAAGCTGCTCGCCGCCCACGAACTGCTCGAACCACCCGACCACCGCCCTCGCATCCATGACCATTACCTGGACACCCGAGGTATCGGCCACCAACGACAGGTCCTGGCTACACTCTGCTCAACCCGGGGCCCCAACGACCCGCACACACCCTGGCGCCACCCCGCCCCGGACGGGTAGCCGACCGCGTCGGGCGCCGGTCAGGACGTGACAGGCAGTTCACGCGCCCGCCTCTTGTGCTGGTCGCGAAGCGCGCGCAGCGACCCGTAGTACGGGCTGTGGGCGTTGTCGGCGATGTTCAACGGCAGGACCTCACGGCTGATGAGTTCGTGTTCCAGCTTCCACGGCTGCTCATCGAGGATGAACGCCACCCGACCGTGAGCGCCCATCCACTCGCTGAGTCGTGCCTCGCCGGTTTTGGTGAAGGTCAGCCGAGTGCCGCTGCCCACACGACGAAGCTCGATCCCCAACCGCTCGGTGAGGTGACACCCCAGGGTCAACCGCAGCGTGGAACCATAGGCGTTCCCACCGAAGTGATAGCCGATGCGCTGACGAAGATGCCGCTTACTCGGCCGCGCACCGTTCGCCGGCGGCGCCTTCGGCGCGATCCCGACATACAACAACGTCCCGAATGCACTGACCCGACACCCCTCGGTCGGTACACCCGACGGCACCTCGTCGAAGTACCACGCGTAGACACCCGATCGAGCAGGCACCACGGACCTCCTCGACGTCGCCTCCACACGCGAGTACACCCTCCCTGGATTCAGCAACCCCTCCGCCACGTCCCGATGGACTTCTTCCTCCACCCCGCTCCTCCCTTACAGCCCGACGCCAGCACTCCTGGTCAACGCGACACCCCAGGGTGTACCACACGGGTACGACACCCAGCGTCGCCGCGCACAGCGGTGGTCGCGGTAGTCGTGGGTGATCGGCCATGATTGCCGACGTGGTGACCGGGTCAACGTCCACGCCGATATCCGAGCCGACGTCGGCGGCTGAGGTGCTGCCTGCTCGCGTCGTTGCGGCAACACCAGCGGCAACGGCAGCGCTCACCACAAGCCGCTGCTGGTGCTATTCGCCCTGTGTCGCCACCTTGACCGGCTTACAACCGTGTACTTTCTTGACGAGTAGATCGTCTTACACGGCTACGGACTGATCTTTGGAGGTGCGGCATGGGCACTGGGCTGAAGGCGATCGTCCTGCTTAGCGGTGGTCTGGACTCAGCGACCGTATTGGCGATGGCCCGGGACGAGGGGTATATGCCGTATGCGTTGAGCTTCCGGTATGGGCAGCGACATGAGGTGGAGGTGGCTGCGGCCTGTCGCGTGGCCGAGGCGCTAGGCGCGACGACGCACGTGGTGGCTGATATTGATCTTCGCGTGTTCGGGGGTTCGGCCTTGACGGCGGATGTCGCGGTCCCACATCACGACCGGATAGAGGATGTGGGCTCGACGGAGATTCCAGTCACTTATGTGCCCGCCCGGAACACGATCTTCCTGTCGTTTGCTCTGGCTTGGGCCGAGACGATCGGAGCCAGCGATGTGTTCATCGGGGTGAATGCATTAGATTACAGCGGGTATCCGGACTGTCGGCCGGAGTACATCTCGGCGTATGAGTCGATGGCTAACTTGGCCACGAAGGCTGGGGTGGAGGGTCGCCAGCGGCTGAGGATCCACACGCCGTTGATCGAGTTGACCAAGGCGCAGACCATTCAGCGTGGTTTGGAACTGGGTGTTGACTATGCGCTCACCCATAGTTGCTATGACCCGGGCGCTGGCGGCCGGGCGTGCGGCACATGCGATTCCTGTTTGCTGCGCGGTCGTGGCTTCGCCGAGCTCGGGCTGACCGATCCCGCGCTGGCGGCGCCTACGGCTGCTATGCGATGAACTATCAGGTCAAGGAGATTTTTTACACGCTGCAGGGCGAGGGTTTCCACACTGGGCGACCTGCGGTGTTCTGCCGGTTCGCCGCTTGTAATCTGTGGAACGGTCGCGAGTCGGGCCGGGCGGGCGCGATCTGCCGGTTCTGTGACACCGACTTCGTGGGGACGGACGGCCCTGGCGGCGGCAGTTTCCGCACCGCGCGAGCGCTGGTCGAAGCGATCTCGGCCACGTG
>NZ_JBJMIE010000063.1:0-3636 GCF_045807065.1 Actinophytocola sp. | reverse complement strand
GTGAGCCAGGACGGCTCGTAGCACACCGAGGTGAACGACTCGACGAGCTTGAACTCGGGGCACCGGGAGATGAGGTCGGCCAAGCCGCGGGTGAAGATCGGACTGCTGTCGTAGATCGTTACTCGAATCACGAATCCCCCAACCTGTGATGATCAGCGTCCCAGGCCCCCAGGCCCCCCGCCTGATCGATCGGTCATGTCCGCCGGACCAGCGATGATCCATGCGGCGACATGGTCGAACACCGATCTTGAGGGATTCTTGAACGGAGGCCTGCCGCGGCCCGCGTGCCGTCACAGGTAGGACAGTGGCTGGCTGCGCCGCCGGATGTCGAGCGTCATGCAGTGGAACCCGCCGCCCAGGCTGCGGCCGTGGCGCCACCGGCACGGGATGGGTGTGAAGCCCGCCTTCTCCAGGCTCCTGATCAACGGGAGCTGGATGTCCTGTACGACCACGCGCTCCTCGTCGAGTGACAGGACGTTGATGCCGATGGACTGGGAGGCCAGGAACGGCACACCGTCCTGCTCGGACTCAACGGGTTTGTCGAACCACTCGTAGGTGATCACGTCCCATTTCTGGAGCTTCTCCGGCAGCGAGTCCAACGGGACGCCTTCTCGCACGAGCAGGGTGCCCGGCCGCAGCGGCAGGATCTTCCCGTCGATGTGGTTGTCGGCAACGGATACCTCGTGCACCGTGTACTCCGAGCCGATGTGCCTGCTCAGCCAGCGCGCACCCATCCGGTGGTTCTCCGTGGCCGCGTTGAACACCAGGTCCGTCCCGAGCCGCATGACCTGTGCGCCGTCGAACATGATCTCGTAGAACGGATCCGCCGGAACCGGCCCGGTGTAGCCCTCTTGCACGATGTAGCTGTAGTCGAAGTTGCGGTCCAGCAGCCGGGAGCGGGGTGCCACGGTCCATCGCGCGCCGCGCTCGAAGTACTCGGTGAACAGCTCCTTGTAGAGGTCCGCCTCGAAGTAACGCGATCGGATCAGGGGCGCGGTCTCGATGATCTCGTCGCCGACGATCAGGAAGTTGTCCCGGCTCATCAGGGCGTGTCCCATGGGCGCCGTCCAGTGAGGCGTGGTGACCGCGGGCACCGTGTCGAGCGACTGCGGCCGGCGGACCGTCACCCCTTCCGCCTCCAGCAGGGTCACCAGCCCTTCGGCGTCCTCGAAGCACTCGTCGCGGAAGCGGTTGTCCGGTTTGCGACGGTAGAAGACGCCGCGGCTGTTGGCGTCCTTGAGGTTGTCGTAGAAGAACATCTTGAACGACGAGTCGTCGTGGTAGTCCAGATGGAAGGGTGTGCCGACGATCACCTCCTCGAGATGGCTCCACTCGTCGTGAGAGTTGACCACAGGAAGCGTCATGCCACCATCCTCGTTCCCGTTCGGCTCGGACCGGACCAGCCAACCATGGCCGCCACCAACGACAAACTGTCAGCGTGGACAGCGACGTGGGGCCGCGGAAACGAATATCCTCCGGATAGCTTCCAGAGAGGATCTCCCTTGCCTACCACCGGATCCGCACCGAATCGTCCGGTGTCCATCATGGACCTGCTGGGCCCGGGGTCACGGGCGAACCCGTATCCGCTGTGGCACGCGCTGAGGGAACGCTCACCGTTCCTGACGGCGGACGGTGGTTCCCTGGTACTGGGCCGCTATGAGGACTGCCGGCGTGTGCTGCGCGACCCGTCGATGAGCTCGCGCCAGGAGTACACGGTCGCGGCGGACCGCCCCGGGTTGCAGCCTTCGTTCCTGGTGCTCGATCCCCCGGACCACACCCGGCTGCGGCGGCTGGTGGCCAAGGCGTTCACACCCCGCGCGATCGCGAACCTCGAACCGTTCGCCACCGGGCTGGTCGACCACGTGCTCGACACGGCGGCAGAGCGGGGCAGTATCGACATCATGGGCGACCTGGCCCAGCAGCTGCCCATCACAGCCATCTGCCGGTGGCTGGGCGTTCCCGCCGAGGACGCGGCGACGCTGCGGGAGTGGACGACGTCGGCGAGCCGGTCGATGGACCCGTACGTGCTGGCCGACGGACGGGCCATGGCACAGATCGCCGAGGCCGAGACGAACCTGGAGGACTACTTCCGCGCTCTGGTCGCCGAACGCCGAGGACGACCGGGCGACGACCTTCTCTCGCACCTCGTCACCGTGGAGGAGCAGGGCGACCGACTGACCACGGAGGAGCTGCTGGCCACGCTCAACCTGCTGCTCGTCGCCGGACACGAGACCACGGTGAACCTGATCGGCAACGGGGTCCTCGCGTTGCTCGGCCATCCGGACGAGCTGGCACGGTTGCGTGCCGATCCGGGTCTCGCGCACGCCGCGGTGGAGGAAGCACTGCGGTTCGCGGCCCCGGTGCAGATGACCAGCCGGCTCGCCACCGTCGAGACGCCGTTCGGTGACATCGTGATCCCGGCGGGGACAAGGGTGACGATCCTGCTGGCGGCGGCGGGGCGGGATCCGTCAGTGCACCTCGAGCCGGACCGGTTCGTCATCGACCGGCCCGGTCAGGCGCACCTGGCGTTCTCCGGTGGGCCGCACTTCTGCCTCGGTGCCGCGCTCGGCAGGCTGGAGGCCGCGGTCGTGTTCCGGCAGTTCGCCACGCGCGTACACGGTGCGTCCCTCGCCGAGGTGAGCTACCGGCCACATCTGAACCTGCGTGGTCCGGACCGGCTGACCGTCCACTTCGATGCCGTCCGGCGGTGACACCGTCCAACGCCGGAATGTCCGCGATTGAACACCCGTCACCCGGTGTCCTTGCTCTCCAACTGCGTCGCGAACTCCCGCCACGACGACATACAGGCCCTGGCGACGTCGATCATCATGCCCACGGAGTGCGGCGGGACGCTGTCGACGAGCCAGCGCCGGTCCTCCGGGTCCAGCAGGTGGACATCCAGCAGCCGCAACAACAACCTCCCCCGTTCGGAATACCGCAGGACCGGGTCCTGGCGAAGGCTGCGGATCTTGCTGTCGATGGCCGGGTCGTGCTCGTCGCGTTGCCCGGTCGCGTTCCCGGTGACCGTCCTGTCCTCGTGCCGCAACTGGTTGCGCACCTTCCGGACGGTTTCCGGGGACACCCCGGACCTGCGCGCGATCTCCCGCAGCGAGGCGGCCGGACTGTCCCGGAGCAGCTCGGCCACCCGCCTGCGACCGGCTTCCGGGTCGACCGGGCGCAACCGGCCGTCCCGGCCTAGCCGCGCCGAAACCTCATCCGCCGCGGTGCGGGTCCGCAGGGCACCGACCGTCTTGTCGGAGATCCCGGCGATCACCGCGACGCGTCGGTTCGACCACTGTGGATAGTCACGCACGATCCTGGCGGCCGCCGCCTTCCGGTCGGCGAGCGACAACGGCAGGCCGTGGCTGGTGTTGGCGTGCACGGCGAGGAGGAATGCCTCGCCGTCGGTGCCGTCGACCAGGCATGCCTCGATCGTGTCCTCGCCGCGTAGGACAGCCGCACGCACACGGTGGGCCCCGTCGATGACCCGCATCGTCGGGGAGTGCACGATGATGCGCGGCAGGACCCCGTCCGCCGCGGCGAGTGCTTGAGCATGCGCCTCGTCGACACCGGCGAGCCGGGGCGAGTCCGACAACAGCAGCACAGAGATCGGTACCTTCCGCACCGGCTGCACGC
>NZ_JBJMIE010000062.1:0-16037 GCF_045807065.1 Actinophytocola sp. | reverse complement strand
TCCGCCGAGTTCGGCCTCCGCGCGGTCGCGGGGATCGCCGGTCCGTACGACATCCGCGGCCAGGAGATACCTGCCGCGCTGGACGGCCGGCTCGACGGGGTCAGCGCGACGCTGTACCTCGGCTACGCGATCACGGCGTGGAACCGCGTCCACCGGCTGTACGACTCGCCGGCCGAGGCGTTCCGCGCGCCGTACGACCGGGTGGTCGAGTCCCTGTTCGACAGCGACCACGAGGAGCTGGACGTGGTGAACGCCCTGCCGCACACCCCGCAGGAGCTGTTCACCGACGAGTTCCTCGCGCGGCTGGCCCACCCGGACGGCGCGCTCGCGGCCGTGCTCGCGGCGAACGACGACGCGTGCGACTGGCGCCCGCGCGTGCCCGTGCGCCTGTTCGCCGGCACCGCCGACCGCGACGTGGTGTTCGCCAACTCGGTGAGCTGCCAGGCCGCGCTGCGGGCACACGGCACCCGCGACAGCGAGGTCGTCGACGTGGGCGAGGTCGACCACTTCATCTCGGCCCGCGTGGCACTGCCACAGGTCCTGACCTGGTTCGACGCGTTGCGCTGAGCCCTCAATCCGCGCCGCCGGGGCCACCGCCGCCGGCGATGGCGATCACGACCGCACGGTCGTCGCTGGAGACGGGCTGGCCGCCGTCCTTGTTGATCGTGCCGGCCACCGCGACCTGCTCGTTCACCGCGTCCATGCCGCCGAACAGGCCGTAGCCCTGGTCCTTGTCGAGGGTCACCTCCGGCTTCCCGGCGAACGATCCGTCCGACGCGATCGGCAGCCGCTGCGCGTTACCGGCGGTCGACATGACGATCACCACGCCGGTGGCCATCGACGCGCAGCCCGACACGCCCGGCCGGTCCGGCCACGTCCACGCGGGCGTCGTCAGCGGCTTGCCCAACTCCAGCCGGTACAGCACGTCCTGGGTGGCGGCCCGGTCCGTCACCCAGGCACCGGGCCCGTTGACGGACGTGCACACCCCACCGGGCTGACGCAGCCCGCTGGCCACGACCAGTGACGCCGTGTTGGGGTTGCCGGTCGCGGGCGCACCGCTCGCGTCGAACCGGAGCACCTTGCCGGCCAGCGAGTTCAGGTCGCCGGCGGCCTGCTGGTTGCCGGCGTCACCGGTGGCGAGCAGCAACGCGCCGGTGCGGTCGAGCGCGAGCGCGCCCCGGTTGTCGGTCGCGCCGCGCGGGATGCCGGTGATGACCGGCTTGGGCACGTCACCGGGCGCGATCCGCACCACGCGGTTGTCGGTCGCGGTCGTGGTGTAGGCGAAGATCAGCTGGTCCTCGGCGTAGGTGGGGGAGAGGGCGAGCCCGGTCAGGCCGCCGTCCGTGCTCCCGTCCACCGGCACGGTCGCGACCAGCTGGGGGTCCGCGCCGTGCTTGACCCGCAGGATCCGCCCGGTGCGCCGCTCGCCGACCAGCGCCACCGGGTCCCGGCCGTCGCCGGGGAAAGCCGCGACCGCGACCACCGTGTCCAGGCAGGTGGCGATGACCGCGGGGTCGTAGTCCTTGCAGCCGTCCGGCGGCGGGATCTCGCTCGGCGCCCCGCTCCCGCCGGCGCCGCCCTCACCGGGCTGGCTCTCGCCCGGCACCTGCGGGTCCGGGCCGCCCTGCGGGGTCAGCTGCTCCTGCGGCCGCCAGCTCTGCGGCGGCGGCTGGTCGGGGAACGCGGCACACCCGGCGGCCAGCAGGACGCCGCCGAGCACGCCCGCTACCAGCACGCGTGACCTCAAGGACATGTCTCCACGCTAGGGGCGTGCCCGTGAACATCGGGTAAGTAGGGTGCTGGCGTGGCGATCACTGTGCTGGTTCCGGACGAGGCGGGCGAGGCGGCCCTTGCCGGGGTCGACGGCGTCGAGGTGGTGCGGTACGACTCGGTCGACGCGCTGCCGGAACGTGCCGAGGTCCTGGTCCCGGGCTTCCTGGTCGAGTCAGACCCGGTCGCGGTCGTGTCCCGGCTGCCGAGGCTCCGGCTGATCCAGCTGCTCACGGCGGGTGCCGAGAACTGGATCGGCCGGGTGCCGCCGCACGTGACGCTGTCGACCGCCCGGGGCGCCCACGGCGGGAGCACCGCGGAGTGGGCCCTGGCGGTGCTGCTGGCCGTGTACCGCGAGCTGATCCCGTTCGAGCGGGAGCGCGTGGCCCGGACGTGGATCCGTGAGCCGACGGAGACGCTGCTGGACAAGAAGGTGCTGGTCATCGGCGCCGGCGACCTCGGCAGCCAGCTCAAACGCCGCCTGGACGCGTGCGACGCGCGGACGACGCTGGTCGGCCACCGCGCCCGCGACGGCGTGCGCGGCATCGACGAGGTGCCCACGCTGCTGGGCGAGCACGACGCCGTGGTGCTGATGGTGCCGCTCACCCCGGCCACGACGGGCATGGTCGACGCGGCGTTCCTGTCCAGGATGCGGGACGGCGCGGTGCTGGTGAACGCGGCACGCGGCAAGGTCGTGGACACCGACGCGCTGGTCGCGGAGCTGGTGTCCGGCCGCCTCCGCGCCGCCCTGGACGTGACCGAGCCGGAGCCGCCGCCGGCGGATCACCCGCTGTGGACCGCCCCCAACCTGCTGCTGACCCCGCACGTGGCGGCGAGCGTGGAGGGTTACCAGCGGCGGTCCTACGCCGTGGTCGCCGCGCAGATCGCCCGGTTCGTGGCGGGGCAGCCGCTCCAGAACGTGGTACGAGGCGACTACTGATCGCGAGATTTGCCGCCCACCCGTTCGGCCGATGCAATACCCTCGCGCGGGTGAGCAATGAAGACGACCGTGGCTTCTTCACCACGAGTGACTCCTCGTCCACGACGCAGAACTTCGGGACCCCGAGATCGGGCTCGCCGGGGTTCTTCGACGACGACGCGTCGTTCTCGAACGCTCAGACCACGACTTTCCCCGGTTACGGCGACACCGACATCGCCGAAACGGAGGCCGCCCCGACCGAGCGCCGAAGGGCGGAGTGGCACGGCGGCTTGGACTTCGGCCTGCTGGTGCTCCGCCTGGCGCTGGGCGGCCTGTTCGTCGCGCACGGGGTCGACAAGCTGTTCGGCTGGTTGAACGGGCCGATCAGCGGCATGGACGCGACCAGGCACGTCCTGACCGAGGCCGGTTTCACCGAGCCGGGCGTCCTGGCCTGGGTGCTGGCGATCAGCGAGACCGCCGGCGGCCTGCTGGTGATCCTGGGCCTGTTCTTCCCGGTCGGCGCCGCGGCCATCCTCGGCGTGATGGCGAACGTCATCGCCGTGAAGGGCAACTGGCACCAGTTCCTCGGCAACGTGGAACTGGAGTCGATGTACGCGGTGGCGGCGTTCGCCCTGCTGTTCACCGGCCCGGGCCGCATCGCGTTGGACCGTCATACACCGTGGTGGCGCCGGGCGCCGCTGTTCGGTTTCGTGTTCCTGGTCATCGCGGCCGGCCTGTCCGTGGTCACCCTGGTGGTGTGGCGCTGAGCGCGGGCCCGCGAAGCGGTCGGCGATACTGGTAGGCGTGCCTTCCGCACTCCCCGACGGTGACGCCGCGCCGCCCGACGGCGCCCTGCCCGAGCCCGCCCTGCGCGGCCTCGGGCAACGCCCGTTCGGCGTCTACGTACACGTGCCGTTCTGCGCCACCCGCTGCGGCTACTGCGACTTCAACACCTACACGGCGGCCGACCTGGCCACGTCATCCGCCTCGCCGACGTCCTGGCTGGCCGCGGTTCGCCAGGAGCTGACCCTGGCGGCGGAGGTCCTGGGCACCCCACCCCCGGCAGAGACTGTTTTCGTCGGCGGCGGCACCCCGTCACTCCTGGGCGCCACGGGCCTGGCGGAGGTCCTGACCGCGGTCCGCGACACGGTGGGCCTGACCGCCGACGCCGAGGTGACCACGGAGTCCAACCCGGAGTCGACGTCCCCCGAGTTCTTCGAGGCCATCCGGGCGGCCGGCTACACCAGGGTGTCCCTGGGCATGCAGTCGGCGGCCCCGCACGTGCTGGCGGTCCTGGACCGAACCCACACCCCAGGCCGAGCCACAGCCGCCGCCCGTGAGGCCCGCCAGGCCGGCTTCGACCACGTGAACCTGGACCTCATCTACGGCACCCCGGGCGAGAGGGAGGAGGACCTGACCCGCTCCCTGGACGCGGTCCTGGAAACGGGCGTAGACCACGTCTCGGCCTATGCCCTGATAGTCGAAGAGGGAACGGCACTGGCGCGCCGCATAGCCAGAGGCACCCTCCCCGCCCCCGACGACGACGTCCTGGCCGACCGCTACGAACAGGTGGACAGGGTGCTGTCCGCGGCGGGCCTCCACTGGTACGAGGTCTCCAACTGGGCAACAGAGCCAAAGGCGTGGTGCCGCCACAACCTGACGTACTGGACGGGCGCCGACTGGTGGGGCGTAGGCCCCGGCGCCCACAGCCACGTGGGCGGCGTCCGCTGGTGGAACGTGAAGCACCCGGCCCGCTACGCAGCCATCTTGGCGCAGGGCAACTCCCCAGCAGCCGCAAGAGAATCCCTGACCCCCGCGGACCGCCACCTGGAACGAGTAATGCTCCAACTCCGCCTGGCGGACGGCCTCCCACTGGACATCCTCACCCCGGAAGTCCAGGAGGAAGCCCGTGAAGCAGCAGAAGAGGGGCTGCTGGACAAGCCAGCACTGGCCGGAGTGAACGGCAAGTTCGGCCGCTGCATCCTGACCCTGAAAGGCCGCCTACTAGCCGACGCGGTAGTCCGCCGCCTTACCTGACCTCCTTTCGTATCGTCACCTCCTTTCGTCTCGTTCCGGGGGAACCTGCGAATTCCAGGCTAGCAGCATCACCCGACAATTCCCGAGCGCCAACCTGCTATTGCCCATGATTCCCCCGGCCACTCCGAGCGAAAGTCCCACTCGTGCCCCCGGGGGGCCCCCGGTTTCAACGCTACCAGCGAACACCGACAGTTCCCGTGTTGAAGCCGCCCACCGGCAAAACTTTCTGGCTGACTCCGAGCGAAAGTCCCTTTCGTCTGCCGAGGGACCCCCGATTTCAATGCTACCCGCCTGCACCGACCGTTTCTGCATTGAAACCATCCACCGGCAAAACTTTTCTGCTCGCATCGAGCGAAAGTCCCACTCGTCCGCTGGGGGTCCCCCCGGTTCTAACGCTACCGAAATCCACCGACATTTCTGGACTGTCCACAGGCGATTGTCCACAGACGCCGAATCTGTCGGTGCCCCTCGGTAGACTTGAATCGGGGGCCGGAGGCCACGCCCCGGCAGGCTCAGGCGGTCGTAGCATGTGATCTTGGTGTTCGGTGGGGGAAGGGTGCCCTGTCGTGCGCAGGATGTTGACGTTGGTTGATCGGGAGGAGATCTCCCGTGGTCTTGCGGGAACTGTTGGAATACAAGGACATCGCTGTCCGGATCGTCGTGATCCGTCGGTCGTCTCGCGTGAGGTGGCTCGTCATGGTGGCCGGGACGGTTACCGGGCGGGTGTCGGCCGAGGCCGTGGCGGTTGTGGGTCGGGCTCGGCCGAAGGTGATGGCGGTCGCCCGGTCCACGCGGACACGGACACAGGTGTGGTCGTTGTTGCGTCGTGGCTGGTCACCGGCTTCGATCGCGGGCCGGTTGGCCCGTGACCATCGGGTCGGAGGCCCTGGTCGGGTGAGTCATGAGGCGATCTACCAGTGGGTCTACGCCCAGCCGGTCGCGACCCTGCGCCGGGAGTTGATCGCGTTACGCGCCGGACGCACCCGCCGGACCGGTCCACGTGCTGTCCCGGCGCCGCGGATCCGGGAGCCTCGCTATCTCGATGAGCGCGCCGACGACGTCGCGGGTCGCGCGGTGCCTTGTCATTGGGAGGGGGATCTGGTGATCGGCAAGGCAGCAAGCCGGGACGCGCGGTCTCGCAGGTATCGCTGCTCCGGCACGCTGGTGGTGAGCCGCGCCGCCTCGCGGTACTCCTCACGCGCCTCAGCCACCGCCCCCGACATCTCCAGCAAATGCGCCCGCACCGCGTGCAACCGGTGATGCCCCGCCAGCCGCACATCCGCCGACAACGGCGCCAGTGCCGCCAACCCCGCCGCCGCTCCCTCGGCCATCCCGACCGCCACCGCCTGGTTGAGCGTCACCACCGGATTGGGGTCGAGCGCCGACAGCACGCGGTACAGCGCCACGATCTGCCGCCAGTCCGTCGTCGCCGAGGAAGTCGCCTCCGTGTGGACGGCCGCGATCGCCGCCTCCACCTGGTACACCCCGAGTCGAGCGTGCGTGAGCGCGTGTCGCACCAACGCAAGCCCCTCAGCGACCAGGGCCCGATCCCACAACGCCCGGTCCTGCTCCGCCAACGGCACCAAGCTCCCGTCGGGAAGCGTCCGGGCCGGTCGCCGCGCGTCCGTCAGCAGCATCAGCGCGAGCAACCCGGCCACCTCGCCATCCGTCGGCGACAGCGCGTGCACGAGCCGCGCCAACCGGATCGCCTCCCGCGCCAGCTCGGCCCGGTGCAGCGACTCCCCGGACGACGCCGTGTACCCCTCGGTGAAGATCAGGTACAGCACGTGCAGCACCGCCCGCAGGTCCACCGGTTGAGTGAACCGCGCCCCACTCGCCCTGATCTTCTGCTTGGCCCGGCTGATCCGCTGCCCCATCGTGTGCTCCGGCACCAGGAACGCCCGCGCGATCTCCGCCGTCGTCAACCCGCCGACCGCGCGCAGCGTCAACGCGATCTGCGAGGCCGGCGTCAGGCTCGGGTGGCAGCACAACGCGAGCAGCATCAGCGTGTCGTCACCCTCATCCGGCGTGTCGACGGCCGGACCGACGGACAGGGCCTCCCGCCGCCGGCTGGCCTGCTCACTGCGCAGCTGGTCGGTCAGCTTCCGCGCCGCGACCGTGATCAGCCACGCGTCCGGCCGCTCGGGCACCCCGTCGGCTGGCCAGCGCGTCGCGGCCGCCAGCAGTGCCTCCTGCGTCGCGTCCTCCGCCGCCTCGAAGTCGCGGTACCGCCGCACGAGCGCGGCGAGGACCTGCGGCGCGAGCCGGCGCAGCAGGTCCTCCAGCCCGGTCACATCTCCTGCCCCGCCATCTCCATGATCGGCCGCACCTCGACCGCCGCGAACCGCGCGTCGGGGAACCGCGACGCGATCTCCGTCGCGCGCGCGGCGCTCTCACAGTCGAGCACGCAGTACCCCGCGAGCTGCTCCTTCGCCTCCACGTACGGGCCGTCGGTCGTGACCGGCACCCCGTCGCGCCCGCGCACGCTCTTGGTGAGCGCCGGATCCGCCAACGCCACCCCGGCCACGAACTCGCCGGACTCGACGATCTCCCGCCGCAGCTCCTCGGCCTGCCGGACCAGCTCGTCACGCTCCTCCGCCGGCAGGGCGAGGAAGCCGGGGTCGTGCAGGAACATCGGGTGCTCCCAGTTCCGGGGGTTGCCGTAGATCATGATGAGGTACTTCACCGCGTCTCCTCCTGCCCGGCCACACCGATGAGGTTGCCCTCCGGATCGGTGAAGTGTCCGACAGCGAAGTCACCGGCGCGCGCCGGCCCCATGACCCGCTCGCCACCGAGCTCCTCAGCCCGCCGCAACGCGGCCTCGACATCGGTCACGCCGACGTAGAACAGCACACGCGGCGCGAAACCGGTGCCCCCGCCGACGCCGCCGTTGATCCCGGCGTTCCCGACGAACCCGTACTCGCCGGGCCGTGACACCTCCTCGGTGACCGCGTCCCCCACCTGGAACTCCCACCCGAACAGGGCCGCGTAGTAGTCACGCAACGCGGCCGGCCCACCGCCGACGATCTCGAAGTGCACCACAGGGTGACTCATGGTTGTCCTCCCGTTCGAGACGCCCGAACGGGCGTCACGCGACAGAGGACGGAGTCGTCGCCCGCGGTTCGACATCCGGCCAGACGAAGTGCCCGCGCAACCCAACGGGCGACATACGCTGAGTAGGTCGCCGACACGGAGTAGGTGAACGTCGTGACCGAGACAGAGCTGCTCTTCAACCCGTTCCTGCCCGACTTCACCGAAGACCCGTACCCGCTCTACCAGCGCATGCGCGACCTGGACCCGATGCACCAGCACCCGCTCGGCTTCTGGCTCGTGACCCGCTACGACGACGTGGCCGCGCTGCTGCGGGGCAACCTGTCGGTCGAGTACCGCAACCTCGGCACCGGCGCGGTCGCCGACCAGCACCAACAACTGGAGCATGCAAGCACGGCGTTCACCGCGTCCATGCTGGACCGCGACCCGCCCGACCACACGCGGCTGCGCAGGCTCGTCACCAAGGTCTTCACCCCGAAGGCGGTCGCCGCGCTGGAGCCGAAGGTGGCGGCCCTGGTGGACGCCTCCCTCGACCGGATCGCCGAGCAACGCACGGTCGACCTGATCGAGGCGCTCGCGTTCCCGCTGCCGTTCGCGGTGATCTCCGAGCTGCTCGGCACACCACCCACCGACCACGTGCGGCTCCGTGAGCTGACCGGGACGGTCGTGCGCTCACTGGAGGTGGTGACCGACGACGAGGTGGTGCGTGCGATCGCCGCCGCCGAGGTCGAGCTGATGGCCCTGATGCGCGAGATCATCGACTGGAAGCGCAAGAACCCGGCCGACGACCTGCTCACCGCGCTCATCGCCGCCGAGGACGAGGGCGACCAGCTGACCGACGAGGAGTTGGTGGCGCAGGCGCAGCTGCTGTACATCGCCGGCCACGAGACCACGGTGAACCTCATCGGCAACGGTGTCCTCGCACTGCTGCGCAACCCCGACCAGCGGGAACTCCTCCGCGCCCGACCGGACCTCGCGGCCAACGCGGTGGAGGAGCTGCTGCGTTACGACAGTCCCGTCCAGCAGTCCCGCCGCATCACCACCGCGCCGTACATGCTCGGCGGCCGTGAGATCCCGGCCGGCATGTTCGTGATCGCCGGTCTGGCCTCCGCGAACCGCGACGAGCGCCGCTTCGGCCCGACCGCCCACCAACTGCGCCTCGACCGCGAGGACGCCCGCGCACAGGTGTCCTTCGGCGCCGGCCCGCACCACTGCCTGGGCGCGGCACTGGCTCGCCTGGAGGGTCGCCTGGCCATCAACGGCCTGGTGAGCCGCTTCCCCGGCCTTGCCCTTGCCGGTGACGTCGAGTGGAACGGCCGCCTGAACCTGCGCGGCGTGGCCACACTCCCGATCACGGTCTGACGAGCCGACCGTCCACCGCCGACAGGTACGGTCTCCCGCCGTGCGACATCGGTGTCTACCTCGGTCCGTCGCTCGCCCCGTGCCGTGGCTCGAAGGCGGAGATCAGCCCGGCGAGGAACACGTCCAGCGCGAACTCGAACCGCTCCTCGGGCGCGGCCTCACTGAGGATTTCGCCGACGCCCAGCAGGTTCGGGAACTGAGCGGGACGCGCCGCCATGTACGCGCCGATCTTCTCGCCCCTGGCCCGGATCTGCTCCTTGTCGAGCTCACCGGTGCGGACGGCGGCGAGTTCGTACGCGAACGCCGAGCACCACAGCGACAGCGTGTCGAACGCGAACACCGCGGTCCGGTCGGGCAGCCCACCCGCCCGCAGGACCGCGAGCACGGCCTCTCCATAGGCGAGCGCGTTCGGACCCGCCGGTACGACGGTCTCCAGGCCGACCCTGGCTATGCCGGGATAGGACGTCAGCATCGCCAGCTGCGCCCTGGCCATCTCGAGGATCTGTTCGGTCCACCTGTCCGGGTCCGGCTCAGGACGGGGTAACCGGCCGAGTAGCCGGTCGAGCATCAGTTCATGTAGTTCCTCCTTACTGCCCACGTGTGCGTAGAGCGATGCCGGTCCCGTGTCGAGCTCCTGCGCGACCCGCCGCATGGTCACGGTGTCCAGGCTGCCCTTGCCCAGCAGCTCGAGCGCGGTGTCGACGACCAGGTCCTGGCTGAGCGTCCGGCGGCGCACAGCCGGTCGGGCCCTGGGCCACTCCGCCTCCATCGAGCACCTCCCTCTCCGCTACGCCGAGCACTCTACTTGACACGAACCAGGTTCGCGCGTAGAACGGCGTTTGTCAAAACGAACGACGTTCGAACGGAGCTTACATGTCTGACGAGCAAACCCCGGTGCTGGTTGTCGGTGCCGGACTGGCAGGCCTTTCCCTCGCGATGTTCCTCGGCGTGCACGGCGTGCGCTCGCTCGTGGTGGAGCGACACCCGACCACCTCGATCTACCCGAAGGCGCGTGGCCAGTTCCCGCACACGATGGAGGCGCTGCGCGTGGCCGGAGTGGCCGGTCGCGTCTTCGACGCCGGCCCGGACGTCCCGGACTTCCACATTGTCGTGGCGGAGAGTGTGCGGGGCCGCGTCTACAACGACCTGGTCATGGACGCGAACCCGGACTTCAGCGCCCTGAGCCCGGCCGGGTGGGCCAACGCCAGCCAGGAGCGGACCGAGCCGGTCCTACTGGCACGGGCGCGCGAACTGGGTGCGGACGTCCGCTTCGGTACCGAGCTGGTCTCCTTCACGCAGAACGACTCCGAGGTCCACGCGGTGTTACGCGACGCGACGGGCGAACACCGGGTCCGTGCCGACTACCTGGTCGCGGCGGACGGCCATCGAAGCCCGATCCGTCACGCACTGGGCATCGGCACGCACGGTCGCGGCGACCTGAGCCGGTCCATCGGCATCGTCTTCGAAGCGGACCTGGGCATGAGCGGCTTCGGGCTGTACTTCCTGCGGAACCCGGAGCTGCCGGGTGGCGCGGGGGTCGTCGTGAGCACCGACGACCCCAACCGGTACGCACTGTCGGTGGGCTATCGCGAAGACGTCACCGAGGCGGAGTGGATCTCGATGATCCGCGTCGCGACGGGTGTCCCGGACCTGAACCCACTGCTGGTGACCGGTGGCGTGACGACCGGCCACACGTCGGTGCGGGTCGCCGACCGCTTCTCCAGCGGGCGCGTGCACCTGATCGGTGACGCGGTGCGCGTCATGCCACCGACGGGTGGCTTCGGCGGCAACACGGCCATTCTGGACGGTTACTACCTGGCGTGGAAGTTGGCGATGGTCGTGAAGGGAGAGGCGGGGCCGGCCCTCCTGGACAGTCACGACCCGGAACGCCGCCCGTACGCGGACATCCTCGTGGAGCAGCAGTACACGGCGTTCGTGCAGCGCCTACGCCCCGACCTGGCCGACGACACGCTGGCCGCCCCACTCGACCCGGTGTCCACATTGTTCTTCGGCTACCGCCACCTGTCCTCGGCGGTCGCCCTGGAACCGGACGACGACGGTGCGGCGCTGGAGAACCCCGAACAGCCGACAGCAAGGCCGGGATCGCGCGCCCCGCACGTCCCGCTGCGCCGCGACGGCACGCCCACGTCCACACGAGACCTGTTCGGCCGGAAATTCGTGCTGCTGACCGGTCCAGCAGCCGACAGGTGGGTGACGGCCTCGGCAAACCTCGACCTGACGGTGGACACCTACCGCGTGGGCGAGGACCTGGAAGACCCGGATGGACACTTCACCAAGACCTACGGAATCACGGACGAGGGCGCGGTACTCGTCCGTCCAGACGGCTTCGTGGCGTGGCGAGCAGAAGGCGCCGAAGGCGACCTGGAGGAGGCGGTGAACAAGATCCTCTCCCGCGCCTGACGTCCGGCCGAACCTGCTCGAGGATCGACGGCGTCTCCGATGGAATCCGAGAGTGTGCCGCGTGTTCGACGGCGGTCAGGCGCTAAGTCCCACTCGCCCGGCCGTACACCACTGGATTTTCGCGGGTTCGCCGTCGCGGTGAGCCGCCGGCTGCCCAGGGCGCGGTGGGCAGGCGAGCCCTGTTCACTCCGCTGCGGGAATCGTCGCTGCGGAGTGGTCGCTGCGGGAGCTGGTCGCTGCGGGAATCGTCGCCCAGGAATCGTCGTGAGAATCGTCGCCACAGGAATTGTCAACGACAAGAACGACAGGAGGTGATCGCCTTGGAAGCAGAGGCATGGAGGGCGACCGGGGTGATCGAGGCGCCGCTGGAGCGCGTGCTCGACGTACTCCTCGCAGTATCGGAAGGGCCGATCGGCGCCCACAACGCCCCGCTGTTGTGCGCTGTGCCGGGAGCTGGCTGGCTGCTGACGCGCGCGACACTCCAGGGCGGCCCGCACAAGTTCACGATCCACTACGGCCAGCGTCATGGCCAGCGCGCGGGCCACTATGACCAGCACCCCGGAGGCACGGTCGAGGTGGACCGGGACCGCGGCTCCTTCGGCTTCCGCGGCGGCTACAAGTTCGGCGCCGAATACCACTTCACCCCACACCCGAAGGGCACGCTCCTGACCTATCGAACCTTCAACATCGCACCGGAGCGGCACCGGAACCGGGCGATCGTCCGCGTCCAGTTCCGGCTCGGCGGCACACTCAAGATCGGCTTACGCGGCGGCCTCCGCCGCATCGGGAAGCTCCTCGGTTGCCGCGCGTACCCGGGTGCCTGACCGACCGTAGGCCGGTGTTGCGTACGTCACGCTCTGCTCAGTTGAGCCGGTCGGACTCACCGAACTGCCAGTAAACGGTCACATTCGGCACCGGTTCGACCGGTACTTGCGTCCACCTCCGTAAACTTGTGGTGAAGACGGGAGGTGACCTGATGGCGAGTACCGATGAGCGGCGGTTCGCGGTCCTGCGGGCGATCGTGGCTGACTACGTGTCCAGCCAGGAGCCGGTCGCTTCCAAGGCGATCGTCGAGCGGCACAACCTGGGCGTTTCCAGCGCGACCGTGCGCAACGACATGGCCTCGCTCGAGGAGGAGGGGTACATCGCCCAGCCGCACACCAGCGCTGGGCGGATCCCCACCGACAAGGGGTACCGGTTGTTCGTCGACCGGTTGACCGACGTCAAGCCGCTGTCCGCGGCGGAGCGGCGGGCCATCCGCCTGTTCCTCGACGGGGCGATCGACCTCGACGACGTGATGCGGCGGTCCGTCCGGCTGTTGGCGCAGCTCACGCGGCAGGTAGCGGTCATCCAGTACCCGACGTTGACGCACTCGACCGTGCGGCACATCGAGCTGGTCCAGCTCACGCCCGCGCGGGTCATGCTGGTGCTGATCACGGACAACGGGCGCGTGGAACAGCGGACCGTCGACCTCGGGGACGTCATCACGGACGACAACGTCTCGCGGTTGCGGAACATGCTGAACTCCGCGCTCGTTGACAACCCGTTGACGGAGGCTGCCGCCAAGGTCAGCGAGCTGCTCGAGGAAGCGTCGTCGGACCTGCGCGACGCGATGACGCGACTGGCCACCGTGCTGGTCGAGTCACTGGTGGAGCACCCCGAGGAGCGGCTGGTCCTGGGCGGCACCGCCAACCTCACCCGCAACGCGGCCGACTTCCCCGGGTCGCTGCGCCAGGTCCTCGAGGCCCTCGAGGAGCAGGTGGTGGTGCTCAAGCTGTTCGCCGCCGCCAGCCGGCCTGGCACCATTACGGTGCGGATCGGGGAGGAGAACGAGGCGGCCGAGATGCGCAGCACCTCAGTCGTCTCGATCGGCTACGGCGCGCACCAGACGCTGCTCGGCGGCATGGGCGTGGTGGGGCCGACCAGGATGGACTACCCAGGCACGATCGCGGCGGTACGGGCAGTCGCGAACTACGTCGGAGACATTCTGTCCGGGCGATAACGCCAGGGCAGCAGAGCACGGACATGGGAGACCCGGGCGCGGGGCACCGGGGCAGGAGGACGGGAACACGGTGGCGAGGGACTACTACGGCACTCTCGGGGTGCGTCAGGACGCTACGTCCGAAGAGATCAAGCGCGCCTACCGCAAGCTGGCGCGCGAGCTCCATCCCGACGTCAACCCCGACGAGGCGGCCCAGGAGCGCTTCCGCGAGGTCACCGCGGCCTACGAGGTCCTCGCCGACCCGCAGAAGCGCAAGATCGTCGACATGGGCGGCGACCCGCTCGGCAACGGCGGTGGCGGTGGGCGCGACCCCTTCGCCGGGTTCGGGCTCGGCGACATCATGGACGCCTTCTTCGGTGGCGGCATGGGCGGCGGCCGAGGCCCGCGCAGCCGCGTGCAGCCCGGGTCCGACGCGCTCATCCGCATCGAGCTGTCGCTGGAGGAGTGCAACACCGGGGTCACCCGTGAGCTGACCGTCGACACGGCCGTCCTGTGCGACGTGTGCCGGGGCGCCGGTGCCGCCGACGGGACCTCCGCGCAGGTCTGCGACACCTGCGCGGGCCGCGGCGAGATCCAGTCCGTCCAGCGGTCGTTCCTCGGGCAGGTCGTCACCGCGCGCCCGTGCCCGGTCTGCCGCGGCGTCGGCGAAATCATCCCCGACCCGTGCCGCCAGTGCGGCGGCGACGGTCGTGTCCGCGCCCGCCGCACCATCACCGCGAAGGTGCCGCCGGGTGTGGCCGACGGCATGCGGGTCCGGCTCTCCGGCCAGGGCGAGGTCGGCCCCGGCGGCGGCCCGGCCGGCGACCTGTACGTCGAGGTCGTCGAGCAGCCGCACCCGACCTTCGAGCGCAACGGCGCCGATCTGCACTGCACCGTCCGCATTCCGATGACCACCGCCGCGCTCGGCGCCGTCCTGCCGCTCGAGACCCTCGACGACACCGTCGAGCTGGAGCTCGACCCCGGCATCCAGCCCGGTACCGAACTGCTGCTCACCGGGCACGGCCTGCCGCGCCTGCGGTCAACCGGACGTGTCGACGGCCGCGGTGACCTGCACGTGCACGTCGAGGTCGACATCCCCAGCCGGCTCGACGCGCGGCAGACCGAGCTGCTCCGCGAGCTCGCCAGCCTCCGCGGCGAGGAGGACCAGATCGTCGCGACCACCAACGGTCGCGCCGGTGGGCTCTTCTCCCGGCTCCGCGCGCGTCACCGGTGAACGGAGCGCGGAACGAACCGGCAGGAACCAGGACGCCACGGAGTGCGTGAGAGAGCGTCGTGAGCGACACCGCGCCCGTCTTCCTCGTCGACACCGTCCCGTCGGGCACCCACGTGGTGCTCGACGGACCGGAAGGACGGCACGCCGCCGCCGTCCGCCGGCTCCAACCCGACGAGGAGCTCGTCATCGCCGACGGCAGGGGAGCGGCGGCCCTCTGTGTCGTTGAAACGGTTCAAAGCAAGGAAAGCCTTGCGCTGCGCGTGGTCCGCAGTTGGACAGAACCCCAACCGCGACCCCGAATCGTGCTCGCGCAGGCACTGATCAAAGGCGACCGAGGCGAGCTCGCCGTCGAGCTGGCCACGGAAACCGGCGTCGACGCCATCGTGCCGTGGCGTGCCGGGCGCAGCATCGTCAAGTGGGAGGACGGTCCGCGCGGCGCCAAAGCCCTGGCACGCTGGCGCAGCACTGTCCGCGAGGCGGCGAAACAGTCGCGCCGCGCCTGGATCCCCGAGGTCACCGAACCCGCCACGACGCGCCAACTAGTTGAATTGGTAAGGAAAAGTGCCGCCGCCGTCGTCCTCGACGCCGCCGCCGACACCGCCCTACGGGACGTGGTCCTGCCCACAACCGAAGGCGACCTGATGCTGGTTGTGGGGCCAGAAGGAGGAATTTCCGAAAGCGAGTTGGACACCCTCCGCGCCGCAGGAGCGCAGGTAGCACGGCTCGGTCCGACCGTACTGCGGGCATCGACCGCCGCCGCCGCCGCGATCGCGGCGCTAGGAGTACTGACGCCACGCTGGCGCTGAGAGTGCACAACGGTCTACTCTTTGCACAGCAACGCTGTTTGGGGAAGCGTGGCATCAGAGATCTACCGCCGGACACCTCCCCCCTCGGTCCGGCGGCGTCGCGTCGCGGTGGAGCGACCCCCAGGCTTCACCGCGACGCGACATCCTCCATCCTGTTCGTTGGCCTTGTGGCCAACTCCCGGGGTCCTTGTATCTGTCGGGGGGCCGAGCCCCCCGAGCCCCCCACGGTGCGGATGGTTGCTGACCCGGCGTGCTTGCGTTTGGAGTCGCGTTTCACGCTCTTGGGGGTGGGTGCTGGTCCGGTGTGGGTGTGTTTGGGAGTGGCGTTTCACGCTTGGGGTGGTTGCTGAGCCGGCGTGCTTGCGTTTGGAGTCGCGTTTCACGTTCTCGGGGTGGGTGCTGGTCCGGTGTGGGTGTGTTTGGGAGTGGCGTTTCACGCTTGGGGTGGTTGCTGAG
>NZ_JBJMIE010000061.1:0-15700 GCF_045807065.1 Actinophytocola sp. | reverse complement strand
GTGGGGCGGCCCCACGACCGACGATCACGTGAAGGCGTTGAGCCCGGTGAGCTTGCGGCCGATCAGGAGTTTCTGAACCTGGCTGGTGCCCTCGTAGAGGGTCATCACGCGCGCGTCGCGGAGGATCTTCGCCACCGGGTACTCGTCGAGGTAGCCGTAGCCGCCGTAGACCTGGATGGCCAGGTTCGCGGCGGCTACGGCGTTCTCGCTCGCGTGGAGCTTGGCCATGGAGGCCTCCGTGGAGAACGGCAGCCCGCGGTCGACGAGGTCGGCGACCCGCCAGACCAGGAGCCGCGCGGCGTCGGTGCCGACGGCCATGTCGGCCAGCATCTGCTGCACCAGCTGGAAACCCGCGATGGGCCTGCCGAACTGGTGGCGCTCCCCCGCGTACTTCGTGGACGCCTCGAGCGCCGCCCGCGCCAGGCCGACGCATCCCGCGGCCACGGACATGCGCCCCTTGTCGAGCGCGGCCATCGCGATCTTGAAGCCCTGGCCGAGCTGCCCGAGCACGGCGTCGTCGCCGACGCGCACGTCGTCGAGGACCAGCTCGCCGGTCGACTGGCCGCGCAGGCCGAGCTTGCCCTTGATCTCCCGGTGCGTGAACCCGTCCGCGCCGGTCGGCACGAGGAACGCGGTCACCCCGCGCGGCCCGGCCTCCCCGGTGCGGGCGAACACCAGCGCGAGGTCGGCCCAGGTGCCGTTGGTGATGAACATCTTCGACCCGGACAGGACCCACTCGTCGCCGTCGCGCACCGCCTTGGTGGCGAGGTTGCCGGCGTCGGACCCGGTGTCGGGCTCGGTGAGCCCGAAGCAGGCGAGCGACTCGCCGGCGCAGAGCCGGGTCAGCCACCGCTGCTTCTGTTCCTCCGTGCCGTAGCTGAGGATCGTCTTGCCGACGAGTCCGAGGGAGACGGAGACGATGCCGCGGATGGCGGAGTCGCCGCGGCCCAGTTCCTCCATCATCAGGCAGTAGGACAGGTGGTCGCCGCCGGAGCCGCCGTAGGACTCCGGCACCGTCATGCCGAGGAACCCGACCCCGGCGAGCTTGCCGACGATGGCCCGGTCGACCTGCTCCCTCCGGTCCCAGTCCCGCGTGTGCGGCACGACCTCCCGGTCGATGAACTCCCGCGCGAGCTCACGTAGCGCGGCCTGCTCCTCGCTGAGCGACAGATCCATGCCCAGCACCTTACGTTCACGGCGGAGGGCATGCCGCCCGGCTAGAACAGGGCGATCAGGATCAGGATCACCACTACGACGACGATGGCCGCGATCAGCGTCGAGTGGCCGGGAGACCTGCGGTAGTGGCTGCGGACCGTCGTCCTGCGGCCGAACAAGCCGTACGGAGTCCGGCGGCGGTGCTCTCTCACCCAAGGCATTGTTCGCTCCCAACGAAGTCGGTGTCGCCCACCTGGGTACCCAAATCGGGCAGGAGCAACACCTTCGGTAGCGCAGGCCGTCCAACAGCGGGGGGTTGACCTCGCTCTTTCCCGTTGTGCCGGGGTGAGCGCGGCCTCCGGGCCGGCCGGGCGGATCCCCCGTTCGGCTCTACCGTCGGGTGCACCGATCGGATGAGTGACCGACACGTCCTGTCGCGCTGACACGACGTCAAATGGTCGAGCCGTAAGCTACCCGCGGCGCCGGGGTATCGAGCCGGTGCCGTCCGACGAACCAGGGGGAGACCATCGTGCCACTACCGTCAGGAAGGCGTGTGCTCGTCGCCGTGTGCGCGGCACTGTCCGTGTCCGGGATGGTGATTCCGACAGCGGGCGCGGAACCATCCGCTAACGACTATCCGGTCGTTCGCGGTGTGGTCCGGGACAATGTGGACAACCCGCACAGCCCGGTGAGTGACGCCGAGTTCGCGGGGAACCGCGCGCGGCCCGCCGACGCCGACCAGGTGCGCGGCATCGACGTCGCGCGCTTCCAGCACACCAACGGGGACATCGACTGGACGCAGGTCGCCGGCAGCGGCGTCCGGTTCACCGGTGTGAAGGCGACCGAGGGCGACTACTACGTCAACCCGTACTTCACCGGCGACCAGAGCGGTGCGCAGGCGGCCGGGATGTACGCGTTCGCCTACCACTTCGGCACGCCCAACGACACCGACGGCAAGACGCAGGCCGACTACTTCATCGACAACGCCCGGTACGCCCCGGACGGCAAGACGCTGAGCCCGGCGCTGGACATCGAGTACAACCCGTACCTGGAGTACGCGAACCGGTGCTACGACAAGACTCCGGCGGACATGGTGACGTGGATCAACGACTTCATGACGGAGGTCAAGCGCCGCACCGGTGTGACACCCATGCTCTACACCACGCCGTCGTTCTGGAGCGAGTGCGTCGGCAACAGCACCGCGTTCGCCGCGTACCCGCTGTGGATCGCGCACCACGGCGTCGCCACGCCGACCGTGCCGAGCGGCTGGAGTAGCTGGACCTTGTGGCAGTACAGCGACACCACGACCGTGCCCGGCATCTCCGGCCAGGTGGACAGCGACTACGTCAGCGGCGGCGAGGCCACGCTGGACGCGTTGGCGACCAAGGCGGGTGGCTACACCGCGACGACCCCGGTCCGGGTGCTCGACACCCGCGACGGCAAGAGCGGTCCGCTCGGTCCCGGTGGTGTGACGACCGTCGACCTGTCCGGCCAGCTGCCTGCCACCGCGACGGCCGCGGTGCTCAACGTGACCGGGATCGCCAGCGCGGCGACGTTCGTGACCGCGTGGCCCACCGCCCGCCCGCGGCCGAACGCGTCCAACCTGAACCTGGTCGCCGGTGACGTGCGGTCGAACCTGGTGACCGTCCAGGTCGGCCCGGACCGCAAGGTGTCGCTGTACAACAACACCGGCAGCACGCACCTCCTGGCCGACCTCGCCGGGTACTACGCGACCGACGCGACCGGACTGTTCAACCCGCAGGCGCCCAAGCGGGTCCTCGACACGCGGTCCGGCTCGCCCGTCGGCGCGGGTGGCACGGTCACGGTCAACTTATCCAGCGAGGTGCCCGCGACCGCCACCGCCGTGACCATCAACCTGACCGGTGTCGGCGCGACGACCGGGACGTACGTCTCCGCGTGGCCGACCGGACAGTCCCGCCCGAACGTGTCGAGCCTGAACCTGGCTGGCGCGAACGCGACGCCGAACCTGGTGACGGTCAAGCTGGGGACGAACCGGTCGATCGACCTGTACAACAACACGGGTTCCGTGCACCTGCTCGCCGACCTGGCCGGCTACTACGGTCCCGACTCCGGCTCGAAGTTCATCGCGGTCACCCCGCAGCGCCTCCTCGACACGCGTGGCGGCGGCACCTCGTGGACCCCGGTCTCCGGTGGCGGGCAGGCGGTCGCACTGTCCATGGCGAACACGCTGCGGACCGGTGCCACGGGCGTGATCCTCAACGTCACCGGCATCGCCCCGACCGCGGACACCTTCGTGTCGGTGTACCCGAAGACCGGCGCCACGCCGACCCGCCCGGCCTCGTCGAACCTGAACCTGGTCGCGGGTCAGACGGTGCCGAACCTGGTGTCGGTGGGCGTCGGCTCGGCGGGCGACGTGTGGTTGTTCAACAACACGGGCTCGATCAACCTGCTGGCGGATCTCGCGGGTTACTTCGCGCCCTGAGCAGCCGGACCGGCGGCGACACGGGACGGCGTCCGAAAGGGCGCCGTCCCGTGTGTCGCCCGCTCGTGGCCGGCCGCCGTACTGGCAGGATCACGGCATGGAACGCGTGCTCGGCATCGGTGGGTACTTCATCCGCGCTTCGGACCCGGCGGCCCTGGGCGCCTGGTACCGGGACTGCCTCGGCCTCGACGCCGACGAGAACGGCCTGTGGCGCCAGGAGGCGGGCCCGACCGTCTTCGCGCCGTTCGAGGCCGGAACCGACTACTTCGGGTCCCGTTCGCAGCAGACCATGCTCAACCTCCGGGTCCGCGACCTCGACGCCATGCTCACACAGCTGCGTGACAAGGGCGCCGACGTGACCGACGAGGTTCAGGACATGGCGGGCGTCGGCCGCTTCGGCTGGGTCACCGACCCCGAGGGCAACCGCATCGAGCTGTGGCAGCCCGCCTAACGGTGACCAGGTCCGATCGCTTCGGATGTTACTGTCATCCGGGTGATGGTGGCATCGGATGGAGCCGCTTTGGTGCGATTGTCACGGGCTGAGCAGCAGGAACGCAACCGGGCCGCCGTGCTCGCCGCGGCGCGGGACGAGTTCGCCGAGCGCGGGTACGCCGAGGCCAAAGTGGACCGGATCGCGGAGCGCGCCGAGTTGACGCGTGGCGCCGTGTACTCGAACTTCCCCAGCAAGCGCGCGCTCTACCTGGCGGTTCTGCTCGACTCGCTCACCCCGCCCCCGGCGGCCGGCCACGCGTCCGATGTGGCCGACGCGCTCGGCGCCTTCGCCGGCAACTGGCTCGAACGGCTGCCGCTGACCGGCGACACACCCGCGGGCGGCCACCTGCGGGCGCGGTCGCTGACCGGCGTGCTCGACGACGAGCCCGGCCGCACCGCGCTCGCCCAGGTCGCGAGGCTGGAGGCGGTTCTGCTCGGCCGCGCGCTGGAGTCGTGCCGGCCGGTCGCGCGGCGCCGGGTCCGGCTGGCCGAGCTGGTGCTCACGCTGCTCAACGGCGCCGGGCACCTGGCGGAGACCGCCCCGGGCTTCGGCGACCCCTTCGACGTGATCCGCGCGTGCCAGCACCTCGCGGACCTCGACCTCGCCGACACGTGGGATCCGCCGCACCTCCCGTTCGTCCAGCCGGCGCAGGCGGTCCGGGAGGAGTGGACGCCGGCGGGCGAGCTGCCGGACCTGCTCACCGGCCAGGCCACCGGCTTCGGCGGCGACGGGGTGATCGCGGTGCTCGGCACCGGGCGGCTGGGTGCGGCGGAGGAGGCCGTGCGTGCCGCCGAGCAGGTCACCGTCGTCGTGGTGACGAGTGACCACGCGGAGCTGGGGCGGCTCGTGCGGTTGCGCCTCCGGGATCTCGCGGGCTGCCTGCTGCCGGTGTTCGGGGCGCCGGGGTGCCGGGTCGTGCTCGACGACGGCGCGGTCGCCGCCGCCGCCGGGGTCCGGGACGCGGACGACACGGAGGCGGCGTTCCGGGTCCAGCGCGGGGAGATCGTCGCGCGGGCGGCCGGGCGCGGCGCGGCGCACGCGGTGGGTGTCTCGGCGAGGTCCGACCGGTGAGCATGCCTTGTGCCGTCCCGGTTTCGCGCTGACGCCGGCCTGTCGGGGTCGTGCCGCGCGTGCTCCCGGGGCTACGGTCCGCGGCATGGCTGACTTCACCCACCGGGACCTCGCCGGCTCCCGGTTCGTGTCCGTCGATCTGACCGGTGCGCGGTTCCGTGCGGTCGAGCTGCGGGACGTCGTGATGCACGGGGTCTCGCTGAGCGGCGCGGAGATACACGGTGACATCGACGGCCTGGTGATCAACGGGGTCGAGGTCGAGCCGCTGGTGGAGGCGGAGCTGAACCGGCGATACCCGGACCGGGCCAAGATGCGGCCGGCGGACGCCGCCGGGTTCCGCGAGGCGTGGTCGGTCGTGGAGCGGCTGTGGGCGCAGACCGTCGCCCGGGCACGCCGGGTGCCGCCGGAGGCGCTGCACGAGTCGGTCGGCGGCGAGTGGTCGTTCATCGAGACCCTGCGGCATCTGGTGTTCGCGACCGACGCGTGGGTCAGGCGGGCGGTCCTCGGCGATCCGGCGCCGTGGCACGCGCTGGGCCTGCCGTGGGACGAGATGCCCGACACGCCGGGCGTGCCCCGTGACCGGGAGGCACGCCCGTCCCTCGACGAGGTACTCGCGTTGCGCCGCGACCGGATGGCGTCGGTACGCGCGGTGGTCGACGGCCTGACCGACGCGTCGCTCGACCGCGAGACCGAGGTGGTCGAGGGCGCGGGCTGGCCGCCACCGGTCAGCTTCCCGGTGCGTGAATGCCTGCTGACCGTCCTCAACGAGGAGTGGCAGCACCGCCTGTACGCGGAGCGGGACCTGGCGGCCCTGTCAGACCAGGTCGGCTAGCTGGTCCAGCACCTCGACGAAGGCGCGGCGCCTGGCGGCGGGCACCGAGGCGAGGAAGTCGGCCTCCATGGCGCGGATGGCGGTGCGGCACGCGGTGAGCACCGCGCGGCCCTCGTCGGTCAGGGCGATCACGCGGTTGCGGCGGTCGGCCGGGTCGGGGGTGCGGGTGACGAGGCCACGCGACTCGAGGCGGTCGAGGATCGGGATCAGGCGGGTCTTGTCCCGGTGCACGGCGGCGGCCAGTTCCGACTGGGTCGGGGCCGCGGCGTCCCGCAGCGCGCTCAGCACGGCGTAGTCCCACATCTCGATGTCGTGCGCGCGCAGGATCGGTGTCTCCGCCTCGATCATCGCCCTGGTCAGGCGGGCGAACGACGCTCCGAGGTCGTGGCGCTGGCCCTTCATGCGCTCGAACGATACCGGTTGACCAATCGTCTACCATGGTAGATAGTTTGCAGATGCAGAACATCAGAGAGCTACACCGCCGCGCCGTCGAGGCCATCCGGCCGGTCCTCACGCGGGTCCGGCCGGCCGACCTGGACCGGCCGACCCCGTGCGCCGGCTGGGACCTGCGGACGCTGCTCGCGCACATGACCGGCCAGGACCGCGGGTTCGCCGCCGCGGCACTGGCCGACGTGTCCGCCGAGGCGTTCGCGCCCGCGGACCCCGAGACCTGGGCGGCCGGCGCGGCGGTGGTGGTCGCCGCGTTCGCCGCCGCCGATCCCGCGCGGTCGGTGCTGCTGCCGGAGTTCGGCGACCGGCGGTTCCCGCTCGACACCGTGATCGGCTTCCACCTGCTCGACACGCTGGTCCACGGCTGGGACGTCGCCGCGACCCTCGGCACACCAACCGACTACGACGACGAGCTACTCACCGCGGTGCGGCAGCAGGCCGAGCGGGTGCCGGGCGGCGCCGCCCGCACGGCCCCGGGCGCGGCGTTCGCCCCCGCCCTGCCCACGGCGGCCGACGGCTGGGCCGGCACCCTGGCACTGCTCGGCCGCGACCCGAACTGGCACTGAGCCGAGCCGACGGGCACCCCAGCTCGACCCCGGGCCGGGCGGGACCCGACAGCGGAGCTGCCGGCGGACTGCACGAAGATCAGCGGGCGTGAACCGGTGCACACGAAGGCGCCGGCACTCGATTGGCTCGAACCCGACCGGCGCGTGCCGCTCGACGGCGACCGGCCCCGGCCGTGCCGGAGAGCCGGGACCGGCGGGCCAACGGTTGTCAGCGCACTCCAGCGCCGTGGGCGGCGACCCAGCGTTGCATCGAGTACTCCACCATCGTGATCAGCGTGTTCTTCACCGACTCGCGGTCGCGGGCGTCGCACGGGACGATCGGGACCGTGTCGGGGACGGCCAGTGCCTCGCGGACCTCGTCGATGGCGTGGGTCTGCTTGCCGTCGAAGCAGTTCAGGCCCACGACGTAGGGCAGCTTCCGGTCCTCGAAGAAGTCGATGGGGGCGAAGGAGTCCGCGAGGCGCCGGGTGTCGGTCAGCACGACCGCGCCGATGGCGCCACGCACGAGGTCGTCCCACATGAACCAGAAGCGTTCCTGGCCCGGCGTGCCGAACAGGTACAGGACCAGGTCGCGGTCCAGCGACACGCGGCCGAAGTCCATCGCGACCGTGGTGGTCCGCTTGCTGGGTATCCCGTCCAGGTTGTCGACACCCACGCTGGCCTCGGTCATCACCGCCTCCGTGGTCAGTGGCATGATCTCCGAGACCGAACCGACGAACGTCGTCTTACCGGCGCCGAAGCCACCGCCGACGACGATCTTCACCGACGTCATGGATGGCCCGGAGGCGCTGCCCGCGTCAAAGCCGACGGAGTCCACTCAAAACCCTTTCCATCAACATGAGATGTGCCTTGTTGCCGCCACCGGTGGCCGTCTTGTGCACGATGACCAGGCCCAGGTTGGCCATGTCGCCCAGCAGCACCTTGGCCACGCCCAGGGGCACCGCCAGCAGGGTGGCCACCTCGGCGACCGACCTCGGCTCGGCGCACAGCTCCGCGATGGAGCGGTGCTCGGTCTGCGTCAGGGCCTCGATGTTCTCGCCGTGCTCGCTGGTGGACACCATCGTCTCGATCTGGAAGTCCACGGTGGACTTCGTGCGCCCGCCGGTCCACGCGTACGGGCGCACCATCGAAGCGTCACTGCCGATGTCCTCCTCCGTCACCGGCGTGGCCGCCGGGACGACGACCGGCGCGGACGACGGGATCGTCCACGACCAGCTGGCCGGCGCGACGGCCTCGGGCTCCTCGACGGGAGTCGAGTTCGGTTCCTTGTGCCGCTTGCGCTTCCCGCCCCCCAGCGCCAGTCCGTTGAGGACCTCGGCGAAACCGTCCTCGCCTGTCACGCCGGCAGCCCAACCATCCTCCCGCCGGCGCCCTGCAGCTGTGCCCGCAGCTCCGGCGTGAGGATCTGTCCGACCCGGTCCACCAGCAGCGTCATCTCGTACGCGACCTGACCGATGTCGCACAGCGGCGAGGCCAGCACGGCGAGCGAGGACCCGTCGCTGACGGCCATCAGCAGCATGATGCCGCCGTCCATCTCCACGATGGTCTCCTTGACCCCGCCGGCCTCGAAGCACCGGGCCGCGCCGTGGGTCAGGCTGACGAGCCCGGAGGCCACCGCGGCCAGCTGGTCCGCGCGGTCGATCGGCAACCGGGCGGACGCGGTGAGCAGCAGCCCGTCCGCGGACACGACGACGGCGTGTGCCACGCCGGGAACGCGCTCGGCGAAGTCGTTGACCAACCATCCGAACTGGTGTGGTTGGGTCTGCGGCGAAGTCATTCGATCTCCTGTTGACTTGTACGATCCTGTGCACCGCGGTCGGCCAGATTCCTCCGGCCGCGCGAAAGTCCTTTTTGGAGGTTTCCGAGGCGGCCGCGCGTCTCCTCGGCCCGGTGGGGGCGCGGGGCGCCGGTGCCGGCCCCGTTGCCGTGACCGGAGTGGGAGACGCTGCCCGGCACGAGGTTCTGCCGAGGGCTGCGCCGGGGCAGCCCGCCGGCCGTGAAGTCCGTCGGGGCCGACGAGGAGACCTGGCCCGCGGCCCGCCAGCCGATGTCGGCGGCGAACCGCCAGCCACCGGGCAGGCCGTACGACGCGGGGTCCGGCACGGAGGGGGCGGGCAGTGGCGGTCGGGACGGGATCACCGGCGCGGCGCGGGAGGGTGAAGGGGGTTCGACGCCGTACCGGTGATCCCGTGCCCTGCGGACGCCGTGCCGGTAGTCGCTCAACCGGTTCCGTACGACGTCCGCGTCGCGCCCGTGCCGAGACTGCCCGGGGTCAGCGTCCGGAGTGGCGCTCCCGGGGACCAGATGTTGTCTCGGACTGCGGCGCGGCAGCCCACCCGAGGTGAAATCGGACGGCTCGGTCTTCAACACGGCACGGGCGGTGTCGAAGCCGGAGTCGGCGGCGAAGTTCCACGGGTCGCCACCGCTGTGCGGATCGTCCTGACTCGGGGGGTGATGCATGGTGTTGGTCTCGGCAGCTGGATCGCTGACCGCGCGGAACCAGGCCGACACCATCTCGTCGAAGATCGGCGTGGTCTCCTCCACGACGGACCTGTCGATCCACCAGCCGGTGTTCGCACTCGCCTCGCGCGCCGGGGTGAACAGGCCCCGCGCCTCGGCGCCACGCGGGCCGGGCATGCGCTCGCCCGGTTCCCGGCGTGGCAGCTGGGGGTCGCCGCCGCGCGCCGGGATGGGCGGTGCGGGCGGTACCGGCGGCATCGGCGGCACCGGTGGTGCGGGCGGGTCCGGCCGCTGGTGGCGCGGCAGCGGTGCGGGGGTCAGCCCGCTCTTGATGACGCCGTTGGCGCGGCGGCTCGCGTGCTGGCCCGTGTCGCCGAGGTGCACGCCGTTCATCTGGCCGCTCAACGAGAACGGCGCGAGCCTGCTCGTCCCGTTCGGCGCCCGCCTCGGCCGCTCGGGTTCGACCGGCGGCGCGCCCTGGATGACCACCTCGGCGGGCACGGTCACGGTCGCGCGCACGCCCCGCTGGTCCTGGCCGGCGTTCAGGCGGACCTCGATGCCGTGCCGGCCGGCCAGCCGGCCGACGACGAACAGCCCCATCCGCCGCGAGGTCGACACGTCGACCAGGCCGGCGTCGGCCAGCTTGTCGTTGGCCTCGTCCAGCTCGTCCTGGCTCATCCCGATGCCCTCGTCGTGCACCGCGATGCACAGCGAGCCGTCCTCGAACACGTGGCTCGCGATCGTCACCTGGGTCTCCGGCGCGGAGAACGCGGTGGCGTTGTCGAGCAGCTCGGCCACCAGGCGCACGAGGTCGCCGACCGCGTAGCCGACCACCTCGACCGGGGGCGGCGGGAGCAGCGTGATCCGCTGGTACTGCTCGATCTCCGACACCGACGCGCGCAGCAGGTCGGCGAGGGTCGTCGGCCGCTGCGAGCGCCTGCCGACCTCGCCGCCGGAGAGCACCATGAGGTTCTCGTTGTTGCGGCGCATCCGGGTCGCCAGGTGGTCCAGCTGGAACAGCGTGGCGAGCTGCTCGGGGTCCTCCTCGTCGCGCTCGAGCCGTTCGAGCAGCTGCAGCTGGCGCTGCACGAGGCCCTGGCTGCGGCGCGAGAGGTTGACGAACACGCCGGAGAACCTGGCGCGCAGGCCGGCCTGCTCGGTGGCGAGCTTGAGCGCCTGCCGCTGCACGGCGTCGAACGCGCGGGCCACCTGGCCGACCTCGTCCATCGAGGTCACGGGCACGGGCGGCAGCTCGATGTCGGCGGCCTGCGCGCCGCCGTCGCGGATGCGGGCGACCGCGTCGGGCAGCGCCTTCTCCGCGACGTCGAGCGCGCCCCTGCGCAGCCGCGCGAGGGAGGTGAGCAGGTGGCGGCCGACGACGAACATGACCGCGAGCGCGACCACGAGCGCCACCAGCAGGATCACCGCGGCGAGGCCCGCGCCGTCGCTCGCCTCGTCCTGCAGCGCGGCGGAACCGTCGTGCAGGTCCCTGGCGAGCACGCGGGCGACCTCGCCGATGCGGTTGATCGTGAGGGCCGAGCCGTCCTGCCACTCCTGTGAGGTGGTGGGGACCGGCATCCCGGCGGGTTGCGCGATGGCGGCAGCCACGATGTTGTTGCGGCCCGCGATGCCGGTGCCGGAGACCTTGTCCTCGTAGAGCCGGCCGCGGCCGGCGCCGGCGACGGCGTCGTAGTCTGCGAGCCGGTCCGCCTGCCGGTTGACGGACTTGTCGAGCGACTCGACCTCGGGGCCGGTGAGGTCGCCGCGCACGATGCCGACCGCGACCACCGCCTGCTGGTAGGAGACCTCCTCCTTGATCTCCTCGAGGTCGTAGAGCGCGGACGCGGTCGAGGCGAGCGTCGGGTCGAGGGCCTCGGACGACATCGTCCGGTCGAACCGCAGCAGCGCGCGGATGACCGCCGAGTACCGGGTGACCGCGTTGGCCGCGTCGAAGCCGGTCTCGGTGATCTGCTCGCGGATGTTGGCCAGCTCCCCCAGCCAGGTCCGCACGTCCGCGTAGCGCGCGGCGCCCGCCTCGTGGTCGAGCGTGACCCGGCCGGTGGCGCGGAGGAACTCCGCCCGCGCGTGGTCGGTGGCGCGTTGCTCGGTCGCGAGGGTGCTGGTGACGTCACCGACGCGGAGGGCGAGCAGCACACCGGCGTCGCCGCGTTCCTCCTGCAGCGCGGCGACCAGTTCCCGCAGCGTCTCGTTGACCACCACCAGCCGGTCCACCCGCCGGTACGCGGCGGCCTTGTCCACCTGGTCGGAGATCTGCATGGTGCCGAGCACCATCGCGAAGACGACCGGCACGAGCGTGACCGCGGCGAGCTTGACCGGGATGTTCCAGTCCCGCCAGTTCGCGAGCACAGCCCACAACGCCGACCACCGGGACGTGGGTTCCGCAGCTTTCAAGGCAGCGCCTCATTTCGAGTAATGAGGAGACGACATTTGCAGTCGAGCGCCGCGCGGGTGCCGCCACGGCGAGAACTGAGCGTTGATCGTACCGCAGCCCAACGGGCCCGAAATCATTCCAAAGTGAACCCCGTGACCTGCGAAAACGGACTTCAAATCGATCAAATTAGGCCACCCTCACCACGGTGCCGTCATATTTTGATCATGCCGGTTCTACTGTCAGTCTGGATTGGACGGACTTGATGCCCCGAACGGGTAACACTCCACCAACGCGTGTCGACGGTCGGCGGGCAGTCACGTGACGAGCCGGCAATACCTATCTCTGCCAGCGATTTCTGGGATCTTCGACCAGCGAAGGCGAACACTCTGCGTCACATCGATCCTGCCGCGTGCAACTCTCACAACGCAAAGTCACTTCAGGTTTCACCGAGAGGTGTGAATGACTTGAGTTCCCTTGCCCGGGTAGTGTCTACTTCGGCCTGGCGACTGCCGCCGAATTAATCCAGCCCCCCTACCTAATTCCCGGCCGCGCGCGTGTACGGTTTCCCGCGGTCGTCTTCCGCGGAGGAAAGATATGCCCCAGGTGGTTCACACCCCGATAACCGCGCGTGCGCCCGGACAGGCGGGCGCGGCGTTCGGTGGAATCGCCAGCGAGCCGGCCGCCTCCCCACCCGGGCCGGGTGAGCCGGACTTCGAGGCCATCCACGACAGCCCCGAGTTCGCGGCGCTGCGGCGGCGCCACCGGCGGTTCGTCTTTCCCATGGCCACGGTGTTCATCCTCTGGTACCTGACCTACGTGCTGCTCGCCGCGTACGCGCGGGGCTTCATGAGCCAGCGCCTGTTCGGGCTCGTCACCGTGGGGCTGGCGCTCGGGCTGCTCCAGTTCGTCTCGACCGTCGCGATCACCCTCGCGTACGTGCGCTACGCCCGGCGGCATCTCGACCCGCGGGTCGCGGCGCTGCGCGCGGTGGCGGGAGTCGACGCGAAATGACCACGAACCACGCGGAGTCGGGCGGCCAGGTCGGCAGCCCGCTGCTCAACCTGGCGGTGTTCGGCGGCTTCGTCGCGATCACCCTGTACGTGGTGTACCGGGTGAGCAGCCGCAACGCCTCCACCGCCGACTACTACGCGGCCGGCAGCGCGTTCACCGGTCGCAAGAACGGCATCGCGATCACCGGTGACTACCTGTCGGCCGCGTCGTTCCTCGGCATCGCCGGCGCGATCGCGGTGCACGGCTACGACGGCTTCCTGTACTCGATCGGGTTCCTCGTCGCGTGGCTGGTGGCGCTGCTGCTGGTGGCCGAGGGCGTGCGCAACACGGGCCGGTTCACCATGGGCGACGTGCTGGCGTACCGGATGCGCCAGCGCCCGGTGCGTGCCGCGGCCGCCACGTCGACGCTCGTGATCTCGTTCTTCTACATGGTGGCGCAGATGGCCGGCGCCGGCGGGCTCGTCGCGCTGCTGCTGAACGTGCACGGCAAGGGCGGGCAGGCGCTGGTGATCTGCGTCGTCGGGCTCGTGATGATCTTCTACGTGCTCGTCGGCGGCATGCGGGGCACCACCTGGGTGCAGGTGATCAAGGCGACGCTACTCGTGATGACCGCCGTGCTGATGACCGTGTTCCTGCTCGGCAAGTTCGGGTTCAGCATGTCGGCGCTGCTGGAGGAGGCCGCGGCGCACAACGCCGACGGGCAGAAGGTGCTCGAGCCGGGCGCCCAGTACGGCCACGCCCAGCTGGACTTCATCTCGCTGTCGCTGGCGCTGGTGTTCGGCGCCGCGGGCCTGCCGCACGTGCTGATGCGGTTCTACACGGTGCCCAACGCCGGGCAGGCGCGCCGGTCGGTGGTGTGGGCGATCGGGTGCATGGCCGTGTTCTACCTGGCCACCCTGGTGATCGGCTACGGCGCGTCGGCGCTGGTCGGGTCGGACCGGATCCTCTCGTCGACCGGCAAGGAGAACTCGGCCGCGCCGCTGCTGGCGTTCGAGATCGGCGGCACGCTGCTGCTGGGCATCGTGGCCGCGGTCGCGTTCGCGACGATCATCGCCGTGGTGGCGGGCCTCACCCTGACCGCGTCGGCCTCGTTCGCCCACGACGTGTATGCCAACATCTTCCGCGGCGGCAAGGCCGAGCCCGCGGCCGAGGTCCGGGTCGCGCGGCTGACGGCCGTGGTGGTCGGCCTGCTGGCGATGATCGGCGGCGTGCTCCTGATCGGCCAGAACGTCGCGTTCCTGGTGGCGCTGGCGTTCGCGTTCGCCGCGTCGGCCAACCTGTCGACGCTGCTGTTCTCGCTGTTCTGGAGACGGTTCAACACCACCGGGACGCTGTGGGGCATGTACGGCGGGCTGAGCTCGTGCCTGCTGCTGGTGTTCTTCTCCCCGGTGGTGTCCGGCGCGCCGACGTCGATCTTCCCCGAGGCCGACTTCCATGTGTTTCCGCTCACTAACCCGGGCATCGTGTCGATCCCGCTCTCGTTCCTGTTCGCCTACCTCGGCACCGTGCTCAGCAAAGAGCAGGTCGACGAGGCGAAGCAGAAGGAGATGGCCGTCCGCGCGCTGACCGGCATCCACCGCTGAGACCGCCCGCGCACTGACGCCGCGGCCCGGGTGGGGTAGAAACGTGGTGTGCGTGACCCCCTCGCGGGCCTGGCCGATGTGCCGTGGCGGCAGTTGCATCATGCTCATGGCGTGGCGGCGGACGTGCCGGACCGGCTGCGGATGCTGCGCTCCCCCAACGCCTCGACGCGCGAGGGCGCGTTGTCGTGGCTGTCCGGCGCGGTGTACCACCAGGGTTCGCGCTGGCCGGTGAGCGCCGCGGTGGTGCCGTTCCTGGTGGCGCTCGTGGACGATCCGGACACACCCGACCGTGAGCCGGTGCTGAGCCTGCTGCGCGCGATCGTCATCGGGGACGCACCGCTGCCGTTCACCCCGGACTTCGCCGCGGGCGACGAACTGTCCACCGACGACCTCGCCGAGGTGACGAGGCTGCTGTTCGCGTCGGAGAACCCGTACGACGAGGCCCCGGCGGAGTACTTCGAGGCGGCGGCCGTGCGCTGGGCGGCGGACGCCTACCGCGCCGGGCAGGCCCACGTGTCGTCGTACGCGGGCTGGCTGGCGGATCCGGTGGTGGCGGCCCAGTCGGCGGAACTGCTGGCCTACTTCCCCGCGGACGAGGCTGTTGTGGACGCGCTCATCGCCTCGGTGGCCCCGGCGAGCGCGAACCTCACGCTCGGGTACCTGTCCGGTTTCCCGTTGGTGGACAAGCACCTGGCGGCGCAGCTGGACGCCGGGCCGCTGGACGTCCGCATGACGGCGGCGGTCGCACTGGCGTTCCGGTTGGGCGCCGACCTGCCGGGTGCGGCGTTGGACCTGCTGGTGGACCAGAAGCCGCCACCCGCACCGGCCGGCTGGGACCGGTCGATGCGCGGGTTCGTCGCGCTGGCACTGCGCCGCGTCGGTCTCTGACGGCGCTGTCCCTTTCGTACCGGTCGAGACGGAAGCGGGCTCTCGGACCTGACTCGGCTCAGGCCGGTGCCGCCAGGCGCCTACCGCCGTCGGACGGCGTAGGTCAGGTGCGTCACCCTCGGGGAGGGCTCCGCGCGGACCTGCTCCAGGGCCACGCGGCCCGCGTCCACGCCCTCGAACAGGCGGACTCCGGAGCCGAACAGCACGGGCGACAGCGCGACCGAGAACTCGTCGACCAGGCCGGCGTTCACGTACTCCAGGATGGTCGCGCCGCCGCCCGCGATGCGGACGTCGCGGTCGCCGGCTGCCTCGCGGGCCTGGTCGAGCGCGGACTC
>NZ_JBJMIE010000060.1:0-2423 GCF_045807065.1 Actinophytocola sp. | reverse complement strand
GTGAGGCGGGCGGTCTCGCCGTCCACCTCGGCCGCGCCGTGTTCGGCCAGACGGGTGAGCAGTGTCGTGACGGGGTCGCCGTGCGCGGCCACCCAGGCGTCCCACGCGGCCTCGTCGTCCAGGTGCTGCGTCTCCATCGACCGGGCGATCTCCCGCAGCTCCGCCACGGCCACGCCCGGCTCACGCGCCAGGAACATCGGCAGCACCAGCGACCCCGCGCTGTCGAACGCCAGGTCCTCCTCGTCCGCCAGTTCGGCGTCGATCACCAGGCTGCCCAGGACCTGGGTGAAGCCGATCGCCCAGGTGCCGAGGTCCTCCTCGTCGTCGCCCGTCGGCCAGAGGTCGGGGTTCCCGGCCGCCACCGTGCCGTCGTCCGACACGACGACGAGGTCGTCGGCGAGCGCGGTCTCCCAGCACAGCAGCAGCTCGGCGGGCGGGACACCGAGCCGCGCCGCCGCCTCGGCCGCGTCCGCCCCGGTCAGGTCGCCGTCGTGGAGCAGGCGCCGCTCCCCCACCCACTCGGCCAGCTCGCCGACGCGCCGCAGCAGCAGGCTCTCCCGCGCGGCCGCGGCCAGCTCGGCCACCGACGGCAGCCACAGCGCCGGCAGGCGTTTCGGCAGGCCCAGCGACTCGACGAGGTCGGCGAAGTCGTCGCCGTACTCGTCGAGGAGGTCCTCGTCGAGGTCGTCGAGGTCGGTGTCGAAATCGGTGTCGAGAGCACCGTCGAGATCGGTGTCGCTGCTGTCCGGGTCGCCCGTCATGGGCGGCAAACCTACCCGGGTCAGACCGCCCGCCGGTGCTCGGTCGGCACAGTGAGGTCCACCTGGTAGTTGACGAGCTCCGCGCCGGGGGTGAAGCCGAGCTTGGTGAACATGTGCTCGGAGGCCTCGTTGCCGTCCCGGATCATCGCGGCGGCCCGGTCGCGGACGCCGCCCCGCGCGGCGAGCTCGGCGAGCAACCGCCGCACGAGCGTTCTGCCCACCCCGCACGACCTGGCGTCCTCGTCGACGCCGACCACGTCCACGTAGTACTCGTCGGCCTGCGTGTACCCGGCCGCGTAACCGAGCAGGCCGTGTTCGCCGCGCAGCACCACCACCGTGTGCCGGTCGCCGTCGACGAGGTCGGCGCCGGACGTCGGCGCGTCGGGGAAACACCGGTCGTGCAGGCGGGCCACGGCGTCCCGGAGCTCCGGTTCGGGTGGGAGGAGCGTCGTGCGGTCGTCCTGACCGGGACCCCGGACGAGGAGGCTGCGCAGTGGCGCGGCGGTGAGCGTGAAGCACGTGCTGGTCATGCGGACGGGCGCGCCGTGGCGGGCGGCGAAGTCGGCCAGCAGGCGGTTGCGCCGGTGGCCGAACAGGTCGAGCGTGCGCACGCCGGCCAACCCGGGCAGCTGGCGGGCGTGGATGAGCATCGCGTCGGCGGTGGTCTGCCACACGTGCCCGGCGGCCGGGTGGTTGGCCGGCACGTCGACGAACGGGCCGTACAGGTAGCCGCGGGTGCCCTCCACCTCGACGGAGAGCACGCCACGCACCCGGCCGCCCCGGTCGGCGGCGACCACCGCGCCACCCGCCCATCCGGGGCGCAGCGCGGCCAGCTCCTCGGCGACCTCGTCCTCGGTCTCGCCGTGGAAGCCGATCTGGTGCGCCGGCTCCCGCTGCAGCCGTGCCACCAGCGCGATCACGGCACCGAGATCGGCCGAGGTCGCGGTTCGAACGTCATACATAGTTTCGAATCCTCATCCGCGGACGGGGTCCGGCGCGAGTGGATTACCGCCCTTTGGGGCAGGGTCCGACGCCCTCTGGGGAGACATCCTGTTTGGACGTCCGCAACAACACCGTGACCAGCGAATACTTGGCCGGGCGCCGGGATGCCGGTAATCTCCGTTTTCTTTCCGATACCTAGAAGGGCCATGCTTGATGGCTGAGTTAGACCTGAAGCGAGTCACCCCCATCGAGTGGGCTGGCATCGGCGCCGGAGTGCTCGCGTTCATCGACAGTTTTCTCCCGTGGTACTCGATCAGCTACGCGGGCTACGGGGGCAGCATCAGCGCCTGGAACACGGGCTTCGCCGCCTGGTTCGCGGTGCTGCTGCTCATGGTCGCCGGCGGCCTGGTCCTCGCACCCCACTTCGGCACGAAGATCGATCGGTTGCCACTGATCTGGCTGATCCTCTCCGCCGTCGCGACGGTGCTGATCATCCTGCGCTGGCTGACGCTGCCGGACGACGGCGGCCTCGGCGACTTCGGCGTTCTCGGCAACACGGGCTTCGAGTCCGGTGCCGGCTTCGGCCTCATCGTCGGCTTGATCCTCGCGGTCGTCTCAACGGTCGCGGCGGCCCTGACATTCCGGTCGGCGCCCAAGACCACCCCGGGCTTCGGGGAGAACCCCACCGTCGCCTGACGGTCGACGTCAAGAAGGGCACCC
>NZ_JBJMIE010000059.1:0-8250 GCF_045807065.1 Actinophytocola sp. | reverse complement strand
GCCGGCGGCCGGGCCGGCGCGGCGCTGGCCCGGCACCTCGTCGCCGCGCACGGCGTCACCCGCCTGGTGCTGGCCGGCACCACCCCGGACGCCGCGGGCCTCGCGGTCGAGCTGGGTGACGCCGGCGCCGAGGTCGTGCTGGCCGCCTGCGACGTGGCCAGCGCCGGCGCGCTCCGCGAGGTGCTCGACCAGCTGCCCGAGGACCGGCCGCTGTCCGCGGTCGTGCACGCCGCCGGCATGCCGGACCTGGCGGGCGGCGGGCAGGCCGACCGGGTGCTGCGCACCACGACCGCCGGCGCGCTCAACCTGGTGGCGCTGACCGGGGACGACGTGCCGCTGGTGTTCGTCACGCCGGCCACGGGCACCCCCGCGGACGGCGCGGCGAGTGCGGTGGTCGGGTCGATCGCCGCCGACGCGCGGGCCGCCGGCCGGCCGGTGGTGGCGATCGGGTGGGACGGCCACGAGCGCGGGCCCGCGTTGCTCGACGCCGCGCTGGTCGCCGGCTCCTCGGTCGTGCTGGCCGTCGACGAGCCGGTCGGCGCACTGCACGCGCCGGCCCCCACCGGTGCCGCACCGGCACGAACCACGTTGTCCCGCAAGGAACTCCTCGACCTCGTGCGGGTGGAGGCGGCCGCCGTGCTCGGCGCCGCGAAGCGCCCGCCGGCCACCCGGTCGTTCGCCGACTACGGGTTCGACTCGCGCACCGCCGTGCTGCTGCGCAACCGCCTGGCCGCCGCGACCGGCCTGGACCTGCCGACCACGCTCGCGTTCGACTACCCGACCCCGGCCCGCGCCGCGGCCTACCTCGCCGAGCAGTGCGACGACGGCCGCCGCCCGCACGCCCAGCGCGATGAAGGACGTCCGCACCGCGGGCCGGCCGCCGACGAGCCGATCGCGATCGTCGCCATGGCCTGCCGGTACCCGGGCGGCGTGACCACGCCGGAGGACCTGTGGCAGCTGGTGCTCGACGAGCGCGACGCGGTGAGCGGCTTCCCGACCGACCGCGGCTGGAACCTCGCGGCCCTGTTCGACGAGGACCCGGACCACGCCGGCACCTCCTACGTGCGCCACGGCGGCTTCCTCCACGACGCGGCCGACTTCGACCCGGAGTTCTTCGGGATCAACCCGCGTGAGGCGCTCGCCATGGACCCGCAGCAGCGGCTGCTGCTGGAGACCTCCTGGGAGGTGTTCGAGCGGGCCGGGATCGACATCGCCGGGCTGGGCGGCACGAAGACCGGCGTGTTCGCCGGGATGATGTTCCACGACTACGCCAGCCGCCTGACCACCGTGCCGGACGGGTTGGAGGGCTACCTCGGCACCGGCAACGCCGGCAGCGTCGTGTCCGGCCGCATCGCCTACACCCTCGGACTGCGGGGCCCGGCGATCACCGTGGACACCGCGTGCTCGTCGTCGCTCGTCGCACTGCACCTGGCCGCGAACGCGTTGCGGACGGGGGAGTGCTCGCTCGCACTGGCGGGCGGCGTCGCCGTGCTGGCCACGCCGAGCGTGTTCGTCGAGTTCAGCCGGCAGCGCGGGCTCGCGCCGGACGGGCGGTGCAAGGCGTTCGCCGAGTCGGCCGACGGCACCGGCTGGGCCGAGGGCGCGGGCATGCTGCTGCTGGAACGGCTGTCCGACGCGCGGCGCAACGGACACCCGGTGCTGGCCGTGCTGCGTGGCTCCGCGGTGAACTCCGACGGCGCGTCCAACGGCCTGACCGCGCCGAACGGTCCCGCCCAGGAGCAGGTGATCCGGGACGCACTCGCCGTCGCCGGACTGTCCACCTCGGACGTGGACGTGGTCGAGGCGCACGGCACCGGCACGAGGCTGGGCGACCCGATCGAGGCGCGGGCGCTGCTGGCCACCTACGGCCAGGGGCGGGACGCCCCGCTGTTGCTCGGCTCGATGAAGTCGAACATCGGGCACGCGCAGGCCGCCGCCGGCGTGGGTGGCGTGATCAAGATGGTCGAGGCGCTGCGCCACGGCGTGCTGCCCAAGACGCTGCACGTGGACGCGCCGACCTCCCACGTCGACTGGTCGGCGGGCTCGGTCGAGCTGCTCACCGAGCGCCGGGAGTGGCCGGCGGTGGACCGGCCGCGGCGCGCGGCGGTGTCCTCGTTCGGCGTCTCCGGCACCAACGCACACGTGATCATCGAGGGCGTCGAGGCGGAGGCGTTCCCCGAGGCGGCGGCCGACGACGCGGGTGGCGCGAGCCGAACCACCACTTCCTGGCCCGTGCCCGTCGTGTTCTCCGGGCCGAGCGCGGAGGCGGCCGCCGCCCAGGCCGACCAGCTGCGCCGGGCCGCGGTGAGCGCGTCCGTCGCCGACATCGGCGCCACCATGGCCGGCCGCGCGAAGTTCGAGCACCGGGGCGTGCTGGTGGCCGCCGGCCTCGACGAGCTGCGCACCGCCCCGCTGCTCACCGGGGTGGCCGGCGAGCCGGGCAGGACCGTGTTCGTGTTCCCGGGCCAGGGCGCGCAGTGGGTCGGCATGGCGAGCGAGCTGTCGGCGACCTCGCCGGTCTTCGCCGCGCGGTTCGCCGAGTGCGGCGCCGCGCTCTCGGCCTTCGTGGACTGGTCGCTGGCCGAGGTGATCGACGACGCCGGCATGCTGTCCCGGGTCGATGTCGTGCAGCCGGCGCTGTGGGCGGTGTACGTGTCGCTCGCCGCGCTGTGGGAGTCGGTCGGGGTGACGCCGGACGCGGTGATCGGGCACTCGCAGGGTGAGATCGCGGCCGCGGCCGTCTCCGGTGCGCTGTCGCTGGCGGACGCGGCGCAGGTGGTCGCGTTGCGCAGCAAGGCGATCATCGCGATCACCGGGATCGGCGGCATGGTGTCGGTCGGGCTGCCGGCCGCCGACGTCGAGGCCCGGCTGCGGCGATGGGGCGGGCGGATCTCGCTGGCGGCGGTCAACGGCGCCGAGTCGGCCGTGGTGTCCGGTGACGCCGACGCGCTCGACGAGCTGGTGGAGACGTTTGCGGCGGAAGAGATCCGGGTCAAGCGCATCCCCGTGGACTACGCCTCGCACTCCGCGCACGTCGAGCGGATCGAGGACGACGTCAGGGCCGCGCTCGCCGGGTTGTCCCCGCGCACCCCGCGCGTCCCGTTCTACTCCACGGTGGACTCACGCTGGCTCGACCGGCCGACCGACGGCGCGTACTGGTACCAGAACCTGCGCCGGACGGTTCGCTTCGCCGAGGGCGTCACCGCGCTGCACGAGGCGGGGCACGGCGTGTTCATCGAGTGCAGCCCGCACCCGGTGGTGACCATGGCGGTGGCGGAGACCGCGCCGGACGCGATCGCCGTCGGGACGCTGCGCCGCGACGACGGCGGCCCGCGCCGGTTCGTCACCTCGCTCGCCGAGCTGGTCGCGGCCGGTGGCGAGCTGGACGTCGACCGCGTCTTCCCCGGCACCCGCCGGGTCGCCCTGCCGACGTACGCCTTCCAGCGCCAGCGGTACTGGCTCACCGAGACCGCGGCCCCGGCCGCGGACGTCACCGCCGCCGGGCTCGGCGCGGCCGACCACCCGCTGCTCGGCGCCGCCGTCGAGCTGGCCGGGGACGCCGGCCACCTGTTCACCGGTGTGCTCTCGCCGGCCACCCAGCCCTGGCTCGCCGACCACGCGGTCATGGGCACCGTGCTGCTGCCCGGCACCGCGTTCGTGGACATCGCCGTCCGGGTCGGCGACGAGGTCGGCGCGAACCAGCTCGCCGAGCTGACCCTGGAGGCGCCGCTGGTGCTGCCGGCCGAGGAGACGGTCACCATCCAGGTGCACGTCGGCGCCCCGGCCGAGGACGGCACCCGGGCGTTCACCGTCCACTCGCGTGCGCAGGGCACGGACACCTGGCTGCGCAACGCCGCCGGCAGCCTCGCCACGGCCGAGGCAGCCGCTCCGGTCGCGCTCACCGAGTGGCCGCCGAGCGGCGCGACCCCGGTGGACTTCGCCGAGTTCTACGCCGGCACCGGCTACGGCCCGGCGTTCCAGGGCATGCGTGCGGCGTGGCGGCGCGGCAGCGAGGTGTTCACCGAGGTCACGCTGCCGGCGGAGGCGGGCACGGCGAGCGGGTTCGGCCTGCACCCCGCGCTGCTGGACGCCGCCCTGCACGGCATGGACCTCGGCGCGATCGAGCACGCGGACGACGCCGGCAGCTACCTCGCGTTCGCGTGGACCGGGATGCGGCTGCACGCCACCGGCGCGACCGCGCTGCGCGTGCGCCTCGCGCCGGCCGGCCCGGACGCGGTGTCGCTGACCATCGCGGACAGTGCCGGTGCGCCGGTCGCGGACGCCGAGTCGCTCGCGGTGCGCCCGGTGTCCGCCGAGAAGCTCGCCGGCTCCGGCGACGCGCTGTACACGGTGGACTGGGTGGCGCGGGCCGTCGGGGCGCCGACGGAACACGGCATCATCGAGACCGCCGACCTCGACGACGTGACCGAGGTGGCCGGCCTGGTCGTGCACCGGTTCGACCTGGTCGAGGACCGGAAGGACCTGGCGGGGGCGGTGTCCGCGGCGGCGCGGCGCGCGCTGGCCGTGGTTCGGCGGTGGCTCACCGACGAGCGGTTCGCCCGGTCCCGGCTGGTCGTGGTCACCGGCGACCGCGACCAGCCGGTGACCGCACCCGTCTGGGGCCTGGTCCGGGCCGCGCAGTCCGAGCACCCGGACCGGTTCGTCCTCGTCGACTCCGACGGGACGGACGCGTCCGGCGCCGTGCTGCCCGCCGCGCTCGCACTCGACGAGCCACAACTGGCGTTGCGTGCCGGCACGGTGCTGGTGCCCCGGCTCACCAAGGCCGAGACCGGCGGCGACGGCACAGGCGACACAGCCGACACAGGCGACACACGCGGCGACCCGGAACTGGCCGGGACCGTGCTGGTCACCGGCGGCACCGGCGGCCTCGGTGTGCTGGTCGCCAGGCACCTGGCACGGAAGCCGGGGGTGACCGGCCTGGTGCTGGTCAGCCGGCGCGGCGCGGACGCCGACGGCGCGGCCCGACTGGCCGCCGAACTCGAGGTCCCCGTGCGGTTCGCGGCCTGCGACGTCACCGACCGCGCCGCGCTGGCCGCCGTGCTGTCCGAGATCGACGACCTGACCGCGGTCGTGCACACCGCCGGCGTCGTGGCGGACGGGACGGTCGCGTCGATGACCGACGAGCAGCTGGAGCGGGTGCTCGCGCCGAAGGTGACCGGCGCGCTCGCACTGCACGAGCTGACCCGGGACCGCGACCTGGCCGCGTTCGTGCTGTACTCCAGCGCCGCCACCACGTTCGGCGCGGCCGGGCAGGCCAACTACGCCGCGGCCAACGCCTTCCTCGACGCCTTCGCCCGCCACCGCCGCGCGCTCGGCCTGCCGGCCGTCTCGCTGGCCTGGGGCCTGTGGGCGGAGGAGCGGGGCATGGGCGGCCGCCTGACCGACACCGACCTGCGCCGCATGGCCCGCAACGGCACCCGCGCACTGTCCAGGTTGGACGGTCTGGCGCTGTTCGACGCCGCTCTCGGTGCCAGCGAACCGAATCTGGTGCCGGTCCGGCTCGACCTGGCCGCGCTGCGGGGGTTGACGCAGGTGCCGGCGTTGCTGCGGGGGCTGGTGCGCACGCCGGCCCGCCGGGTCGTCACCGAGAACGTCTCGGCGGACTCGCTGGTCGACAGGCTGGCCGCGCAGGCGCCCGCCGAGCGGGAGCGCACGCTCATCGAGCTGGTCCGCGCCGCGGCGGCCGGCGTGCTCGGCCACCCGTCGCCGGCGAGTGTGGACGTGAAGAAGACGTTCAAGCAGCTGGGTTTCGACTCGCTGACCGCGGTCGAGCTGCGCAACCGGCTGCACGCGGACACCGGGCTGCGCCTGCCGGCCACCCTGATCTTCAACTACCCGACCCCGGCCGAGCTGGCCGCCCACCTGCGTGCCGAGCTGCTGGGCGACAGGGCGGCCGCACCGGTCGGGACCACACCGACCCAGTCCGACGTGGACGACGACCCCATCGTGATCGTCGGCATGGGCTGCCGGTTCCCCGGCGGTGCCAACAGCCCCGAGGCACTGTGGGAGCTGCTGGCCGCCGGTGGTGACGCGGTCGGCCCGCTGCCCGACGACCGCGGCTGGGACCTGGCCGAGCTCTACCACCCCGACCCCGACGAGTCCGGGCGCTCCTACGTCCGCGAGGGCGGTTTCCTCTACGACGCGGCCGAGTTCGACGCGGAGTTCTTCGGCATCTCGCCCCGTGAGGCCACGGCCATGGACCCGCAGCAGCGGCTCCTGCTGGAGACCTCGTGGGAGGCGATCGAGCGCGCCGGCATCGACCCGGTCTCCCTGCGCGGCACCAAGGTCGGGGTGTTCACCGGCACGCACGGCCAAGACTACGCGAAGCTGCTCGCCGCGGCCCCACCGGGCAACGAGGGCTTCCTGGTCACCGGCAACGCCGCGTCCGTGGTGTCCGGCCGCATCGCCTACACCCTCGGGCTGGAAGGCCCCGCGGTCACCATCGACACCGCCTGCTCCGCCTCGCTGGTCGCGCTGCACCTGGCGATCGCCGCGCTGCGCAGCGGTGAGTGCGACCTGGCGCTGGCCGGCGGCGCCGCGGTGATGTCCACCCCGGAGGGACTGGTCGCGTTCAGCCGGCAGCGCGGGCTGTCGCGGGACGGCCGCTGCAAGGCGTTCGCCGAGGCGGCCGACGGGTTCGGCATGGCGGAGGGTGTCGGCGTGCTCCTCGTGGCGCGGCTGTCCGACGCCAGGCGCGACGGGCACCCGGTGCTCGCGATCGTGCGTGGCTCCGCGATCAACCAGGACGGCGCGTCCAACGGCCTGACCGCGCCGAACGGGCCGTCGCAGGAACGGGTGATCCACGCCGCGCTGGCCGACGCCGGACTGTCCACCTCGGACGTCGACGTCGTCGAGGCACACGGCACGGGCACGAAACTCGGCGACCCGATCGAGGCCCAGGCGCTGCTGGCCACCTACGGCCAGAGCCGGACCACGCCGTTGCTGCTGGGTTCGGTGAAGTCGAACCTCGGGCACACGCAGTCCGCGGCCGGTGTGGCCGGCGTGATCAAGATGGTGATGGCGCTGCGCCACGGCGTGCTGCCCGCGACGCTGCACGTGGACGCGCCGTCCTCGCACGTGGACTGGAGCGCCGGCGCGATCGAGCTGCTGACCGACGCCAGGGCGTGGCCCGCCACCGGGCGACCGCGCCGGGCCGGCGTCTCCTCGTTCGGCGTCTCCGGCACCAACGCGCACGTCATCATCGAGGAGCCCGAGCGGGTACGGGTCAGGGAGCTGGTGTTCACCGACGTGGGCGCCGACGCCCCCGTGCTGCCCTGGCCGGTGTCCGCCCGCACGCCGCAGGCGCTTGCCGCACAGGCGAAGGCCCTGCACGAGTTCCTGCTCGCCAACCCGACGGTCGACCTCGCCGGGATCGGCGCCGCACTGGCCCGTACCCGCGCCGAGTTCACGCACCGCGCGGTGCTGGTCGGCCGGGACCGGGCGGAGTTCGCCACCGGGCTCGCCGCGCTGGCGAACGGCCACCCGCCGCCCGGGCTCGTCACCGGCGTCGCGCGGGGCAGCGGCCGGATCGTGTTCGTGTTCCCCGGCCAGGGCGCGCAGTGGGTCGGGATGGCCCGGGAGCTGCTGGCCGCCTCGCCGGTGTTCGCGGCCCGGTTCGCCGAGTGCGCGGCCGCGTTGGAACCCTTCGTGGACTGGTCGCCGCACGACGTGCTCGGCGACGCGGACGCCCTGCGGCGCGTCGACGTCGTGCAGCCGGCCCTGTGGGCGGTGTACGTGTCGCTCGCGGCGCTGTGGGAGTCCTTCGGCGTCCGGCCGGACGCGGTGATCGGCCACTCGCAGGGCGAGATCGCCGCCGCCGCGGTGTCCGGCGCGCTCTCGCTGCCCGACGCGGCCCGCGTGGTCGCGTTGCGCAGCAAGGCGATCATCGCGATCACCGGCGTCGGCGGCATGGTGTCGGTCGCGTTGCCGGCCGAGGAGGTCGAGCACCGGCTCACGCGGTGGGGCGGGCGGATCTCCCTCGCCGCGGTGAACGGGCCGGGCGCCAGTGTGGTCGCCGGCGACGCCGACGCGCTCGACGAGCTGATGGCGGCGTTCGCGGCCGAGGAGATCCGCGTCAAGCGCATCCCCGTGGACTACGCCTCGCACTCCGCGCACGTGGAACGCATCCGCGCCGAGCTGCTCGACGTGCTCGCGCCGATCCGGCCGCGCCCGGCCGCCGTGCCGTTCTACTACTCTGTTGATATGAATTGGTTGTTTAGGTTAAGTGTG
>NZ_JBJMIE010000058.1:0-3539 GCF_045807065.1 Actinophytocola sp. | reverse complement strand
GGGACGCGGTGCCGTTGCCGATCGAGATCAGCTCGACCTTGTGCTGCTCGCACAGCTTGGCCAGCGTCGCCAGCGACTCGTCCCAGCGGTTGGCCGGCTGGTGCGGGTAGATCGCGGTGGTGGCCACGACCTTGCCGGTGGCGTCGACGATCGCGACCTTCACCCCCGTGCGCAGGCCGGGGTCGAGGCCCATGGTGGCGCGGGTGCCGGCGGGCGCGGCCAGCAGCAGGTCACGCAGGTTGGCGGCGAACACGCGCACGGCCTCGTCCTCGGCCGCCTGGCGCAGCCGTGTCCGCAGGTCGACGCCCAGATGCACGAGGATGCGGGTGCGCCAGGCCCAGCGCACGGTGTCCGTGAGGAACTTGTCGGCGGGGCGGCCCCTGTCGTCGATGCCGAAGTTCGCCGCGATGCGGACCTCGTACTCGGACGGCCCCGGCGGCTGCTCGTCGTCGGGGTGCGGGTCGAGCACCAGCTCCAGCATCTCCTCTTTCTCGCCGCGGAACATGGCGAGGATGCGGTGCGACGGGAGCTTGGTGAACGGCTCGGAGAAGTCGAAGTAGTCGGCGAACTTGGCGCCGGCCTCCTCCTTGCCGGACCGGACCTTCGCGACGAGCCGGCCGCGGTCCCACATACGCTCGCGCAGCGTGCCGATGAGGTCGGCGTCCTCGCTGAACCGCTCGACGAGGATGTCCCGCGCCCCGGTCAGCGCGGCCTGCACGTCGGCGACACCCTTCTCGGGGTCGACGAACACCGCGGCGGCGGCCTGGGGATCGGTCTCCGGGTCGCTCAGCAGGCCGTCGGCCAGCGGCTCCAGACCGGCCTCGCGGGCGATCTGGGCCTTGGTGCGGCGCTTGGGCTTGTACGGGAGGTAGATGTCCTCCAGGCGGGCCTTCGAGTCGGCCGCCATGATCTGCCTGCTGAGCTCGTCGGTCAGCTTGCCCTGGCTGTTGACGGACTCCAGGACCGCGGCCCGGCGTTCCTCCAGCTCGCGCAGGTAGCGCAGGCGCTCCTCGAGGGTGCGCAGCTGGGCGTCGTCGAGCGCGCCGGTGACCTCCTTGCGGTACCGCGCGATGAACGGGACGGTCGAGCCGCCGTCGAGCAGCTCCACGGCCGAGCGGACCTGCCGCTCGGCAACGTCGAGCTCCTCGGCGATGCGCACGAAGACGGAAGGGGGAGTTGCCGTGGCTGTCACGGGTGTGCATTCTGCCCGCTTCCCCCGACAACCGATCGAGCCGGCTTGGGTGTGCACGTCCCGTCGCGTTACGTGACCGATACAAGGGTCGCAGTCCACTAATGGGGTAATGAGAGCCAGGACACAGTCACTTGCAGTTAGTTGCGTCGATGCGATGATTGTAGGGTGCAACTAACCCCGCGGCCATGCGTCGAGGTCGTCACCGACCAGGTGATGGGCTTCCTCTCGCGGCTGAAGAAGAGCGGGGAGGCACACATATTGGGTGTCGCAAGAGGACTCGATCTGTCATTCTCCCAGATGCGTGCCCTGTTCGTGCTCGCGGACAGCCAGCGGGAGCTGGCCGTTCACGAGCTGGCCACACTGCTCGGGTTGTCGATGGCGACCGTGGGGCGAGCGGTGCAGGGGCTGGCGAGAACGGACATGGTCACGCGCAGGGAGGACGACCGCGATCGCAGGGTGAAGCGGGTTCGCCTGTCCGAGCACGGCCGGCAGTTCGTCGACGGGCTCCTACAGGCGCACCGCGCGGCCGTACGCGAATGCCTCGAGTCGCTGAGCGACCGCGAGCGAGAACAGCTCTCACAGGCACTGGCGCCGATTCTCGCTCGGGGGGACCTGCCGCCCACCACCACACCCGGCTGCTGAACGAGGGGAAAGTTGTGACTGAAGTGCTACCGCCGTCGGCGGGTGCCGCGGGTTCGGGGAAACTCGACCGCCGCATCCTCGCCATCGGTTCGGTGGTCGTGCTCGGCGCGATCATGGCGATGCTCGACATCACCGTGGTCAACGTCGCCATCAACCACCTAATCGGCGAGTTCAACACCAATCTCGAAACGATCCAGTGGGTGGCCACCGGCTACACACTGGCGTTGGCGATCGTCATCCCGCTGTCCGGCTGGGCGGCCGACCGGTTCGGCACCAAGCGGATCTACCTGCTCGCGGTCTTCCTGTTCATGGTCGGCTCCGCGGCCGCGGGCTCGGCCTGGTCGGTCGAGTCGCTGATCACCTTCCGCGTCCTGCAGGGTCTCGGCGGCGGCATGCTCATGCCGATCGGCATGACGATCCTGACCAAGGCCGCCGGTCCGGAGCGGGTCGGCCGGGTCATGGCGGTCATCGGCGTGCCGATGCTGCTCGGCCCGATCGTGGGCCCGATCCTCGGCGGCTGGCTCGTCGACGACGTGTCGTGGCGCTGGATCTTCTTCCTGAACGTCCCGATCGGCATCGTGACGCTGTTCCTCGGCAGCCGGATCCTGGACAAGGACGAGCCGAGGCCGACCGAGAAGCTGGACGTGCTCGGCCTGCTCCTGCTCTCACCGGGCCTCGCCGCGCTGATCTACGGCCTCGCCAAGATCGCCTCGCCGTCCGAGGGCATCGACAGCCCGCAGGCCTACCTCCCGGCGGGCGCCGGCGCGGTGCTGGTGGCGCTGTTCATCTGGCACGCGCTGCGCACGCCGAACGCGTTGATCGACCTGAAGCTGTTCAAGGACCGGGGCTTCTCGGTCGCGTCGGTGACCATGGTGCTGTTCGTGGTCGCGTTCTTCGGCGCCATGCTGCTGTTCCCGCTCTACTTCCAGCAGGTGCGGTTCGAGGGCGCGCTCGCGGCCGGTCTGCTGCTGGCCCCGCAGGGCATCGGCGCGATGGTCATGATGCCGATCGCCGGCCTGGTCGTGGACCGGATCGGCGCGGCCCGCATCGCGCAGACCGGCATCGTCGTGATCGTGGCCTGCATGGTGCTGTTCACCCAGCTGAAGGCGGACACGTCGTACCTGCTGATCGGCGCCGACCTGTTCGTCATGGGTCTCGGCATGGGCATGACGATGATGCCGATCATGTCGGCGGCGCTGAAGACGCTGCGGCAGCAGGACGTGGCCCGCGCGTCGACGAGCCTGAACATCATCCAGCAGGTGGCGGCGTCGATCGGTACCGCGCTGCTCTCGGTGGTCCTGTACAACGCGACCACCGACAACCTGGCGCCGCTCGTCGCGCGGACGGCGGCGCAGGGTGGTCAGGCGCCGTCGATGGACTCCATCAAGGACCTGCCGGAGCCCATCCGCGGCCAGGTGGCGTCGCTGCTGTCGGACGCGTTCTCGTCCACGTTCTGGTGGGCGCTGGTCCTGCTGGCCGTGGCGTTCCTGCCGGCGCTGCTCCTGCCGCGCGGCAAGACGGCCCCGGTGGCCGTCGAGGGCGTCGCCGTACCGGCGGACCCGGCCGGCCCGGCGGAGTCGAACGACTCGGCCGACTCGGTCGAGGACGTCCCGGAGCCGGCGGCCGACCGCCGCTAGCCCGCCGCTAGCCCACTGCCAGGAAGGTGCGTTCGGGACCGTTGAGTGTCCCGAACGCGCCTTTCCTG
>NZ_JBJMIE010000057.1:0-6773 GCF_045807065.1 Actinophytocola sp. | reverse complement strand
TCTTCGGCGTCGACCAGGGCCTCGGCGTCGGCACGGGCTGCGCCTGGGGCGCCAGCGCCTGGACGGGGATCGCGACCGGTTCGGTGATCGGGTGGACACGCGTGACCACCATGCCCTCGACACCCGTCGGCGGCAGGTTGTCGGCGAAGTCCCCCGGGGTGATCTGGTTGAGCAGGCCCGGCAGCGGGGCGAGCCGGACCAGTTCGCCCCGGCAGATCTCGCAGTAGGGCAGGTGCGACTCGAACGCCGAGCGCTCGGCCGGGTCCAGGGCACCGAGCAGATAGACACCCAGTGTCATCGTGTGCTGGCAGGTCACGGCTCGGTCACCCCCCGCTCCTCGAGCGCGTCGCGCAACGCGCGTAACGCATAGAACGATCTCGACTTGACGGTGCCCGGCGGCACGCCGAGCTTCTTGGCGGTCTCGGCGATGGTTCGCCGGTGGTAGAACAGCTCGCCGATCACGGCGCGGTGGTCCGCGGACAGCGCCCGCATGGCCTCCGCGACCTGCCAACCCTGGAGCACCCGGTCGAACTCGTCGGTCGGGCGTGCCCAGTCCCGTTCCAGGATCGGCACCTCGTCGACCCGCGCGCTCTGCTTGCGGTAGCCGGAGACCACGAGGTTGCGCGCCACGGTGTACAACCACGGCCCCGCGTGCTCGGGGTTCAGGGAGTCGGCGTTGCGCCACGCCCTGAGCAGCGTCTCCTGCACGACGTCCTCGGCGTACTGATGATCGCCACCGACCGCACGCAGCACGTAGCCGTAGAGCGGTCGACGGTATCGGCTGTAGAGCTCACGGATGAGCTCGTCTTCCTGGTCCGGGGTGTTCCCCACGCACCAGTCATACGCGATGCCGCGCCGAATGGTTCAGTGGGCGCTCCACCGGTGACGACGATCGCCGCGCGGGGCTCAGCGCTCCACGAACCCGGTCACGTTTCCCCTGGCGTCCGACCACCGCTCGACGACCAGCTCGACGCGGCCGGGCGTGCCGGGACTCCGGAGGAGCTCGAGCAGCTTGTCGCAGGTCTCCCTGGCACCCTCCGCGACCACTTCCACGCGGCCGTCCCGCAGGTTGCTGGCGTAGCCGACGAGCCCCAGCTCGGCCGCCCGGCTGCGGGTCCACCAGCGGAATCCCACGCCCTGCACGTGGCCGTGCACCCAGGCGGTGAGTCGTACGTTCGGTGACATGGACGCTCGCGTGAGGTCGCAGTGAGTAGATCTGATACGTTGCCGCGCTGTGACCGGTCGGTCGCGCAGTGATTGTAGGAGGCGCGGGATGCTCGGACCCGAGGACCGAATGGATGAGAGGCCACCGGCCGACGAGGGCAGCGGGCTGCGCCGAACGCCGTATCTCGCGCTGGGTGTCGCGGGCGTGGTCGTGTCGACCGCCTTCGCGACGGTCGCCATGCTAGCGGGTGGCGGTGGCGAGTCGGCCCAGCCGGAGCGGACGAGCCAGGACTCGGTACAGGTGCGGGACACCTCCTCGACGGACGGCAGCACCTACCTCACGACGACGACCACCACCACGACGCCGTCGAGCTCGGCAGCCGAGTCGTCGACCACCACGACCACCACGACCTCGAAGAAGAAGTCGACGACCACCACCACGACGACCACCAGGCCCCCGGCCGGCGGTGGGCAGCCCCCGCAGACGCAACAGCCGACGCAACCGACGCAGCCCACCCACCCGCCCACGACCACCACCACGACAACGACCACCACGACCACCACGCCGCCGAGCACCCCACCCAGCTCGTAGCCGGCCACTCCGCCGCCGACCTGGCCCGGATGCGCGGGCGAGGTGCTACACCGGGATGTCCCGAACGCGCCTTCCGAGAAGCGGCGGCCACTGGCAGCGACCCGAGCAACGCGCACCCGGCCTCGAAGCCCGCCCGGAGCAAGAACCCGCCGCCCTCCCAGTCGGGTGCGCTCCCAGTTCGTGCCGCACGCGCTCGTCCCGCCGGCTGCCGTACGGGCCGTGGTCCGCGGCGATGTGGACGAAGCGGCACCACGCCAGGTCCAAGGTCTCGATGGCTTCCTCGGTGCCGTGATCGCGCCTCGGACGCCTGCCGCCCAGCCGGCGGAATGGCCTGGTCGGAGCGCCTGCCTTCCCCGCCACAAGCGCCCTGTTGTCACCATTTCAGTGGATTAATCGTCACTCTGTTGTTATCAACTGTGCCCGTTGGTGGTAACTTCCCCCGCCATGCGTGGGCGAAGACCAGTTCTGCCGGCACTCACCGCTCTGCTCGCGGGTGCGCTCGTCGCCGGGGCGGCCACTCTCGTGGCCGGTCCGGCCGCCGGGTCCAGCGCGGACGGGGGCCAGCTGCGCGTGAACCTCACCGGCGAGCGGCCGAGCGACTCCAGCGGGAGCCGCGACCAACCCGCGACCACCGCCAGCGCGACCTCGACGGCGCCGTCCAGCGCGTCCACCACGCCACCGCCGTCCACCACGCCACCGCCGGTTCCTCCCGAGACCACCACCGCCGCGCCGCCCCCTCGGACGACCGATCCCGCCCCGCCCGCCACCCCGTCGGCGCCGGACGCCTCGGCGCAGGCGCAGGTCGTCGCCCTCACCAACACGGCCCGCGAGGACGCCGGCTGCGGTCCGCTCACGATCGACGCGAACATCACCACGGCCGCGCAGAAGCACGCCTCCGACATGGCCGCGCGTGACTACTTCCAGCACACGACCCCCGAAGGGGTGACCTTCGACCAGCGGATTCGCAACGCGGGGTACTCGAGCCCGGGTGCGGAGAACATCGCCCAGGGTGCCCGGACGGCCGACGACGTCGTCGAGCTGTGGATGAACTCCCCCGGCCACCGCGCGAACATCCTCAACTGCGACCTCAACGCCATCGGCGTCGGGCTCGACCGTGACGGCTTCTACTGGGTGCAGGACTTCGGTTTCTGATTTCCGCCCCTAAGGGCAGTCGGACGCGCGCCAAGATGTGGTCTGAATGGAATAGTCCCGTTAGGGCGAATCCAGTACTTTACGATATGACGAATCTAGTACGCAGCTACGTCCGTACGGATGTTAAAAACCCACCTCTACCACGCGAGCAACGTCAACGACGGGGCTGGTAGGAGGAGATATACATGGTGACGTTTGGCCTGGACATCTCGCACCATCAGGATCTCGGGCTGGATCTGGCGCAATGCCGGGGAGAAGGCATTGAGTTCGTATTCATGAAAAGCAGCGAGGGCGCGTCGTTCGTCGACTCGGCCTTCGCGGCGAACCTCGCGGAAGCACGCAAAGCGGGACTGCTGGTCGCCGCCTACCACTACGTGCGCTCCAACGCGTCGGCCGCCGCCCAGGTGGCCAACGTGGCGCGCGTGGTGCCGCGTGACGTCCCGGTCATCCCCGACGTGGAGGCCAACTCCGGCGGCATCGCGCTCGTCCGCGAGTTCGTTGACCGCCTCCGCGCCGCCGGCTACCGGGTGCCGCTGTCCTACATCCCCCGCTGGTACTGGCAGCAGCTCGGCTCACCGTCACTCGCCGGTCTGCCGCCGCTCTGGTCGTCCCGCTACCCCGACAACGTCGTCGGGTCGCTCCTCGACGAGTGGGCGGACGTCCCAGCCAGCTACTGGACCGGCTACGGCGGCCTCGACGTCGCCGTACTCCAGTTCACCAGCTCGGTCCGCGTCGCGGGCCACCAACCGATCGACGCCAACGCCTACCGCGGCACGCGCGGCCAGCTCGCCGCGCTACTGGGGAACGCAGAAAGGGAGGACCCCATGAAGAACCTCATCCTCGCCCTCGAGAAGGACGGCCCCCGGGTCTGGGTCGGCGACGGCCTCACCCGCCGTCACGTCGAGGACGAGAAGGAGCTGGAAGGCCTGCAGTACTGGATCGCCCAGAGGGGTGGCGACCCCACGGTCCAGCAGGGCTTCGAGGACCTGAGAGTGCTGGGCGCCGACGTGTCCAACATCATCGGACAGCTCACCGACGACGAGCCCAACATCATCGCCGCGATCAAGTCGCCGACACCGGTGCAGATCGACTACGACAGGTTCGTCTCCGACGTCGTCGAGAAGCTGGCCGACCGGCTCGGCGCGCTCAAGTTCGACGCCGAGCGCCCGAGGCAGCAGTAGGCTCACTTCCGCACCGGGCAGTAGGGGGTGACCGCCCGGGTCGGCGAGGTCGAGGTGTGATCACCGGGGGGACGGGACCGCACAACGCGCCGCCGTGGCGTTCATCCGCGCGTCCTCGTGAACTCCGCCGCGTGGTCGGTCACCCACTCCGCGAACGTCCGCGCCGGCCGGCCGGTCACCTCCGCGACCGTCGCCGTCACGGTCGGACGCCGGGGCATCACCGCGTAGACGTCCAGCAGAACGTCCACGAAGGATCCCGGTAGGCCGTCGGCGAGCAGCTGTGCCCTGGCCTCGGCACGCGGTAGCTCGACCCAGCGCAGCGGCCGGTCCAGCACCTCGCTCATGACCCGCACCTGCTCGACCTGCGTCAGCGCCGCCGGCCCCGTGATGTCGAACGTCTCGCCGAGCCGCCCGTCGAGCAGCGACCGCACCGCCACCGCCGCGATGTCCGCCTCGTGCAGCATGGCCATCGCCAGGTCGCCGTGCGCGCCACGCACCTCGTCGCCGGCGCGGAGCTGCCGCGCCCACCAGAGCGCGTTGACGGCGAACGTGCTCGACTGGATGACCGTCCACCGCGGACAGCCGGCCACCAGGGCCGCCTGCTCGGCCATGGTCAGGTCACGCACGCCACCCGAGCCGAGGTACACCACGTGCCGGCCGCCGACCGCGTCGAGCACCCCGGGCAGCGCCGCCGCCGTGTGCAGCGGCCACATCAGGAAGACGGCGTCGACGCCGCGCAGGTCGAGGGGGTCGCGGAGGTCGCCGTGCACCACCTTGACGCCGTCGGGGAAGGTCGCCGTCGCGTTCCTCGTCAACGCGCGGACGGGCACACCGGCCGAGCACAGCTGCGCCACCGCCTGCCGACCGACGTTGCCGGTCGCTCCAGTCACCAGGATCATGCGGCCACCCAAGCGCCGGCCGACCGAGAGCCGCCAGCCAGCGGGCGGAAGGCGCCGATATCCGTCATCGGACTACCGTGTGGAGATGGAATCCGTCGACGAGGTCGACCGCGGCCTGATCCACGCCCTGCACCTCGACGGCCGCGCTCCGTTCGCGGCGATCGCCGCGGTGCTCGGCGTCTCGGAGAACACGGTCGCCCGCCGCTACCGGCGGCTCCGCCAGGCCGGAGTGATGCGCGTGGTCGGCTCCGCCAACGGCCTCCTGATCGGACGGCCCTCGTGGACCGTCCGCATCCGCTGCACCCCGGACGTCGCCCCACCCGTCGCGGCCGCGCTCGCCCGCCGGCCGGACACGTTCTGGGTGCACATCCTCTCCGGCGGCACGGAGATCTCCTGCAACCTCCAGTCCACCGACACCGCGGCCCGCGACGCGCTGCTGATGGACAAGCTCCCCCGCAGCACCCGCGTGCTCGACGTCAGTGCCCACGCCGTCCTCGGCGGCGTCGCCACGGAATGGGCCGGCATCCGCCACCTCACCGAGGCCCAGGCGGCTCGGCTGACCCCCGAACCCCCTGCCGAGGAGCCGCTGACCCTCGACGGCGACGACCACGCCCTCCTCGCCGCCCTCGCCCGCGACGGCCGCACCCCCTACACCGAGCTGGGCCAGTCCGAGTCGGCCGCCCGCCGCCGGGTCACCCGATTGCGGCGGGCGGGTGTCCTGGTGCTGGACCTGGACGTCCTGCCGGCGGCGCTGGGCTACCACGCCGAGGCGCGCCTGTGGCTGACCGTGCGGCCGACCGGTCTGGCGGCCACGGCGGCGGCCGTCGCGGCACACCCCGAAACGTCGTTCACCGCCGTCACCACCGGCCGCACGAACCTGGTGGCGACGGTCATCTGCCGCGACTCGGCCGACCTCTACCGCTACCTCACCGAACGCGTCGGCACCCTGGACGACGTGCACACCGTGGAGACCGCCCCGCTCATGCGCACCGTCAAACGCGCCGCCAGCTGACCCGCGCGACTCGCGGGGTCAGGGCTCGAAGCGGTAGCCCATGCCGGCCTCGGTGAGCAGGTGGCGGGGGTGGGACGGCCGCGGTTCCAGCTTCCGGCGCAGCTGGGCCAGGTACACCCGCAGGTAGTGCGTCTCCGAGGCGTACGTCGGGCCCCACACCTCCTGGAGGAGCTGCTTCTGCGCCACGAGCTTGCCCCGGTTGCGCACCAGCAGTTCGAGCACGCCCCACTCGGTGGGGGTGAGGTGGACCTCGGCGCCGTCGCGGAGGACCTTCTTGGCGGCCAGGTCCACCGTGAACGCCGGGGTGACCACGACCGCGTCCTCGCCGGCCGCCGACGGGGCGGCCGAGGCCCGGCGCACGGCCGCCCGCAGCCGGGCGAGCAGCTCGTCCATGCCAAATGGTTTCGTCACGTAGTCGTCCGCGCCGGCGTCCAGTGCGGACACCTTGTCACCCGAGTCGGCGCGGGCCGAGAGCACGATGATCGGCACGCTCGTCCAGCCACGCAGGCCCTCGATGACCGTGGTGCCGTCGATGTCCGGCAGGCCCAGATCCAGCACCACCACGTCCGGCTTGGCGGCCGCCGCCACGCGCAGCGCCTCCTGGCCGGACGCCGCCGTCGACACGTCGTACCCGCGTGCGGTCAGGTTGATCCGCAACGCACGCACGATCTGCGGCTCGTCGTCGACCACCAGCACCTTCGTCACATCGCCCCCTCGCCGGCTCCGCTCACGCGGCACCGGCCCGGTCCACCGGCAGGGACAGCACCACGGTG
>NZ_JBJMIE010000056.1:0-17153 GCF_045807065.1 Actinophytocola sp. | reverse complement strand
CGCGTGCAGCGCGTCCCGGCCACCGAGTCGCAGGGCCGCATCCACACCTCGGCGGCCGGCGTGCTGGTGTACCCGGACGTGCCGGACGCGGTCGAGGACGTGGAGATCCCCGAGAAGGACCTGCGCATCGACGTGTTCCGCTCGTCGGGCAAGGGCGGGCAGAGCGTCAACACGACCGACTCGGCCGTGCGCATCACCCACCTGCCGACCGGCATCGTGGTCTCCTGCCAGAACGAGCGCAGCCAGCTGCAGAACAAGACCCGGGCGATGCAGGTGCTCCGCGCCCGCCTGGCCGCGCTGGCCGAGGAGGAGGCGGCGAAGCAGGCCTCGGACGCCCGGCGCAGCCAGGTCCGCACGGTCGACCGCTCGGAGCGGATCAGGACGTACAACTTCCCGGAGAACCGCATCTCCGACCACCGGGTGAACTACAAGGCCTACAACCTCGACCAGGTGCTGAACGGCGAGTTGGACGGCGTGCTGGACGCCCTGGCCATCGCCGACCGCGACGAACGACTCGCCGCTCACCAGAGTGCGTGACAGGCTGTCTCCGTGAGCGGAGCCCGCGTAGCGAACCATCGGCACCACCACGCCGGCGGACCCTGTCACCGACCCCGCGGGGGGACGGCGTGACCCGTCAGCCACTCCGCCTGGCCATCATGGAGGCGGAGCGAGTCCTGGCCGACGCCGGAGTGGCCTCACCACGCGCGGACGCCGAGCTGATCGCCGCGCACGTGCTGGACGTGCCACGCGGGAAGCTGCTTCTGACCCCGATGGTGGACCGCCAGGTGGTGGACGCGATCGCGGGGCTGGTGCGCGAGCGCGCGAAGCGGGTGCCGCTGCAGCACCTGCTGGGCTGGGCCGCGCTGGGTCCGGTGACGGTGCACGTCGGGCCGGGCGTGTTCGTCCCCCGCCCCGAGACCGAGCTGCTGCTCGAGTGGGGCCTCGGGGTGCTGGCCGGGCGGGTGGCGCCGGTCGTCGTCGACCTGTGCACGGGCTCGGGTGCCCTGGCGCTGGCGGTCGCGACGGCCCGCCCGGACGCGGTCGTCCACGCGGTCGAGGTGGACCCGACGGCGCTGGCCTGGGCCCGCAGGAACCTGGGCGACTCGGGTGTGCGCCTGCACGCCGGGGACGTCACCGACCCGTCCCTGCTCACGGAGCTGGACGCGCAGGTCGACCTGGTGCTGTGCAACCCGCCGTACGTCCCGGTGGACACGCCCGTCCCCCCGGAGGTCGGCGAGCACGACCCGTTCGCGGCGGTCTTCGCGGGCGCCGACGGTCTCGCGGTGATCAGGCACGTCGTCAACCTGGCGGCCCGCCTGCTCCGTCCGGGCGGCGCGGTGGGCATCGAGCACGACGACACCCAGGGCGACGCGGTCCCGGCCCTCCTCTCCACCCGCAAGGTCCTCACGGGGGTGGCCGACCACGCAGACCTGTCCCGGCGCCCCCGCTTCGCCACCGCATATCGTTCCTGAAAATACCCGAAAGCGTGATTCTTTCGCCGCTGTTCCGGGATTATCATGACTCGCCTGGGGGCGCTCTGCCTAATCATGGATCATGGCAGGTGAGTGATGGGGAATACTGGGGTTTCGCCGAGTTCGGGCGTCCGGCTCAGCCTGATCGTCGTCGGTGTGATCGTCACCGTGGTGCTCACGTCGGGAGTGGCGATACTGGCCACCAACATCGACCTCGACTGGCGCGTGTGGTCGATATTGCACCTGCTCACCCTGGGGGTCATGGGACTGCTTTCCGGGCTGTGCGTCAATTATCTGCCCAACTACGTCAAGAGCGTGTGGAAACTGACCAAAGAGGACATCGATCTCAAACTGCCAGAGCTGTGGTCGAGCCTGCGAAAGCCGCTGCGCCTGGTCGGTGTCGTCGTCACCGCGGGTGCTGTCGTCGCGGCGGGCGTGGCCATGCGGGCCGCGCCGACCGGTCTGGAGCCGGGGGATCTGGTGATCATGGCGGCCTCCCCGTCCGACAGGGCGAACGCGCGGCAGATGGTCGTCGACCAGTGGAACCGGCTGCACCCCGACAACCACGCCCGCATCGAGACCGCGCCGCTGAACAGCGACGCGCAGCACGAGCGGCTGGTGAATGACGCCAAATCCGGCGGCCGGCACAAGGCGGACCTCTATGTCCTCGACATAGTGTGGATGCGGGAGTTCATTCAGCGCGGCTACATCCGCCAGTTGGACGAGGCCGCGTTGTCGCAGCGGGATCTCGGCGATTTCGTGGACAAGATCCTCAAGACCGCGGAGGACGAGGACGCGAAGTTGTGGGCTCTTCCGCTCAACTCGGATGTCGGCCTGATCTATTACCGCACCGATATTCCGGGGGTGGCGGAACCGAAGTCCTGGGAGGATTACATGGGCGTCGGCGCGAAGACCGCCGCTGGTGTCGCGCGAGCCAGTGATCCGCACATCACGGCGGCCACCGGCGCCGAGCTCCAGGCAAACGATGAAATGCTCACCATCTCCGCGTTGGACGCCATGTGGGCCACCGGCGGTCAGTTCGTCGACCCCAACGGCCAGGTGGCGATGAACGCGCAGGGCACCGAGGTCGAGTTCAGCGCGCAGGACCGGGACGGCATCGAACAGCTCGCGGCGGCCGCCAAGGACCCGGAGGTGGTCCGGAACAAGGGGGGAGACACCGTCGCGGCGGCGGCGCAGGCGTTCGCCGAACACCAGACCGTGTTCATGCGCAACTGGCCGGTGGCCCGGGACGCCGTCGGTGACAAGGTGCCCTTCAAGGCCGTCGCCCCCGAGAGCGGCACGGTGCTGGGTGGTCAGGACCTGGCGGTCTCGGCCAACACGGACAAGCCGCGGGCCGCTCAGGCGCTGGCCCAGTTCCTCACCAGCGCCGCCAGCGAGACGATCCTCTCCGAGGTCGGCGGGTTCGTCCCCACCCGGCAGACCGCACTGGACAACTCGAGGCGACCCGACGCGGAGGAGATACAGCGCGCCCTCAACGCCGCCCGGCTGCGGCCCGTCACGTGTCACTACGTCGAGTTCAGCAAGCTCTTCCGCCAGGGGATTGCCAGCGCGATCAGCAGAGACGGGGTGCTCGACGCCGATTTCGGCGAGCGGCTGGCCCGCGTGCTCAGGTGCTGAGTCAGCGGGTGCGGACCTCTTCGCCGAGTGCCTCGGCGATCGCGGCGGTGGACACGGCGCCCTCGCGCAGGACCACCGGCCCGTCGCCGGAGAGGTCCACGATCGTGGAGGGGACCGGGTCACCGGACGGGCCGCCGTCGAGGTAGACCGACACCGACTCGCCGAGCTGGTCGCGGGCCTGCTCCGCGCTGGTGGCGGGCGGTTGGCCGGACACGTTGGCCGACGACACCGCCATCGGTCCGACCTCGCGCAGCAGCTCGATCGCGACGGGGTGCAGCGGCATGCGCAGCATCACCGTGCCGCCGTTGTCGCCGAGGTCCCACGACAGCGACGGCGCGTGCGGCAGCACGATCGACACGTCGCCCGGCCAGAAGGCCTCGATGAGCAGTCGAGCGGGGCGCGGCACGGACAGGACCAGGCCGTCGATCGTCGACCACGAGCCGACCAGCACGCCGACCGGCATGTCCGGCCCCCGGTTCTTGGCGGCGAGCAGCGCCCGCACCGCCGATGACGAGAACGCGTCCGCGCCGATGCCGTAGACCGTGTCGGTCGGGATCACCACGAGCCGTCCGGCCCGCACCGCGCCGGCGGCGGCGGCCAGCCCGTCCTCACGATCCGGGGAACGCCCGCAGTCGTAGACCACACTCACATCGCGGAACTCTAGCTACAGACCCTGTTTGAGGATGTGGGGGGCCATCTCGTCCGCGCGCCGCCGCCAGGTCTGCTTCCGGAAGCGGTACACGATGCCGTACAGCAGGGCCGCGCCCGCGATGACGCCGACGACGACCAGGGCGACGTTGTTGAGCAGGCCGCCCGCCACCACCGTGATCATGCCCAGCGCCACGGTCAGGACGGCCAGGCTGACGGCGATGCCCTCCGGCGCCCACGTCCACCGGCGGCCGGCCTCGACCTCCGCGAGCAGCTGTTCGGCGCCGCGTTCCAGCTCCTCGTCGGCCGTCCTGAGGGACAGGATGCGTCTGGCCGCGGCGTGGCAGATGCGCAGCTGCTCCTCGCTGGTGATCACCAGGACGTCGTCGGCCGTTCGCGACCGGCACTGCTCCGCGGCCGAGTACCAGGCGCTCGCGAGGTAGTACCGCAGCGTCGGGTCGTTCGGGCGGTCCGCGACCAGCAGCTCGAGGTCCGCGACCGCGCCCGCCGCGTTGCCCTGGCCGATCTTCACCAGCGCGAGACCCAGCTGCGCGAGCAGGGCGCCCACCCCGCCGCTGAGCAGCGCCACCCGGTAGTTCTCCTCGGCCGTTCGCCAGCCCCCACGGGCGAGGTGCACGTCACCGACACCCACCCGATCGAGTGGATCCGGGCGTAGGCTGGCCGCGGCCTCGAACTCCGCGAGGGCCTCGTCGAGCCGTCCGTCGACCAGCGCTGAGCGGCCACGACGCGTGTGCGTCCGAGCCTCGCGCTCGTCCGCGGGCAGGTCCTCCGGCAGGAGTCGCCACTTGACGATCACGTCCTGCCACGTCCGAAGCATTGGATCACCTCGACGGGCAGGTTACTCTCAGTAGGCCCGTGTCGGGGGGTTGCAGAGGTGAAAGTGGTGACGAGCGTCCGGTCACTCAGCTCACGCTCGGTCGCGTGGGCGTTCGCGGCTGCCTACCTGGCGGCGAGCGCCGTGGTCGGCGTGGTGCTGCTGACCATGCCCAAGACCGACGTCACGAGTACCGGCGACCAGACCTCCTACATCTCCGACGACACCTACCCCAAGCCCGAGATCACCACGGTGAGCTCCGCCCCGCCCGGCTTCCAGCGGGTCCAGGGCCCGGCCGGCATGGGCACGGTCATTCCGCTCGGGTGGCAGACCGTCGCCGCCGGCCAGCCGGGCGCGATGCGTGCCGTCGACCCCGCCGACCCCAGCCGGGTCGTGGGCTACGGCGGCGCCACGGCGCAGTCGGACGACATCGTCGCCACGCACGTGGCCTACGAGCAGAACTTCGCCGGCCGCACCACCGGCTACCACCGGGTCGACCTGAACAGCGCCACGTACGGCGGCCACAAGGCCGTGGAGTGGGAGTTCGTGCAGCGGGACGGGGGCGGGGTGCAGCGGGTGCACGCCCTGTACTGGCTCGTCGACGGCGTCGAGTACTTCGTCTTCGCCTCGAGCCCGGACCGGCAGTGGTCCCGGATGAAACCCGTCTACGACGCGATGGTGGCCGGCTCCAGCCCGTAGCCGCGGGTCGGGGCAACATCCGCGTCGGGGCATGTCCGGGTCAGGGCAGTGTCCGGGGCAGGCCGAAGAACGACAGGACGCTGTTGTCGACGAACCGGGTCATCGCGCTGATCCGGTCCCCGGCGACGGTGACCACCTGCACGCCGTGCGCCCGCCACACCGGATCGCCGTCGTCGCTGAAGTAACAGCCCCAGCACGGCTGGCGGTTGGCGGCGGCCGGCACGAGGCGGTAGCGGCGGTGGCCGCCGCGGAAACCGACGGTGCGCATGAAGTTCGCGATGACGGCCGGCCCCCGGTACGCCAGCGGCAGCGGCGGCATGGTCAGCCAGGCGTCGTCCGTGAGCATGGCGACGAGCCCGTCGACGTCGCCGCTCTCGATCGCGTCGGCGAACCGGGCGGCGACGGCGCGTTCGGCGACCGAGTCGGGCAGCGGCGTGCGGTCCCGGTCGGTCGCCGGCAGCCCGGCCCTGGCCCGCTTGAGCGCGCTGGTCACCGAGTCCTCGGTGGTGTCGAGCATGCCGGCCACCTCGGCCGCCCGGAAGCCGAGCACGTCCCGCAGCACGAGCACGGCACGCTGGCGGGGCGGCAGCGACTGCGTCGCGGTGACGAACGCCAGTGAGATCGCCTCCCGCCGCTCGTACCGCGCCTCCGGCCCGGGTTCGGTCTCGGGAAGGCCGTCGAGCAGCGCGTCCGGGTACGGCTGGAGCCACATCGGCTCGACCGTCCGGGTCGGCTCGGGGAACGGAACGGCCGTCGGCGGCACCGTCCTCGGCCGCCGCTCACCGTCGCGCAGCCAGTTGAGGCAGCGGTTGGTGGCGATCCGGTACAGCCACGTGCGCACGCCGGACCTGCCCTCGAACCGGTCGAGCCCCCGCCAGGCCGCGACCAGCGTCTCCTGCAACACGTCCTCCGCGTCCTGGACCGAGCCGAGCATGCGGTAGCAGTGCACGTGCAGTTCCCCGCGGTGCGGCTCGACGAGCGCGCGGAAGGCCTCCTCGTCGCCGGTCCGCGCCAGCGACACCAGTTGATCGGTCACGTCTGTTATGACACCACCCGAGCCGGGATCTGGGCGGCGACCAGATCCGCGCCGCCGCGGTGTCGGTACGGGCATGACGACTTCAACGCAGCGGTGGGTCCTGGGGCTCAGCGCGCTCGCGTCCTTCATGGTGGTGCTCGACATGCTCGTCGTGGTCACCGCGTTGCCCACGATCCAGCGCGACCTGGGCGCCTCGCTCGAGGCGCTCGAATGGACGGTCAACGCGTACACGCTCAGCTTCGCGGTGCTGCTGATGACCGGGGCGGCCGTCGGCGACCTCCTCGGGCGGCGGCTGGGGTTCGTCGTCGGCCTCGGGGTGTTCGCCGTGGCGTCGGCGGCGTGCGCGCTCGCTCCGTCGGTCGGCGCGCTCGTCGCCGCGCGTGCGTGCCAGGGCGCCGGGGCGGCGTTGGTCATGCCGCTGGCGCTGGCGCTGATGAACGCGGCGTTCCCACCGGAACGGCGGGGGTGGGCGACCGGGATCTACGGCGGCGTCACGGGGCTCGCTGCCGTCGTCGGGCCGGTCGTCGGCGGGGCCGTCACCCAGGGCATCGCCTGGGAGTGGATCTTCTGGCTGAACGTGCCGATCGGGCTGGTCGCGATCCCGCTGGTGCTCATGCGGACGCCGGAGAGCCGAGGGACCAGGACCGCGCTCGACCTGCCGGGGATCGTCACGGGCGCGGTCGCGGCGTTCGGTCTGGTGTGGGCGTTGGTGCGCGGCAACTCGGCCGGCTGGACCAGTGCGGAGACACTCGTGCCGCTGGTCGCCGGTCTCGTCGCCGGGGTCGGGTTCGTGGCGGTCGAGCGGCGGGTGGCCGCGCCGATGCTGCCGCCGCGGCTGTTCGCGTCGCGGACGTTCTCCTCGGGCAACGCCGCGATCTTCCTCCTCAACGCCGCGTTGACCGGCTCGCTCTTCTTCGTCGCCCAGTTCTTCCAGGTGGCGGGCGGGTACGGGGCGCTGTTCGCCGGGCTGCGGTTGCTGCCGGTCGGTGTCGTGCCGCTGGTGCTCGCGCCTCGGGCCGGTGCGCTCGCGGACCGGTTCGGGGAGCGGGCGCTGATCGTCGGCGGCTCGCTCGCGATGGCTCTGGGGCTCGGGTGGCTGGCGTCGGTCGCGTCGCCGTCGGCGGCGTACTGGACGCTGGTCGGGCCGTTGACCCTCGTCGGTCTGGGCCTCACCCTCGGGGTCCCGGCGATGACGCGTGCGGTGGTCAGCCAGGTCGCGCTGGCGGACCTCGCGAAGGCGTCCGGCACGTTCAGCACCTTCCGCCAGCTCGGGGGTGCGTTCGGGGTGGCCGTCCTCGGCGCCGTGTTCGCCGCGACGGGCGGCTACGGCACGGCCGGGACCTTCACCGACGGGTTCGTGCCGGCGATGGTCGTGTCCGGCGTGCTCGGGCTCGCCGCGGCGGTCGCCGGCCTGGTGCTGCCGGGTACGCGCACCGGACTCACGCGGTCGCCGCGGCCCGGCGGCGGATCTCCTCGGCGTGCGCCGGCGGCAGCCAACCGCTCGTGATCCTCAGCGACGTGCCCTCGCTCCGCCGCCGGCACTCGCCGATGACGTCGGCCAGCCCCGGCCGGCGCGCCGGCTCCTTGGCCAGGCACGCCGCGACCAGGTCGCGCAGCTCGCCCGGCACCCCGCCCAGCGACGGCGGCTCGTGCACGACCCGGTACAGCACCGCGGTGTCGACGCCGCTGCCGAACGGCGACTCGCCGGTGGCCGCGTACGCCGCGAGCGAGCCGAGCGCGAACACGTCCGCGGCGAACGTGAGCGGCCTGCCGAGGACGTGCTCGGGCGCCATGAACTGCGGCACACCCAGCGTGATCCCCGTTCGCGTGATCGTGGTGGCGTCACTCACGTGGGCGATGCCGAAGTCGATCAGCCGCGGGCCGTCCGCGGCGAGCAGGACGTTGGAGGGCTTGATGTCCCGGTGCACGAGGCCGGCTCGCTGGACCGTCTGCAGGGCCTCCGCGATCCCGGCGACGAGCAGCCAGAGCGACTCGACGGGCAGCGGGCCGTGTCTGGTGACGGCCTCGTGCAGCGAGGGACCGGGCACGTAGGTCGCGGCCAGCCAGGGCCGGGCGGCCCGCACGTCGGCATCGAGGACCTGCGCGGTGAACAGGCTGTGCACCTGCCGCGCGGCGGCGACCTCGCGTTCGAAGCGCCGCCGGAACTCACCGTCCTCCGCCAGCTCGGGGCGCACGATCTTGACCGCCACGGCGCGGCCGGCGTCGGTGTAGGCGAGGTACACCCGTCCGGTGCTGCCCGCCCCGATCCGCGCGCGAAGCCGATAGCGGCCCGCGCGGGCCGGGTCCTCGGGGGTGAGTGGTTCGAACACCGGACCGGCCGGTGGAGGAGCGGGCTGAGCGAGGCCGGCCGCCGGAGAAACGGGCTGTGGAGAAACTGGGTGTGGAGAAACTGGTTGTGGTGGAGCGGGTTGTGGTGGAGCGGGGGGTCGAGGAGCGGGCTCGCCGGGCACGGACGGTCGAGCAGCGGGTGGCCGGGCAGCCGGCGGCGCGGGTGTCGGCGGGGGCGCGGCCTGGTCGGCGGCCGCGTGCCAACGGGCCGCCCACTCCTCCGGGTCACCGCCGCAGGCCCCGGCGTACGCCAGCGCCAGGTCCAGTGACGGCAGCGCCGCCCCGCTCGCCGCCGCCGACAACGCCGACGCCGAGTAGCCGGCCTTGCGTGACAGCAGCCGGTAGCTCGGCGTGCCCGCCCGCACCCGCAGCAGCCGCAGCGCCTGGGCGAACGCCTCGACCGGTCCCGTCCCGGTGACCGGCAGCTCACGCCGTCCCACGGCTCACCCCCAGCACTCCCAGGAGTCCTTGTCGTAGAAGTTCTGGAAGCGGCTGATCGGCGGATCGCTCCCGTACAGCTGCCGGCACGCGTCCTGCGCGTCGAGCCCGGCCGTGTCGCCGATGCAGTGCCACCCGTACGCGGTGCCGTCCCCGTCGTACCGCGCACCCGCGTGGCCGAGCAGCACGCAGTAGGCGTTGAAGTCGAGCGGTCCCAGCTTCGCGGTCGCCCGCCAGCACTCCCACGAGTTCGGGTCGTTGAAGTTCCTGATCCGGTTGGTCGTCTGCGTCTGGTAGGTCCAGTCGCACACCGCGTCGCCGTCGTCGCCGATGCCGTTGTCCCCGCTGCAGTGCCAGCTGTAGGCGCCAAGCCCCTTCAGCTCGGCCCTGCCCTGCCCGGTGGCCGAGCAGTAGCCGTCCCAGTCCGGCGCCCCGAGCAGCTCCCGCGGCTTCGGAGCGGCGACGGCGCTGGTGGTGACGCCGGGCGGCGTCGTCGTGACGACCGGGGGAGCGCTGCTGCTGGTCGTGGTCGTGGTCGTGGTCGTCGTGGTGGTCGGCGCACGGCTGGTGGTGATGCCCTGCGCCGCGACCGCGGCACCGCCGACCTGGTGCGATCGGGTCAGCAGCCAGGCCGCCAGCCCGAGCACCACCACCACGACCGCGACCGCGACCGTCGGGCCGGTCCTGCGGTCGCGCGGCGGGGTGGGGCGCGGCGCGGCTGGCGCGGTGCGCTGGCGGGTCTCGTGGTCGAGCGGCGCGGGCAGCCAGCCGTCGGTGGCGCGCTCGGCCCCGCACACGCGGATGACCTCGTCGAGGGCGGGCCGTCGCGCGGGGTCCTTGTCCAGGCACGCCTCGGCCAGCTCACGCAGCGCGGAGTCGAGCCCGTCGAGGTCCGGCGGCTCGTTGACCACCCGGTACAGCACGGCCGCGTCCGGCCCCTCGCCGAACGGGCTGTGCCCGGTCGCGGCGAACACGGCGAGCGCACCGAGGGCGAACACGTCCGCGGCCGCGGTCAGCTCCCCGCGGCTGGCGTGCTCCGGCGACATGAACCGCGGTGAGCCGACGGTCACGCCGGTCCGCGTGAGGGTCGTGGCGTCGACCGCGCGGGCGATGCCGAAGTCGATCACCCTCGGCCCGTCCGGCGCGAGCAACACGTTGGCGGGCTTGAGGTCCCGGTGCACGATGCCGGCCGCGTGCACCGACTGCAACGCCTCGGCCACCCCCGCCACCAGCAACCGCACGCTCCGGGTAGGCAGCGGCCCGTGCCGCGTCACGGCGTCCTGCAGCGACAGCCCGGGCACGTAGGCGGTGGCGAGCCAGGGTGGCTCCCCGTCCGGGTCCGCGTCGACGAGCTCGGCGGTGAACATCCCCCGAACCCGTCGCGCCGCATCGACCTCCTGCCGGAACCGGCGCCGGAACTCGGGGTCCTCGGCCAGCTCCGGGCGCACCACCTTGACCGCGACGGCCCGCCCGCCGGGCGTGTACGCCAGGTACACCCGACCCATCCCGCCCCCGCCGATGCGGGCGGACAGCCGGTACGGACCGGCCTCCACCGGATCGCTCCCCACGAGCGGGTCGAACATCGCGGTGCCCCCGATCAACTGGCCGAACGCTCCGCGCCGCGGTGTTTTCTGACCAGTCGGCCACCGCGGTCGCGCCGGTGTTGGTGGTCCTCAATCCCCGCGCCCTACTGGATCGCGGAAGGAGCCGAGATCCGGAAGGACGAGGAAACCATGTACACCAAGCGATTCGACGATAGACCGGTCAGGCGGTTTCCGGCGTGGGCCATTGGCACGCCCACTCGCGGCCGTCGCGTTCGCCCCGTACGTTGCGGTTCCCGCCGGCACCGCCGTGCCGGCGTGCGCCACGGACATCGCGGTGCCGCCCAAGCCTGCCCGGTCCGGCGCCAGTCCTACTTCGATCCCCTCGCGGGCGACGACGCCGAGCGGTTCCACCCGAACGAGGACGGCCAGCTGGCGATCGAGCAGCGCCTCCTCGCCGCGCTCGGTCAGTAGCGTTCGGGGACGTAGCGCATCGAGTCTCTGGGCGGGCGCTGGTAGGACGGGTCCGCCGGACCGCGGGGCGGCAGCTCCAGGACCGGCGGATCCACGTCCTCGTAGGGGATCCGGGTCAGCAGGTGCGAGATGCAGTTCAGCCGGGCGCGCTTCTTCGAGTCCGCCTCCACCACCCACCACGGCGAGTCCTCGACGTCGGTGTGGGCGAACATCACGTCCTTGGCCTTGGAGTAGTCGAACCAGCGGCGCCTGGCCTCCAGGTCCATGGGCGAGACCTTCCAGCGCTTGCTCCGGTCCCGCATGCGTTCCTGGAACCGCCGCTCCTGTTCCTCGTCCGAGACCGAGAACCAGTACTTGACCAGGACCAGGCCGGAGCGGACCAGCATCCGTTCGAAGTCCGGCGCCGACCTCAGGAAGTCGTGGTACTCGACGTCGGTGCAGAAGCCCATCACGTGTTCCACGCCGGCGCGGTTGTACCAGGAGCGGTCGAACAGGACCATCTCGCCGGCCGCCGGCAGGTGCGCCACGTACCGCTGGAAGTACCACTGGGTCTTCTCGCGGTCGGTCGGGGTGCCCAGCGCGGCGACCCTGCACACCCGGGGGTTCAGCGGCTCGCTGATCCGTTTGATGGCGCCGCCCTTGCCGGCCGCGTCCCGGCCCTCGAAGAGCACCGCGACGCGCAGGCCGCGCGCCTTGACCCAGTCCTGCAGTTTCACCAGCTCCAGCTGCAGCCTGGCCAGTTCCTTCTCGTAGTCCGCGGTCTTCAGCTTGGTCACTACGGAACGGTAACGCCGGTCGGGGTAGCCTGGCGCGGCAATGCGAGCCAGGAGAGAGAAGCAGCAGGGGTGAACACGCCGTTCTGGGGGCCGGACTTCGATTCGCTGGTCAGCACGGATCCCGAGATCGCCGACGTGGTGCTCGGCGAGCTGGACCGGCTGCGCGGCGGCCTGCAGCTGATCGCCAGCGAGAACCTCGCCAGCCCGGCGGTGCTGGCCGCGCTCGGCTCGACCCTGTCCAACAAGTACGCCGAGGGCTACCCGGGCCGGCGCTACTACGGCGGCTGCGAGCGGGTGGACGTCGCCGAGGAGATCGGGATCGCCCGGGCCAGGGAGCTGTTCGGCGCCGAGCACGCCAACCTGCAGCCCCACTCGGGCGCGTCCGCCAACCTCGCCGCCTACGCCGCGTTCTGCGAGCCGGGTGACGTCGTCCTGGCGATGGACCTCAAGCAGGGGGGCCATCTCACGCACGGTTCCCCCGTCAACCTCTCCGGCCGCTGGTTCGAACCGGTCGCCTACGGGGTGCGCCAGGACACCGAGCTGATCGACTACGACCAGGTCCGCGACCTGGCGCTGGAGCACCGGCCACGCATGATCATCGCGGGCGCCACCGCCTACCCGCGCCTGATCGACTTCGCCGCGTTCCGGGCCGTCGCCGACGAGGTCGGCGCGATCCTGGTGGTCGACGCCGCGCACTTCATCGGGCTGGTCGCGGGCAAGGTCATCCCCTCGCCGGTGCCGTTCGCCGACGTCGTCACGTTCACCACGCACAAGGTGCTGCGCGGCCCGCGCGGCGGCGCGATCCTGTGCCGGGCCGAGCACGCGAAGGCGATCGACAAGGCCGTGTTCCCGTTCACCCAGGGCGGCCCGCTCATGCACTCGGTCGCGGCGAAGGCGGTCGCGCTGAAGGAGGCCGCGACCACCGAGTTCCAGGGCTACGCCACCCAGGTCGTCGCCAACGCGGCCGCGCTCGCCAGGGGCCTGGAGGCCGAGGGCATGCGGGTGGTGTCCGGCGGCACCGACACCCACCTCGCGCTGCTCGACGTCCGACCGTTGGACGTCACCGGCGCCGAGGCCGAGCGGCGCTGCGGCGACGCGACCATCACGCTCAACAAGAACGCGATCCCGTTCGACCCGGAGCCGCCGGCCGTCGGCTCCGGGATCCGCGTCGGCTCACCGAGCGTGACCACCCAGGGCATGACCGAGCCGGAGATGGCCGAGATCGCCCGGCTCGTCGGCCGCGCGATCCGCGAACCGGCACAGGCGGGGCAGGTCGCCGCGGCGGTCGGCCGGCTCACCGCGGCCCACCCCGCCTACCCCAGGGACTGACCCGTGGACCTGGCACAGAACTTCCAGCCCGCCGGCCTCCCGATCCGGGAGTACCTGCTGGTCGGGCTGACGACGGCCGTCCTGACGTTCCTCTCCACCGGCCTGGTGCGGCGGCTCGCGATCCGCTGGGGCGCGGTCGCCCACCCGAGGCAGCGCGACGTGCACACGGTCCCCATCCCGCGGATGGGCGGCATGGCCATGTACATCGGCGTGTGCGGCGGCATGCTGCTCGCCCACCAGCTGCCCGTGCTGCGCCGCGCGTTCGAGTACTCGCTGGACCCGGTCGCGATCCTGCTCGGCGGCGGCCTGATCATGGTGATCGGCATGCTCGACGACCGGTACGAGCTGGACTCGCTCACCAAGTTCGCCGGGCAGACCACGTGCGCGGGCATCCTCGTGCTGCTCGGCCTGCAGTGGATCATCATGTGGGTGCCGTGGGGCGGCAACGGGTCCGGCGGGTCGTTCCTGGTCCTCGACCAGAACCAGGGCGCGATCCTCACCGTCCTGCTCGTGGTCACCATGGTCAACGCGATGAACTTCGTCGACGGGCTCGACGGGCTCGCCTCCGGCGTCGGGTTCATCTCCGCGGTCGCGACCTGCGCGTTCTCCCTCCACCTGCTCGACCAGTCCGGCGGCGACGTCTCCTTCTACCCGCCCGCGCTGATCGCCGCGACGCTCGCCGGCGCGTGCCTGGGCTTCCTGCCGCACAACTTCCAGCCGGCCAAGATCTTCATGGGCGACTCGGGCTCGATGCTGATCGGGCTGATGATGGCGGCCGCGAGCACCTCGGCGTCCGGCCGGGTGCTCAGCCCGAACGGCGCCGAGACCATCGGTCTGCTCTCGCCGCTGCTGGTGGTGGCGGCGGTGCTGTTCGTGCCGGTGCTCGACCTGCTGATGGCCGTGGTCCGGCGGACCCGCAAGGGCCTGTCGCCGTTCCACGCGGACAAGATGCACCTGCACCACCGGCTGCTGGAGATCGGCCACTCCCAGCGCAGGGCCGTGCTGCTGATCTACCTGTGGGCCGCGGTGCTGGCGTTCGGCACGGTCGCGCTCAGCCTGTTCGACGCGTTCGCCGTGGTGTGGGGGATCGGCATCGGCCTCCTGATCGCACTGGTCGTCTCGGTGGTACCTAGACTGAGGGCGAGATGACTGAGACGGAGAAGGAGCCGACGTCGGAGGACCTCGGCATCAGGACGGATCTGCCGCGTACGCACGGCGAGGCCGTGACGCGGCTCGCGGACGCCATGCTCCGCTACGCGCTGTGGCCGGGTGTGGCCACCGCGGTGGTCGGGGTCGTCGTGTTCGGTGTGCTGTACGGCGTCCAGGGCGCGGTGTCCGCGCTGGTCGGCGCGGTCGTGGCGTTCGCGTCGTCGCTGTTCACGTGGTGGCTGATGCGCAGGACGGCCGCGCTCAACCCGATGATGGTGATGGCGGGCGCGCTCGGCGGGTTCATCGGCAAGATGATCCTGCTGCTGCTCGTGCTCGTGATCCTGCGCGGGATCGACTGGTTCAACATCAGGTCGCTGGCGTACACCATGCTGGCGGTGGTGATCGTCTGGGCGGTCATGGACCACGTCGCGTTCCGCCGCACGAAGCTGCCGACCTTGATCATCAACACCGATGACCAGTAGATCCGGTCGCTAAGTAGTACGCGCGTCCTTCTTGTCGAGAAGCGGCTGATATGGTGCGCGCAGAGTACTTCACGAGCTCTGGGGCACCCCTTCGGGAGCAAGGGGTGCCGCTGTCAGGTGCGCGAGCTTGCTGAGGTACGTTAAGTCCTGATCGTGACGATTCCCCCGGCGGCGGTGTCTGCCGGACCGGGAGAACCGGAAGGAGCCCAGTTGCGGGCGCTGTGGCTAGCCGAAGGTGGCGAGTTCGTTCCGCCGGGTGCGGGTGACTTCGATCTGCCACCGATTTTTTGGGGCATCACCAAGCCAATGCTGCTTGCGGTGCTGTCCGTCATCATCGTGGCCGCCTTCTTCCTGATGGCGTCGCGGCGACTGAGGATAGTACCGACCAAGTTCACATTCATCGCCGAGTCGGTCTACGACTTCGGGCGGAACAACATCGCGCGCGAGCTGATCGGTACCAAGGATTTCGCGCCGTACGTGCCGCTGATCGTCACCTTGTTCACCTTCATCCTGGTGAACAACATCTTCGGCATCTTTCCGCTCATCCAGTTCCCGACGATGGCGCACATCGGGTTCCCGCTGGCGCTGTCGCTCCTGATCGTCTACCCGCTGTGGCACTTCATCGGTATCCGCAAGCACGGGTTCGTCGGCCACATCAAGCACCAGCTCGTGCCGCCGGGCGTGCCGAAGCCGGTGCTGATCCTGCTCGTGCCGGTCGAGGCGTTCGTGAAGTTCTTCATGAACCCGCTCACGCACGCGATCCGGGTCTTCGCCGCGATGTTCGCCGGCCACCTCATCCTGATCGTGTTCACGCTCGCCGGCGAATACCTGTTGCTCGAAGCCGGCGGCCTACTCAAACCCGTTTCCGTCGTCTCGTGGGCCTTCGCCATCGCGATGACGTTCGTCGAGGCGCTGATCCAGGTTCTGCAGGCGTTCATCTTCGCGTTGCTGGCGGCGAACTACATCGGTGCCGCGCTGGCCGAAGACCACTGAGTTTCGTACAACACACAAAGCACGCACCCGATCCGCGAAAACCAGCGCGGACCGAGTTGGAAGGAAACAGAAGCAAGTGAGCGCGATTCAAATTGCCCAGGACGCCGTCAACCTGAACAAGGGCCTTTCCCTTATCGGTTACGGCCTCGGTGCGATCGGCCCGGGCGTCGGCCTCGGCCTGATCTTCGCCGCCGTCATCAACGGCACCGCCCGTCAGCCGGAGGCCCAGAGCAAGCTGATGGGTATCGCATGGCAGACGTTCGTGCTGGTCGAGGTGCTCGCCCTGATCGGCCTGGTGCTCTACTTCATCGCCTCCGCCACCTGAGCACGACCCTTCCGAAGCTCCGGGAGACACCATGTTGAACACCGCGATCGTGCGGGCCGCCGAAGAGGCGCCGAACCCGATCATCCCACACCCCTCCGAGATCATCCTCGGCCTCATCGCGTTCCTGCTGCTGCTGTGGGTGCTGCAGAAGTTCGCGTTCCCGAGGTTCGAGGCGCTCTACAAGGAGCGCACCGAGAAGATCGAGGGCGGGATCAAGAAGGCCGAAGAGGCGCAGGCCGAGGCGGAGAAGGCGCTGCAGACCTACCAGGCGCAGCTCGCCGAGGCCCGCGCCGAGTCGGCCCGGATCCGCGACGACGCGCGGCTGGAGGCGGAGCGCATCAAGGCGGAGCTGCGGGCCCAGGCCCAGGACGAAGCCGCTCGGATCGTGGCCCAGGGGCGCGCGCAGCTGGAGGCCCAGCGTGCCCAGATCGTCGCGGAGCTGCGGGCCGACCTCGGTCGCACCGCGGTCGAGCTGGCGAGCCGGGTCGTCGGCGAGTCCCTCGAGGACGAGGCGCGCCGGCGGGGCACCGTGGACCGGTTCCTCGACGACCTCGACTCCGTCTCGGCGCGGAACTAGGGCCCCTGCGAACTGAGGACCAGTAGATGACGCTATTGCACGCCGCGAGCCGGGACGCCCTCGACGCGTCGGAGCGGAAGCTGCTCGACGTGATCGGCACGGCCGGGCAGACGAGCGCCGTGAAGACCCGGCTCAAGAAGGCGGTCGGCGCCGGTGGACCGGCGGCCGACCAGGTCGGTGCGGAGCTGTTCTCGGTCGTGCGGCTGCTCGACCGGGAGCCGGGGCTGCGGCGCACGCTCGGCGACTCGTCGGCGGAGCGTTCGCGCCGCGAGGACCTGCTGTCCCGCCTGCTGTCCGGCAAGGTCTCCGACCAGACGCTCCAGGTGCTGGTCGAGGCCGTCGGCAACCGGTGGTCGACGCCCCGCGAGCTGGTCGACGGCCTCGACGAGCTG
>NZ_JBJMIE010000055.1:0-11878 GCF_045807065.1 Actinophytocola sp. | reverse complement strand
CGGACTCTCTCCATCGTTTCCTCCCCCGTAGGTACTCAGCGGCAGGAGTCTCGCGCGCGCGTCTTCACGCCTTCTCTACGACGTCTCCACGGCGGGCACTTCGGGCAACTTCGGTCACCTGGGGTCCTCGGGCAGGCCACTCCCCCTACCCGGCTACCGCATGATTGCCGGTATGACGGGGGAACGCAGTAGCACAATTCCCGGCGAGCTGTCCATCCTGGACGAGGCGCTCGCCGGCACGTCCGCCCGCCGGCACACCCTGGTCGCCGTGCGTGGCGCGGCCGGTGCCGGCAAGTCCGCCCTGCTCACCACCGCCGCACAGCGGTGGCGCGGGCGCGGAGTCACCGTGCTCGCGCTGAGCTTCCGGGACAACGTGGCCGCGTGGGACATGTTCGGCGCCGGGGCGGTCATCGCGGCGCTGCGGGAGCACTACACGAGCACCGGTGACGTCTCGCTCGCGGCGCCGGTGCAGGCCGCGGCCGAGCTGTGCCACGAGAAGGCCTACCACTCCTCACCGGACCGGTCCTGGCTGCTCGCACGGCTCGCCGAGGCGTTCGACCTGCTGCGGAAGTCGGGTCCGGCCGCGGTGGTCGCCGACGACGTGGACGCCGTGCCGCACCCGGCGCTCGGGCCGGCCTGCCTGCCCGGCTACCTCGTCGTCGCGGCGGGTCAGGACATCAGCCGGCTGACGGCCGACCGGGTGGTCGAGATCGGGTCCCGACGCGCCGAGAAACCTTAAAATTTCCTGAGATTTCCTAGCGGTCAACACACCCGGGCACGTGCGGAACGAGACGGACACCACAGCGATCAGGACCACAGAAGGGCAGCGAAACACCAGGTAGCCAAGGTTGTTGAACCTGGAACCAACTCCCCGGCCCGGCGTCGTGCGCGCCGGCGAACCACGCCGAGTCATCTGCCTCCCACCGTCCGCGGCCTGCTATAACGCAGGCGTCAGGGGGCTGACGAGGGGTGGACGCGACGGATACTTCGCCGGCATCGGCACGCGTGGGCGCCGGGCAGCGGTTCCAGCTGCTCGGGCCGGTACGTGCCTGGCGCGGGAAAGACGAACTCGACCTCGGCTCGGCCCACCGACGTGCGGTGCTGGCCGTGCTCGCCATGTCCGCCGGGCACACCGTCTCCCGTGACGAGCTGATCGACGCGCTGTGGGGCGACGAGCCGCCCTCCAGCGCGAGCGGCAGCATCTACACCTACGTCTCAGGCCTGCGGCAGGCGCTGGAACCGGGCCGGGCGAAGCGCTCCGGCGGCACCGTGCTGGCCTCCGTCGGCTCGGGCTACTCACTGCGGGCCGACCGCGCGGACGTCGACGTGCACCGGTTCGTCGAGCTGCGTGCCCGGGCCGCGAACGCGACCGACCCGCACGCCGCGCTCCGCGATCTCGACACGGCCCTGAACCTGTGGCAGGGGGACGCGTTCACCGGCATGCCCGGCCCGTTCGCGCAGGCCCAGCGCGCGAGGCTCGCGGAGCTGCGGCTGTCGGCCGTGGAGAGCCGGGCCGAGCTCCTGCTCGACCTGGACCGGCCGGAGGAGCTGGTCGCCGAGCTGACCGCGCTGTGCGGGGAGCACCCGCTGCGGGAACGCCTGCGGGTGCTGCTCATGCGGGCACTGCACGGCAGCGGTCGCACGGCCGAGGCGCTCGACGTGTTCGCCGACGCCCGCGCGGCGCTGGTCGAGGCGTCGGGCATCGAGCCGGGCCCGGAGCTGCGCAGGCAGCACCAGCAGCTGCTGTCCGACGAGCGCCAGCCGGAACCGGCGTGGCTGCCGCACCGCTCGGGTGTGCACGTCGGGCACAAGGAGGAGCTGGCCGTGCTGCGGGCCGCCCTCGCCGGTGTGCTGGCCGGGCGCGGCGGGGTGCTGTGGATCGACGGCGAACCGGGCATCGGGAAGTCCGCGCTGGTGGCCGAGGCGCTGTCCGGCGTGCCGATCCCCATGAAGCGGCTGCGCTGGGCGAGCGCGCAGGAGCTGGACAGCGAGCTGCCGCTGCGGTTCATCCAGGACTGCTTCGGCGTCACCGACCCGCTCGACGCGGTCGAGGAGATGTGCGCCGACGGCCCGCTGGTCGTGGTCGCCGACGACCTCCAGTGGGCGGACGAGGCCAGCCTGTCGGTGTGGTGGCGGCTGGCCCGGCACACCGACCGCCTGCCGCTGCTGCTGATCGGGTCGGCGCGGCCCATGCCGAGCACCCCGACGCACGAGAAGGTGCGGCGGTACCTGACCGGCCGCACGCTCACCCTGCCACCACTGTCCACGCTGGACTCCTACCGGCTCGCGGAGAAGCTGACCGGCGCGCCGCCGGAGGGCAGGTTGTGCGGCTGGCTGGACGACGCGGCGGGAAACCCGTACTACGTCAGGAAGATCGTCGCGACGGTCGCCGGCGAGCTGCTGGGTGGCGCCGGTGTGCCCACAGTGGACGACGGCGCACTGCCGCCGCAGCTGGTCTCCTGGATCGACGACCACCTCGCGTTCCTGTCCGGGCCGACGCGCGCGCTCCTGCGGTGGGCACGGCTGCTGGGCAGGGAGTTCACGCTGACCGACCTCGCGGCGGCGGCCGGGCGGCGGCCCGCCGAGCTGGCCGACCCGCTGGACGAGGCGCTGACGGCCGGTGTGCTCACCGCCGCCGGCGACCGGTTCCGGTTCCGCCACCCGCTCGTCGCGCGGGCACTGTACGAGAAGACCCCGAACGCCATCCGCGTCGCACTGCACCTGCAGGTGGCCGAGGCGCTCGCCGAGGCCGGTGCCCCGCCGGTGCGCGTCGCCGAGCAGCTCGAGGCCTCGACGCTCACCGGGCCGCTGGTCAGCACGTGGTTGCCGGCCAACATCGGCGCGGTGGCGGCCGAGGAGCCCGAGATCGCCGTCCGCCTGTTACGCCTCGCGGTCACCTCGGCGCCGGCCGGGACGCGCGAGGCGCTGACGGCCACGCTCACCCGGCTGCTGTTCTGGCTGGGCAGCGAGCCGGAGGCGGAGGCGCGGTCGCTGATCGCCCGGACGACCGATCCCGAGCTGGCCGCCGAGATGCGGTGGGTGCTCGCGTACGGCTACAGCCGGTGCGATCGCGACGAGGACGCGCGGCACGAGGTGGCGCGCGCCCTGTCCGACGGCGCGACCGGTCCGTGGCGGGACCGGCACGAGCTGCTGCTGGCCGCCCTGGACGACCCGCCCCCGGCCGGTCCGCCGGGGCTGGGCGAGTACCGGCTGCTGGACGAGGACACCCGCACCGCGCTGGAGCACGCGGGTTCGGCCCTGCCGGTCACGACGTGGCAGCTGGCGATGCACCGGGCCATGCCGGCGGAGCTGCACATGACCAACGCCATGAACGAGTTCTGGAACGGGCGGTGGGACGCGGCACAGGCCGAGCTGGACATCATCGCGGCGAGCGAGCGCGACCCGGCGTCGTACGTGCTGCGCCGACCGACCGTCGCGGCCGCGGTGGCGGGCGCGAACGCGTTGATCGCCGCGCACCGGGCCGACCGGGGCACGGCGTGGCGCCACCTGCGCCTCGCCCGGCGGCACGCGCAGGCGTCCGGCAACAGGCCGCTGGCGGTGCTGCTCGCGGCCCGGGCGGCCCTCGCGGAGCTGGCCGGCAAGCCGCGGGAGGCGCTGGACGCGCTCGCGCCCCTGCTGGACGTCGAGGTGCTGCCGCCGCCCTGGTACCGCTGGCTGCCGGACCTGGCCAGGCTGGCGGTGCTGGTCGGCGACCGGTCGCGGACCGACCTGCTGCGCGGGCTGCTCGAACGCCTGCCGGCGCGGCCGCTGCCGGTGGAGGCCAGGATGCTCCTGAGCTACTGCCACGGCATCCTCGCCGAGGACCCGGACGAGGTGCGTGCGGTGGTGACGTTCTGCCGCGTCGCCGGTGGGCTGGAGCTGATGCGGGGTCAGGCGCTGGCCGACGTGGCCTGGCTGCTCGCGCGCCGCGGCCAGGCCCGCGAGGCGCAGGACGTCCTGGGCGACGCGGTGACGGCCTACCGCGCGATCGGCGCGGAGACCGCCGTCCAGCGGGCGGAGGCCGCGGTCTGGCGCCCACCGGCTCTGGTGTCATGACGGTTCCGCTCGCGACGGCCCGAGAAGCCGCGTTCTGGAGGTGAGCGCCGACGCCTGTCCTGCCGATGGCGGGCGGGTGCGGTCCGCGCCCGGCGACCCCGGGCCTGGGACTTATTCACACACTGGACGTGATTAAGGACGCCTTTCGTCCGTCAGCCGTAACGAAGGCTGTCCTCGTCGCGTGAACGTTTCGCCGGCTCCGGGACGTGAGCGTGGTGAGGGGTGCGCAATGGACAGACTTCGCGTGGAGGTGCTCGGGCCGGTTCGGGCGTGGCGGGGGCCGGTCGAACTGGCGTTGGGGCCTGCGCGGCAGCGGGCCGTGTTCGCGGTGCTCGCGCTGCGTGCCGGGCGGCCGGTGACCCGTGACGAGCTGGTCTCGGCCGTGTGGGGTGCGGCGGCGCCCAAGAGCGTGGCCGGCAACATCCACACCTACATCTCCGGGCTGCGGCGCGCGCTGCAGGCGGACCGGGCGCTCCTGACCAGCGACCCCGCCGGCTACCGGCTGGACGTCCCCGCGGTCGACGCCATCGAGTTCGAGCGGCTCCTGCGGAACCCGGACGCGCTGGACGCGGCACTCGCCCTGTGGCACGGCGACCCGCTGTCCGGCATGCCGGGACCGTTCGCCGAGCGGGAGCGGTCGCGGCTCGCCGAGCTGCGGTTGGACGCGCTGGAACGCCGTGCGTCCGCCCTGCTCGACGCCGGCGCCGACGACGAGCCGCGGGCCGAGCTGCGGGCCGAGCTGACCGCCCTGGTGCGGGAGTACCCGCTGCGCGAGCGGTTCCGCGAGCTGCTGATGCTGGCGCTGCACCGCGGCGGGCAGCGCGCCGAGGCGCTGGAGGTGTACGCCGAGGGCCGTCGCGTCCTGGCCGCCGAGCTGGGCGTGGCGCCCGGCGCCGCGCTGCGCGAGCTGCACGCCCGGCTGCTGGGCGACGAGCCCGACGCGCCGGACCGGCTCCTGGTGCGGCCGCCGCCACCCGGTGAGCCGTTCGTCGGCCGGCACGCGGAGCTGCGCCGGCTGCGGACGCTGGTCGACGTGCTGCGCGAGGGCCGCGGCGGCGCGATCTGGGTGGAGGGTGACTTCGGCATCGGCAAGTCCGCGCTGCTCGCGCACGCCCTGGCGAGCGTGCCCGAGCGCGGCTGCCAGCTCGGCTGGGCGGTCGCGGACGAGCGGTCGGCCGACGTTCCGCTGGGTGTCGTGCTGGACTGCCTGCGCACCGGGGCCGAGTCGGCGGACGCGGTGCTCGCGCTGGTGGCCGAGCGGTGCCGGCACGCGCCGCTCGTGCTGGTCGCCGACGGCATGCAGTGGGCGGACGAGGCCAGCGCGCAGGTGTGGCACCGGCTGACGGCCGCCGCCCGGCAGCTCCCGCTGCTGCTCGTCGCCGCGGCCCGGCCGATGCCCCGCGGTCCGGCGCTCACCCGGCTGCGTCACGAGCTGCACAGCCGCGACGCGGTACTCGTGCTCGATCCGCTGTCCGCCGACGAGTCGCTGGAGCTGCGCGACCGGCTCACCGGCTCGCCCGGACCACGCGCACGCGAGCTGGTGCTCGGCATGGCCGGCAACCCGCGGTACATCACGGAGCTCGCGACCTCGGCGAACCCGGCGTCCCTGCTCGACACGGCGCGGGGCCAGCTGGACGTCCTGTCGGACGAGGCCCGCGAGACGCTGCGGGCGGCCGCGTTGCTGGGCGTCGAGTTCACGGTGACCGGTGTCGCCGCGGTCGCGGGGAAGCGGCCGTCGGAGCTGCTGGCCGTGCTGGAGGAGGCGACGGCCGCCAACATCGTCGCCGACGCGGGCGACCACCTCGCGTTCCGGCACCCGCTGCTGCGGGAGGCCTGCTACGCCGAGATCCGCTCCCGCGGGCCGCGGCACCGGGCGGCGGCCGAGGCGTTGGCCAGCGCGGGCGCGCCGGTCGCCCAGGTCGCCGACCAGCTCGCCGCCGCCGGCCTCGACGACTGGGGGCTGGCGTGGCTGGTCGACCACCACACCGCGCTCGCGAACCGCGCGCCGCTGGTCGCGGCCGAGTTGCTCGACCGGGCCGTTTCCCTGTGCCTGGCGGACGATCCGCGCCGGGAGGTCCTGGCCGCCGCACGGGTGCGGGTGCTGTACCGGCTCGACCGGCACCCGGAGCGGGAGGCGGCCGAAGCGCTCGCCATGGCGACGGACCCGCACCGCGCCGCGGAGATGCGCCAGCTGCTGGCCACGCTGCGGTTCCGGCGGGGTGACGTGGAAGCCGCGATCCGCACGGTCACGGTCGACGAGGTGCCGGAGATCTGGCGGCAGCGGTACCGGCACCTGCTCGCGGGGTTCCGCCGCGGCCGGCTCGACGACGACCTGGACGCCGCCGAGGCCGCCGGTCGCGAGGCCCTCGCGGAGGCGGCCGGCGACGCGTACCTCACCGCGCACGCGCGGCAGACGCTGTGGCTGGTGGCGACGGTCCGCCGCGACCACGAGGGGGCGCTGGGGCACGTGGACGCGGCGCTCGACTCGGTCCAGGCCGGCAGCGACCTGGAGCTGGACCTGTTGGACAACAAGCTGTTCACGTGTCACAACCTGGACCGCCTCGACGAGGCCGAGGCCACCGTGCATGCCGCCCGCGGCCGGCCGTTCCAGCTCTCCGCCGCCCTGCACCACTACTGGGTCGGCCGGTGGAACGAGGCGCTCGTCGAGCTGGACGCGGTGGAGGGGCTGGGGTTCGGCCTCCGCGACCCGGCGGCGATGGCGTTGCTGCGGCACGGCCTCGCGGCGCTGATCGCCGGGCGGCGCGGGGACGGCATCCAGGCGGCCGCCCACCTCGACGCCGTGGCCCGGCACGGGTCCACCGTGGAGGAACGGGAGAAGCTCGACTTCCTGTTGATGGCCGAGATGTTGTTGGCGGAGCAGTGCGACGACCTGGATCTGTCCATTGTGGATCCGCTGTTGGAACCCGGCTTCGCGCCGATGATGTTGCGGCACCAGTGGCTGCCCGAGGTGGTCCGCCTCGCACTCGCGGCAGGCGACGGGGAACGGGTTTCCCGCGCGGTGCGGGTGTGTGCCGAGGAGGCCGCGAAGGAACGGGTGACCGCACGGGCGACGGTCGCGTCGTGGTGGTGCCGGGGGCTCGTCGAGGACGATCCCGCGCCGGTGCTGGCGGCCGCCGAGCACTACCGGCGCGTCGGGCGGGTCGTGGAGCTGGGCTCGGCGCTGGAGGACGCGGCCGTGCTGCTGGCCCGCGCGGGCACGCTGGACGCGGCGCGGAAGGCGTTCGACGAGTGCGTCGGCGTGTACGCGGACCTGTCCGCCCGCTGGGACCTCGACCGCGCGGACGCCCGCCTGTCGGAGTTCGGCATCACGGTCACGCGCTTCTTCTCCTGACGTTCTTCCCCGAGGTGGCCGCCCGGTCCGGCGGTGCGGGTCGACAGGTGGCGGAGAAGTGGCGGCTCCGACAGGGGCGCCGGTGGGTCGGGGCGAACGTCTCAGGGCAGGGCGCCGGCGCGGATGGCGTGGGCCACGGCGTGGGCGCGGTTGGCGAGCCCGAGGCGGGCCATGGCGCCGTGGAGCACGCTCTTCACGGTGCCCTCGGAGTAGGAGAGCTTCGAGGCGATCTCGTCCGTGCGGAAGCCCTCCGCAATCAGGCCCAGCACGTCCAGCTCGCGTTCGTCCAGGCCGGACAGGGTGAGGCCGTTCGGTGCGAGCAGGTCGGTGCGCAGGTCGACCAGCTGGCGAAGCAACGCGGCCTGCAGCCTCGGCGGCAGCAGCGACCGCCCCTGCGCGGCCCCGGCGATGGCGGAGACGAGCCGCCCGACGGTGAGCGTGTCGATCGGGAGGACGCTCATCACCCCGCAGCGGGCCGCGGTCATCATGTCCCGTTCGGCGAGCCGGCCGCTCACGACCACGCAGCGGGCCCGCCCCCGCAGCCGGTCCAGCTCCTCCAGGTGGGCGCCGGTGACCACCTGCTCGACGAGCACGACGACGTCGGCGCGCTCGCCGTCGATGACCAACTCGACCTCCCGCGCCGGCCGCAGGAGCGCACGTGCGCCTGCCCGGTTGACCGGGTCGGACGCGTGTATCAGCACTCGCATTGCCACAGCGTGCCGGACCGACCTTCATGCCGGCTTCACGGAACCTCTACGCCAACTCGGCGATCGGCTCACCGGCCGAACGGATGCTTCCCAACCGAGGTCATCTTCCGGCCGGTGCGGGGGCTGCCACCGGCACGGCGGCCACCGATCGTGTCGCTCAGCTGCGCAGGCCCGTGTAGGTGGCCATCTCCTCGGCCTGGTGCTCGTACCAGACCGACAGGTCGGTGATGGTGTTCTTGAAGCGGCCGAACAGCTCGAAGCTGAGCGCGCCGAACAGCTCCGTCCAGGCGATCAGCGCGCGGGCCATCAGCGCCTCGCCGGCGTGCGGCGCGACGACCGCCGCGATCCGCGCCAGCTCGGGACGCAGGACGGGACGCGGCTCCTCGAGGTCGGCGGGTGCCAGGCGACCGGCGTCGTACGCGTCCTCGAGGATGGCGCCGAGCACGACGACCGGCCGGATCGACGGGAGGACGGTGTCCTGCGGCGCGACGTAGCCGGGCACCGGGCTGCCGTAGATCAGCGCGTACTCGTGCGGGCGCGCCACCGCCCAGGCGCGGATGGCGCGGGCCACGGCGAGCCAGCGGCCGCGGTGGTCCCCCTGGTCCGGCACCGCGGCGGCGGCCTGCTCCGCCGCCTCGCCCAGTGAGTTGTACGCGTCCAGGATGAGCGCGGTCAGCAGGTCGTCGCGGCTGGCGTAGTACCGGTAGATCGCCGAGGAGACCATGCCCAGCTCGCGTGCGATGGCGCGGAGCGAGAGGTTGGCGCCGTCCGCCGCGAGCTGGCGGCGGGCCACCTCCTTGATCTCGTCGAGCATCTCGGCCCGGACCCGTGCCCTGATCGACCCTCGCGTGCGCTCAGCCATACCGAGAGTGTCGCACACATTCGAGAGCGGTGCTCTTGACAGTGAGCACCCGACGGTGAAGCATACGTCTCAACAGAGAGCACCGCTCTCGAATGAGAGAGCGAGACACACCATGCTTCACGTGATCGTCGGGGCCGGTCCGGTCGGCACCGCCACCGCCAGGCTGCTCGCCGAGCGCGGCGAGCAGGTCCGGGTCGTCACACGCGGCGGCGGTGGGCCGGAGCACCCGGCGGTCCAGCGGGTGGCGGCGGACGCGACCGATGCCCAGCGGCTCAGCGAGCTGACCGAGGGCGCGGCGGCGCTGTACAACTGCGCGAGCCCGCAGTACCACCGCTGGCTGACGGACTGGCCGCCGATCGCGTCCGCCCTGCTCACGGCCGCCGAACGCACGGGCGCGGTGCTCGCGACCGCCAGCAACCTGTACGGCTACGGCGAGGTGGACGGTCCGATCACCGCCGGCACGCCGCTGGCCGCGACCCACCCGAAGCTGCGGTTGCGGGCCGAGATGTGGCGCGCGGCGCTGGCCCGCCACGAGGCCGGCCGCATCCGGGCGACCGAGGTCCGGGGCAGCGACTACGTCGAGGCGAACTCCATCTTCAGCGTCGCGCTCGCGGCACCCCTGCGCAAGGGCGGCCGGGCGTTCGTCCCGACGGCGCTGGACGTGCCGCACAGCTGGACGTCGATCGCGGACGTGGCGCACACCCTGGTGACGGCCGCGACCGACGAGCGGGCCTGGGGTGCGGCGTGGCTGGTGCCGACCGGCCAGCCGCTGACCGTGCGTGCCCTGGCCACCCGGTTCACCGAGGTCAACGGCCTCCCGCCGGCGAAGCTCACCCCGCTCCCGTACGCCGTGTTGTGGTCGGCTGGCCTGTTCTCCCCCATGATCCGCGAGCTGCGCACGACCCGGTACCAGTTCGCCCGCCCGTTCACCATCGACTCCTCGGTGACCGAGCGGACGTTCGACCTCGCCCCGACCCCGCTCGACGTCGCACTGAAGAACGTCGCCTGAAAGCCGCGAGTCCCGCGTTCGCGCACCGCGACTCACGGGTGCTGAACGCGGAACTCGCGGGTACTGAACGTTGAACTCGCGGGTACTGAGCGCGCGACTCGCGAGTGCTGAACGCGCGACTCGCGGGTGGCTAGGTCACCTTGAAGCGGGGGTCGGTGGCCAGTGCGGCCAGCTGCTCCGCGGTGAACGGGAGGCCGTCCAGCGCAGGCTTGTCCGCGAACGCGAAGGTGGTGGCCTGGGCGACGAAGACCACGGTGCCGTCGTCGTAGCGGTAGCCGGCCCACTGGTCGAACCGGTCGTTGGCGACGGTCACCACCGCGACCCGCTTGCCGCCGACCGCGACCTCGGTGCAGCTGCCCGCCATGCCCCAGAGGGGCTGGAGGCCGCAGCCGTCGCCGGTCACGCTGCCGGCGGTGTGCACCTCCACGAGCAGCCGGCCGACGCCCTCGCCCTTGGTCACCGGTGCGTATGCCTCGTAGTCCCACAGCTCCCGGCCGTTGAGGGTGTCCTCGTAGTTCGCCTGGTGGTACTTGAACGGGCCGCCGCCGGAATCGCCCGCGGGGGTGGGGAGGTCCGGTGAGCCGTACCCCGCCGGGATCACCTCGGCCAGCTTGTCGGCCAGCGCGGCGCCGCGTTCGTACTGGGTGCCGGAGCGCGCCGTGCGATCGGTCTGCCCAGGCGGAACGTCCGGCGACGACTTCGCGCTGGGCCGGTTGCCCGGCCCGGACGGCTGGTTCGCGGATTCGGTGCTCATCGCGTTCGGCTGCCTGGTGACCAGGCCGCCGACCTGGGCATCCTCGTCACCAGACATCGCCGGCGCGAGAACCGCGACCCCGACGGCGACGGCCACCACGGCGGCCGCGCTGCCCGCACCCGACCACATGGCCCGGCGGCGCCTGCGGTCGCGGTGGGCGGCCTCCAGCACCGGCGCGTCGCTCATCGGCGGTGGTGGCACCTGGACGGACATGGTGTCACGCAGCGCCGTCCGGAAGTCCTGCTCGTTCATGCTCTCTCCGTGTTCAGAGGGTGTTGGCGGGCACCACGTGACGCATCGCGACGAGGCCGCGGGAGACCTGGCTCTTGACCGTGCCGGCCGAGCACCCCATCACCCTGGCGGTGTCCTCGATCGACAGGTCCTCCCAGAAGCGCAGCACCAGTGCGGCACGCTGCCTGGGCGGCACCTCGGCCAGTGCACGCAGCAGCACCACCCGGTCCTCGACGCCGCCGGCGGGCGCCGCGGGCCGGTCGGTGTGCTCCGCGGTCGGTCGCTCGCGGTGGAAGAAGCCACGCCGGTTCTCGTCCAGGAACGTCCGCACCAGGACGCGCCGGGTGTAGGCGTCCAGCTTCTGGTGCTCGGCGACCCGGTGCCAGGCCCGGTACAGCTTCACGAACGACGTCTGCACGAGATCCTCGGCGCGGTGCCAGTCCCCGCACAGCAGGTACGCGGTGCCACGCATGGCACCCGACCTGCTGGCGAAATAGGCCGCGAACCCCTTGTCGCGATCGTTCATGGAGCCCCTTCCAGCGTGAATTCACGGAGTAGTCACGCCAGGTCCCCCGGAAAAGGTTGCACGGTCATCTGTGCCGGTAGTGGTGCACCCCCAACGCCACGCCGCTCGCCAGTGCGACCACGCCGAGCACGATGCCGATCCCGAACGTGCTGGCGGCCGCCGAGCAGGCCCTCAGGAAGCTGCGTGGCGTGATCCGCACTATTCTGCCGCCGGTGCTGATCTCCTCGGGTCTCCCCGGCGCGCTGGCGTCGCTGGCCACGACGTGCCCGGTGCCCTGCCACATCGACGCCGACGTGCCCGGGCGGTCCGCCGCGTCCGCGGAGGCGACGGTCTACTTCGTCGCGGACGTCACTGACGGCGGTAGGGGCGGGGCGAGTGAGG
>NZ_JBJMIE010000054.1:0-8504 GCF_045807065.1 Actinophytocola sp. | reverse complement strand
CGCGAGCTTCGCCGTCATGGTGGGCCTGGCGGCGGTGTGGGCCTCGGTCGGCGTGGTGCCGGACGCGGTCGTCGGCCACTCGCAGGGTGAGATCGCGGCGGCGTGTGTGGCGGGTGCGTTGTCGCTGGAGGACGCGGCGCGGGTGGTGGCGTCGCGCAGCCAGGCGATCGCCGCGAAGCTGGCCGGGCGCGGTGGCATGGCCTCGGTCGCGCTCGGCGCGCAGGACGTCGCCGCCCTGCTCGCGCCGTGGGCGGACCGGGTCGAGGTGGCCGCGGTCAACGGCCCGTCCTCGGTGGTGGTCGCCGGTGCTGCCGAGGCGTTGGACGAGGTGGTGGACGCCCTGTCCGCCGACGGGGTCCGGGTGCGGCGGGTGGCGGTGGACTACGCCTCGCACACCCGGCACGTCGAGGACATCCGCGACGCGCTCGCCGACTCGCTGGCCGGCATCGCCGCGCGGGCCCCGGAGATTCCGTTCTACTCCACGGTTGTCGGCGGCTGGGTCCAGGACGCCGGGGTCGTCGACGGTGACTACTGGTACCGGAACCTGCGCAACCAGGTGGGTTTCGGGCCGGCGGTGGCGGCGTTGGTCGAGCAGGGGCACGGCGTGTTCGTGGAGGTGAGCGCGCACCCCGTGCTGGTGCAGTCGATCGCCGAGGTGACCGACGGCGTCGTGGTCGGGTCGCTGCGCCGTGACGACGGCGGCCCGCGGCGGCTGTGCACGTCGATGGCCGAGCTGTTCGTGCGCGGCGTCGCCGTGGACTGGACCGCCGTGCTGCCGCCGGCGCCGGGCCGGGTCGAGCTGCCCACCTACGCGTTCGACCACCGGCACTACTGGCTGCCGGTCGGCGTGGCCGCCGACGCGGCGTCGCTGGGACAGGCGAGCGCCGAGCACCCGCTGCTCGGCGCGCTGGTGCCGCTGCCGCGCTCCGACGGGTTGCTGTGCACGTCGCGGCTGTCGCGCACGTCGCACCCCTGGCTGGCCGACCACGTCGTCGGCGGTGTGGTGCTCCTACCGGCCGCCGCACTGGTCGAGCTGGCCGTGTGGGCCGGCGACGAGGCCGGCTGCGGCGTGCTCGACGAGCTGCGCGTCGAGACCCCGCTGGTGGTGCCCGAGCACGGCACGGTCCGGGTGCAGGTCGCGCTGAGCGGTCCCGGCGAGCGCGGCTCCCGCACCGTGGAGGTGTACGGCCAGTGCGACGGCGGCACGTGGACGCGGCACGCCACCGGCGTGCTGTCGGCGACGCCGCGCGGCGACGCCGGGTTCGACCTCACCGCGTGGCCGCCGGCGGGCGCCGAGCAGGTCGACGTCGAACAGTGCTACGACGACCTGGCCGACCGCGGCCTCGACTACGGACCCGCGTTCCGGGGCCTGCGCGCGCTGTGGCGCCGCGGTGACGAGATCTTCGCCGAGGTCGCCCTGCCCGAGGGCCAGCGGGAGACCGCCGGGAGCTTCGGCGTCCACCCGGCACTGCTGGACGCCGCCCTGCACCCGGCCCTGCCGGACACCGGCGACGGGGCGCGGCAGGCGCTGGACTGGCGCGGGCTCGTCCTGCACGCCGAGGGCGCCTCGGCGCTGCGGGTGCGGCTCGTGCCCACCGGGCCCGGCACGCTGTCGCTGGCGGCCGCGGACGCTGCGGGCGGCCCGGTCCTGTCGGTCGACTCGCTGACCTTCCGGGCCGTGTCCCCGCGACAGCTCGGCGCCACCCCGGCCGAGCACGGCGACTCGTTGTTCCGCGTGGACTGGACCGAACTGTCCCCGCCCCGGGGCGAGCCGTCGCCGTCGTGGCTCGCGGTGGCCACCGCGGACGACGTGGCCGTCCTGCCCGGCGCACCGCCCGTCACGGTGCTGGAAGCCGGCGGCGAGGACGCGCCCCTGCCGCTGACCTCCCGGGTGCTGGGCGTACTGCAGGCCTGGCTGGCCGCCGCCGAGTCGGTCACGGACGGGGAGTCCCGGCTCGTCGTCGTCACCCGGGGCGCGGTGCCCGTCGGTGCCGGCCCGGTGCCCGACCCGGCCGCCGCGGCGGTGTGGGGGCTGGTCCGCTCCGCGCAGGCCGAGAACCCCGACCGGATCACCCTCCTGGACCTCGACCCGGACCTCGCCGTCGAACAGGTGCTGGGGCCGGTGCTGGCGTCCGGGGAACCGCAGGTCGCGGTGCACGGCACGACGTTCGCCGTCCCGCGCCTCGCCCGCGCCGAAACCGGAACCGGAGACGGGGTCGAGGCCGGTGCGCCGGTATTCGGTCCGGACGGGACGGTGCTCGTCTCCGGGGCGGGCTCCCTGGGCGGTCTCGTGGCGCGGCACCTCGTCACCGGCCACGGGGTGCGCCGGCTGGTCCTGGCCAGCAGGCGCGGTCCGGCCGCCGACGGCGCGACCGAGCTGGTCGACGAGCTGGCCGGGCTGTGTGCGACGGTGTCGGTCGTCGCGTGCGATGTGGCCGACCGCGACCAGGTGGCCGCCCTGCTCGCCGAGCACCGCCCGACCAGCGTGGTGCACACCGCCGGTGTGCTGGACGACGGTGTGCTCGACGCGCTGACCCCGCAACGCCTCGCCACCGTGTTCGCGCCCAAGGTCGACGCGGTGCGCCATCTCGACGAGCTGACCCGGGACACGCACCTCGACGCGTTCGTCGTGTTCTCCTCCGGCTCCGGTGTCTTCGGCTCACCCGGCCAGGGCAACTACGCGGCCGCGAACGCGTACCTGGACGCGGCGATGGCCAACCGGCGTGCCGCCGGCCTGCCGGGCCTCTCACTGGCGTGGGGCCTGTGGGCGCAGGCCACCGGCATGACCGCGCACCTCGGCGGCGCCGACCAGGCCCGCATGAGCCGCGGTGGCGTGCTGCCGATGACCGCGGCCGAGGGCATGGCGTTGTTCGACGCCGCCGTCGACGCCGAGGAGGCGCTGCTGGTGCCGGTCAAGCTGGACCTGCGGGACGTGCGCGCGGGCGGGTCGGTGCCGCACCTGCTGCGCGGCCTCGTCCGCGGGCGGCGGGCGCAGGCGCGGGCGGCGGCCTCCGGTGGCGGTGACCTGGCCCGCACGCTGGCGGGTCTCGCCGCGGCCGAACAGGAGGCGTTGCTGGTGGACCTGGTCCGCGGTCAGGCCGCGGCCGTGCTCGGGCACACCGGGCCCGGGGGAGTGCGCACGGACACCGCGTTCCGCGACGCCGGGTTCGACTCGCTGACCTCGGTGGAGCTGCGCAACCGGCTCCGCGAGCGGACCGGGCTGAAGCTGCCCGCCACGCTCGCGTTCGACCACCCAACGCCGCTGGCCCTCGCCCGCCACCTGCGTGCCGAGCTGGGCGTCGGCGACGACGCGCTGTCCCTGGTGCAGAGCAGGCTCGGAGACGTCGAGGCGTTGCTCGGCGGGCTCCGCCTCGACGAGTCCACGAGGTCGGGGCTCACGCTCCGCCTGCAGGGGCTGGTGGCCCGGTGCAACGGGGTCCTCGAACGGGAGGACGTCACCACGGTGGCGGACCAGCTGGCGTCCGCGTCCGCGGACGAGGTCCTCGAGTTCATCGACGACGAACTCGGACTCGTCTGACAAACCCTTCGTGAGGACAGGAAAGAATGGCCACGGACGACAGACTGCTCACGTACCTCAAGCGGGTCACCGCCGAGCTGCACACCCTGCGCAAGCAGGGCGCCCGGCACGCGGACGAACCCCTCGCCATCGTGGGCATGGCGTGCCGGTTCCCGGGTGGCGTCGCGTCGCCGGAGGACCTGTGGCGCCTCGTGGCCGACGGCGTGGACGCCCTGTCGGACTTCCCCGACGACCGGGGCTGGGACCTCGACGGCCTGTTCGACCCGGATCCGGACAACCCGGGCACCTCCTACACCAGCCAGGGCGGTTTCCTCGCGGGCGCGGGGCTGTTCGACGCGGGCTTCTTCGGCATCTCGCCGCGGGAGGCGCTGGCGATGGACCCGCAGCAGCGGCTGCTGCTGGAGACGTCGTGGGAGGCGCTGGAGGACGCCGGCGTCGACCCGTTCTCGTTGAAGGGCAGCGACGTCGGCGTGTTCTCCGGGGTGTTCACCCAGGGCTACGGCGCCGGTGCGATCACCCCCGAGCTGGAGGGCTTCGCGGGCATCGGTTCCGCGTCGAGCGTGGCGTCCGGCCGGGTGTCCTACGTGTTCGGCCTCGAGGGGCCGGCGGTCACCGTGGACACCGCGTGTTCCTCCTCGCTGGTGGCGATCCACCTGGCCGCCCAGGCGCTGCGGTCCGGTGAGTGCTCGATGGCGCTCGCCGGCGGCGCGACGGTGATGCCGACCCCGGGCACGTTCGTCGCGTTCTCCCGGCAGCGGGTGCTGGCCGCCGACGGGCGGTCCAAGGCGTTCTCCTCGACGGCCGACGGCACCGGCTGGGCCGAGGGCGCCGGCGTGGTGGTCCTCGAACGGCTGTCGGTGGCGCGGGAGCGCGGACACCGGATCCTCGCGGTGCTGCGCGGCAGCGCGGTCAACCAGGACGGCGCGTCCAACGGCCTGACCGCCCCGAACGGTCCGGCGCAGCAACGGGTGATCCGCAAGGCGCTCGCCGGCGCGGGCCTGCTGCCGTCCGATGTGGACATGGTGGAGGCGCACGGCACGGGCACCGCGCTGGGTGACCCCATCGAGGCGCAGGCGCTCCTGGCCACCTACGGGCAGCGGGAGCCCGGCAACCCGCTGTGGCTCGGGTCCGTGAAGTCGAACATCGGTCACGCGCAGGCCGCCGCGGGCGTCGCCGGGCTGATCAAGGTGGTGCAGTCGCTGCGCCACGGCGTCATGCCGCCCACCCTGCACGTGACGGAGCCGACGCCGCGGGTGGACTGGTCGGCGGGCGCGGTCGAGCTGCTGACCGAGGCACGCGAGTGGCCACGCGACGGCCGCCCGCGCCGGGCCGGGGTGTCCGCGTTCGGCATCAGCGGGACCAACGCGCACCTGATCCTGGAGGAGGCGCCGCCGGCGGAGCAGGCACCCGAGGGTGCGGCGGCGCCGAGTGGCGAGTCCGGGGGCATCGTCCCGTTCGTCGTGTCCGCGGCGAGCCCCGCCTCCCTCGCCACGCAGGCGGCCCGGCTCGCGGCGTTCCTCGACACCGGTGCCGCCCCGCCGGCACTGGTGGCCCACGCGCTGGTGTCGCGCCGGGCCGTGCTCGGCGAACGCGCCGTCGTGGTGGCCGCGGCCGACGACGCCGTCGCCGGGCTGCGTGCGCTCGCGCGGGGCGAGGCCGCCTCCGGTGTGGTGACCGGCAGCGCCGACACCCCCGGCCCGGTCGCGCTGGTGTTCCCCGGCCAGGGCTCGCAGCGGGTCGGCATGGGCCGGGAGCTGTACGACCGGTACCCGGTGTACGCGGCGGCGTTCGACGAGGCGTGCGCGGAGCTGGACGCCAACCTGGCCGGCTGGACCGACCACCCGGTCCGGGACGTGGTGCTGGGCGCCGTGGCCGGCAGCGCCGAACTGCTCGACCAGACCGTGTTCACCCAGGCCGGGCTGTTCGCGGTGGGGACCGCGCTGTCGCGGCTCGTGACGTCCTGGGGCGTGCGGGCGGACGTGGTGCTCGGCCACTCGGTCGGCGAGATCACCGCCGCCCACGCCGCCGGCGCGCTGTCGCTGCGCGACGCGGCCCGGATCGTCGCCGCCCGCGGCCGGCTGATGCAGGCGCTGGCACCGGGCGGCGCGATGGTCGCGGTGGCCGCGAGCGCGGACGACGTGGCCGGGCTCCTGGGCGACGGCGTCGAGCTCGCCGCGGTCAACGGCCCCGCCGCCGTGGTGCTCTCCGGCGACCACGACGCCGTGCTGGCGGCGGCCGACCGGATGCGGGAGCGGGGCCACAAGACCAAACAGCTGGTGGTCTCGCACGCTTTCCACTCCGCGCGGATGGCGCCGATGCTGGCCGACCTCACCGCCGCGCTGGCCGAGGTGACCTGGCAGCAGCCGCGGATCCCCGTCGTGTCCAACGTGACCGGCCGGCTCGCCGAGCCGGGCGAGCTGGCCGACCCCGGGTACTGGGCCGAGCACGTGCGGCGGCCGGTCCGGTTCGCCGACGGGGTCGCGGCGGCCGTGGCGCACGGCGCCGCCGTGTTCCTGGAGCTGGGCCCCGGCGCGGCCCTGAGCGCCGTGGTCGAGGAGACCGCCGCGGCGCCGTGCGTCGCGGCGCTGCGCGACGACCGCCCCGAGCAACAGACCCTGCTGGCCGCGGTCGCCGAACTGTTCGTCCGGGGCGTCCCCGTGGACTGGCCCGCGACGCTGCCCGCGGCGCCGGGCTGGGTGGACCTGCCGACCTACGCCTTCGACCACCGGAACTACTGGCTCAACCCGGCCGGCGCGCCGACCGACGCGGTCGCGCTCGGCCAGGCGGCCGCCGACCACCCGCTGCTGGGTGCGGTGGTGCGGCTGCCGCAGTCCGACGGGCTGGTGTTCACCTCACGGCTGTCGCTGCGGTCGCACCCGTGGCTCGCCGACCACGCCATCGGCGGCGTGGTGCTCGTCGCCGGCACCGGGCTCGTGGAGCTGGCCGTGCGCGCCGGTGACGAGGCCGGGTGCCCGGTGCTGGACGAGCTGGTGATCGAGGCGCCGCTGGTGGTGCCCGCGCACGGCGGGGTGCGTGTCCACGTCGCGGTGGGTGCGCCGGGGGAGACCGGCGCCCGCGTCGTGGACGTGTACTCCTCGCGTGCGGACGCCGATGCCGACGTGTGGACCCGGCACGCCACCGGCCTGCTCTCGGCCACCCCGCCCGCGCGGGAGGCCGGCTACGACTTCACCGCCTGGCCGCCGCCCGGCGCGCGGCGCATCGAGGTGGGCGACTTCTACTCCGCGTTGGTCGAGCGCGGCTACGCCTACGGGCCGGTGTTCCAGGGCCTGCGGGCGGTGTGGCGCCGAGGTGCGGAGATCTTCGCCGAGGTCGCCCTGCCGGCGGACGCCCACGCGGACGCGGGCCGGTTCGGCCTGCACCCCGCGCTGCTGGACGCCGGTCTGCACGCGGGGATGCTCGGCGCCGCCGCCGCGCCGGAGGACGAGCCCGGGCGGCCGGTGCTGCCGTTCGCGTGGAACGGGCTGGTGCTGCACGCCGCGGGCGCCTCGGCGCTGCGGGTGCGCCTGGTGTCCACGGGACCCACCGCGTTGTCGCTGACAGCGGCGGACGCGACCGGCGCCCTCGTGGTGTCGGTCGACTCGCTGGTGTCCCGGCCGGTGTCGGCCGAGCAGCTGGACGCCGCGGCGGCGACCGCCCGCGACGCGTTGTTCCGCGTGGCGTGGACCGCGCTCCCGGCGACCGCGGCGGAGCCCGCGCCGCCGTGGGTGCCGGTGACCGGCGCGGACCAGGTGGCCGACCTGGACGCGGCCGCGGTCGCGGTGCTGGAGGTGGCCGGTGCGGACGACGCGCTGGCGGCCACCACCCGGGTGCTGGGGATCGTCCGGGCATGGCTCGCGGCGGGGTCGGAGGAGCAGCGGCTGGTGGTCCTCACCCGGGGCGCGGTGCCCGCCGGGGACGGCGTGGTGACCGACGTGGCCGCGGCCGCGGTGTGGGGCCTGGTGCGTTCCGCGCAGGCGGAGAACCCGGACCGGATCACGCTGCTGGACCTCGACGCCGACGGTGACGCCGACGGTGTCGGCGCGGTCCTCGGTGCGGTGCTGGCCTCCGGTGAGCCGCAGGTCGCGGTGCGCGGCATCACGTTCTCGGCGCCCCGGCTCGCGCGGGTGACCGACCAGCCGGGTGAGGTGCCCGTGTTCGGCCCGGACGGGACGGTCCTGGTCACCGGCGGCACCGGGTCGCTGGGCGCGCTGACCGCGCGGCACCTCGTGTCCAGGCACGGGGTGCGCCGGCTGGTCCTGGCGAGCAGGCGTGGTCCGGCCGCCGACGGCGCGGCCGAGTTGGTCGACGAGTTGGCCGGGCTGGGTGCGGTGGTGTCGGTCGTCGCGTGCGATGTGGCCGATCGGGATCAGGTGGCGGCCCTGCTGGCCGAGTACTGCCCGACCAGCGTGGTGCACACCGCCGGTGTGTTGGACGACGGTGTGCTCGACGCGTTGACGCCGGACCGGCTGGCCACGGTGTTCGCGCCCAAGGTGGACGCGGTGCGCCATCTCGACGAGCTGACCCGGGACACGCACCTCGACGCGTTCGTCGTGTTCTCCTCCGCCTCGGGCGTGTTCGGGTCCGCGGGGCAGGCCAACTACGCGGCGGCCAACGCGTTCCTCGACGCCGCGGTCACCAGGCGCCGGGCGGCCGGCCTGCCGGGGGTGTCCCTGGCGTGGGGCCTGTGGGCGCAGACCGACGGCATGACCGCGCACCTCGGCGGCGCCGACCAGGCGCGGATGAGCCGCGGCGGTGTCCTCGCGATGAGTCCCGCCGAGGGCATGGAGCTGTTCGACGCCGCCGTGGCCGCCGAGGAGGCGCTGCTGGTGCCGGTCAAGCTGGACCTGCGTGGGGTGCGCGCCGACGCCGCGGCGGGCGGGGCCGTGCCGCACATGCTGCGTGGCCTGGTCCGCGCGGGCCGGGCGCAGGCCCGCGCGGCGTCCACTGTGGACAACGGGCTGGCCGG
>NZ_JBJMIE010000053.1:0-14601 GCF_045807065.1 Actinophytocola sp. | reverse complement strand
GACGAAGCAGGAGGCCAACTGTGCAGCCGAACGAGATTACCGAGATCCTGAACCGTCCGCTCAGCCAGGAACTCCTGGCCCGCGACGTGACCCGACTGGCCTACATCGCCAAGGACGGCACCCCCCGCAACGTGCCGATCGCGTTCACCTGGAACGGCGCGGAGATCGTCATGTGCACGACGAAGAACGCCCCGAAGCTCCCCTCCCTGCGGCGCAACCCGCAGGTGGCGCTGACGATCGACACCGAGGTGCACCCGCCCAAGATCCTGCTCGTCCGCGGCCGAGCCGAGCTGGACCACGTCGACGGCATCCCGGAGGAGTACCTGCAGGCGAACACCACCTACGAGATGACGGCCGAGCAACGCGTCGAGTGGGAGGCCGAGGTGCGCTCCCTCTACCACGACGGCATGGTCCGGATCGTCGTGACCCCGACGTGGGCGAAGCTGATCGACTTCGAGACGACCCTGCCCAGCGCCGTCGAGGAGCTGGTCCGGCGGCGAGCCGAACGCCAGGCCCACCCGGTCGACTGACCCGCCGAGGCGTCGTCCGGGGCCGTCAGCGCGACCTCGCGAACCCCCAGCGAACGAGCCAGGACGTCATGCCACCGGGCGTTCAGTCGACGAGAGCCTGATACACCAGCTGACGCAGCTGCTGCCGGAACGGGTGCGTGCTCGACGGCAGCAGTTGGGTGTAGAACGCCACCGTCAGGTCCGCAGCGGGGTCCACCCAGAATGCGGTGGACGCCGCGCCGCCCCAGGCGAACTCGCCCGCGGTGGAGAGCGTCTTGGCCTTCACCGGGTCCTCCAGCACGGAGAAGCCGAGGCCGAAACCGTAACCGTCGAACGGCATCTCGGCGAACAGCGGCCTGCCGTAGGCCTCGAGGTCGACGTGGCCGGGCAGGTGGTTCCTCGCCATCAGTCCGACCGTGCGAGGGCCCAGGACCCGCACACCGTCGAGCTCCCCGCCGCGCAGCAGCATCTGCGTGAAGCGGTGGTAGTCGGCCGCGGTGGAGACCAGTCCGCCGCCACCGGACAGGCAGTCCGGACGGGTGGTGCCCAGCGCGCCGAACGCGTCGTTGCGCACCACCCGCTTCGTGCCCGGCGCCGGCACGTACAGCGCGGCGAGCCGGTCGGTGTCGGTGGTCCAGAAACCGGTGTCGGTCATGCCCAGCGGCCCGAAGATCCGCTCCGCGAACACCTCGTCGAGCGGCTTGTCCGCGAGCACCTCGACGAGCCGGCCCAGCACGTCGGTGGCCACCGAGTAGTTCCATTCGCTGCCGGGTTGGAACACCAGCGGGAACTGCGCCCACGCGCGGCTGCACGCGGCGAGGTCCAGGCCCTTCGGTGTGCCCCACTCATACCCCGCCGCGCGGTAGATCGCGTCGACCGGGTGCGTGTGGTGGAAGCCGTAGGTGAGCCCCGCGGTGTGCGTCAGCAGGTGCCACAGCCGGATGGGCTCGGTCGCGGGCTCGGTGACCGGCGCCAGCGCGGAACCTCTGGTGTAGACCCGTGGTTGCGCGAACTCGGGCAACCACCGCGAGACCGGATCGGTGAGGTCGATCAGGCCCTCCTCGACGAACGTCATCGCGGCCACCGACGTGATCGGCTTCGTCATCGAGAAGATGCGCCAGATCGTGTCGGGCTCCACCGGGGCACCCGCCTCGACGTCACGGTGGCCGTGGGAGACGACGTGCGCGATCCGGCCGTGCCTGCTCACCACGGCGAGGTAGCCGGGCAGCAACCCGTCCTCGACGTACCGGGCGAAACGACGGTCGACACGCCGCAGCCGTGCCCCGTCGAACCCGACCTCGGCCGGGTCGACGTCCACTCTCACCTCAGTCGCCACGCACCGAGACTACGGCATCCGGCTCAACGAAGCCTGCCGCCGCGCTGCCCGGAGTGCACACAGGACAGTGCGCCGAGCCACGGCCAGCCAGCGCGAAGCACGAGCTTGTCGAGCACGGTCGCCGAGAGGACGAAGCCGGCGAGTCAGTGGCGCGTGCCGGTTCGCCGGTTGTGGTGGTCCAACAGCGTGGACAGCAGCTCGGTCAACCGCTGCCGTTCCTCGGGCGACAGTGGGGCCAGCAGTTCGTCCTGGGTTTCGGACAGGCGCTTGTCCAGTCGTCGCAGTTGTCGCTTGCCCGCGGGGGTCAACGAGATGATGTTGCGCCGCCGGTCGGTGGGGTCCGGAGCGCGCTCGACCAGCGCGCGATCGGCGAGCTCGTTGATCGCCGCGACCATGTCGCTGAGGTGGATGCCGCTGCCGCGGCCCAGTGCGGCCTGGCTGGCCGGGCCGGACTCCTCCAGCGTCGCCAGCAGGCGGTAGTGGTAGCCGCGGGCGCCGACGGCCGAGAACGCGTCGCCCACCAGGCGGTGCGCGTGGCTGGCGGTCTGGGTGAGCAGCCAGCTGGGCAGGCGCTCCCACCTGGCGGGCGTTTCCTCCGCTGGGTTCTCCATGTGGCGAGTCTAACGAATCGTTGGGCGGACTAACGACCGTGCTACCGTTCGGAATATAAACGTTAGTCACTCGAACGTTAGGCCATTGAATGAACCCGCACGGAGCACAGAACATGATCACGCCGTTCCGCATCGACATCCCCCAGGCCGACCTCGACGACCTGGCCGACCGGCTCTCCCGCACCCGTTGGCCCAACGAGGTCGCCGACGCCGGGTGGGACTACGGCTTCCCGCTGGCGCGGCTCAGGGTGCTGGCCGAGTACTGGCGCACGGGCTACGACTGGCGCGAGCACGAGGCCACCCTCAACGAGCTTCCGCACTTCACCACCGAGATCGAGGGCCAGAACATCCACTTCGTCCACGTCCGGTCGTCGAGACCGGACGCGCTCGCGCTGGTCCTCACCCACGGCTGGCCCGGTTCGTTCCTGGAGTTCCTCGACATGGTCGAGCCGCTGTCGCGCGACTTCCACCTGGTGATCCCGTCCATCCCGGGTTACGGCTTCTCCGGGCCGACGCACGAGCGCGGCTGGGATGCCGTCCGGATCGCCCGGGCCTGGGCCGAGTTGATGCGCCGTCTCGGGTACGAGCGCTACGGCGCGCACGGCGGCGACTTCGGCGCGGGCATTTCACTGGCGCTCGGCTCGGTGGCACCCGAGCAGGTCCTCGGCGCGCACGTCAACTACCTGCCCACCCGGCCGGTCCCGGACGCCGACATCGAACTGTCCGAAACGGACGAGGTCCGGCTGGACAAGATCAGGAAGCTGATCACGAACCGTCCGCCGTACCAGGCTCTGCAGGCCCTCACCCCGCAGACCATCGGCTACGCGCTGACCGACTCGCCGGTCGGCCAGCTGGTCTGGATCGCCGAGCGCTTCGCGCAGTGGACCGACCCGCGCTCGCGGATCAGTGACGACCGGATGCTCACCGACATCTCGCTGTACTGGCTGACGGCCACCGCGGCCTCCTCCGCGCGGCTGCACCACGACACTCCCCGCGGGCCCGCCGTGCCGTGCCCGGTGCCGGTCGGCGTGGCGGTGCTCCCGCACGACATCACGCAGTCGGTGCGACCGCTGGCCGAGCGGCTGTACGACATCAGGCACTGGTCGGAGTTCGAGCGCGGCGGTCACTTCGCCGCGATGGAGGTGCCGGAACTGCTCGCCGAGGACGTCCGGGACTTCTTCCTGACCCACACGAAGTGACACGAACGCCAGTTCGTCCAGCGGCCGAAACACGAACAGGCAGCCGTTGCCGTTGCCTGACGACCGTCCCAATCGGAGCGCCCCTGGTCGGCTGACACCCAGTTGCCGGCGGTGCCCGCGCACGAAGGGCGGCGGGAGGCATGGCGCGTCGGCCGCCCGCCGGGTGCGGCAGAATGTCCGGGGCGAGGGAGGAGGGGAGACATGGCGAAACACCAGGTGGCGAAGCCGTTCGACTCCCCGACCCTCACCGACGTCGCCCGTGAGGCGGGGGTGTCCCGACAGACCGTCTCGAACGTGCTGCACGCGCCGCACAAGGTGAAGCCGGCCACGCGGCGGCGGGTCGAGCAGGTCATCGACCTGCTCGGCTACCACCCGAACCGGTCGGCGCAGGCGTTGCAGAGCAGCTCGTCGCGGATGATCGGCTACCGGATCGAACCGCAGAGCTCGGGAACGCTCGCCGGTATCCACGACCGATTCCTGCATTCCCTGGCCGAGGCCGGCCGCCCGGCCGACCACCACCTGCTGCTGTACACGGCCGGCGACCGCGTGGCGGAGACCGACAGCGCGATCCGCCTGTTCCGCGGCGGGGCCGCCGACGCCTTCGTGCTCTACGACATCACCGTCGACGACCCGCGGCCCGCGGTACTGCACGAGAACGGGATTCCCTTCGTCGCCTTCGGCCACGACGACTCCGACGCCGACGCCTACCGCTGGGTCGACGTGGACAACGTGGCCGGCACGTCCGCCGCCGTGGACCACCTCGTCGACCGGGGACACCGACGGATCGGCTTCGTGGGCTGGCCGGCCGGCAGCAACGTCGGTGACCGCCGGGCCCGGGGTTGGCACAGCAGCGTCGAACGGCACGGGCTGGCCGCGCTCTGCCACGGGCTGGACGTCCGGGGCCCGGACTCCGTCCAGGCGTCCATCGAGATGACCGCCGCCCTGCTGGCACGGCCGCAACCACCCACCGCGATCGTCGCCGCGACCGACACGTTGGCCGCCGGGGCGGCCCGCGCCGCGCTGCGCCGGGGTCTGGAGGTCGGCCGCGACCTCGCCATCGTGGGGTTCGACGACACGCCCACCGCCGCCGTCCTCGAGCTGAGCAGCATCCGCCAACCCATCGAGGACGTCGGACGGCACGTCGTCGCCGCCCTCCTCGCCCCCGCCGACGCTCCCCCGCGCAACACGCTGCTACCACCCCGGCTGGTCATCCGGTCATCCAGCGCGAATCCGCCCGGCCGGTAGCGCACCGCCAGGGTTGACACCCGTCCCGTGGTTCCGGCAACCTCGGTGTTGCCGAATTTGAACGTGTAAAAAAGCGAGCTTCCACCCTGCCCACCTCGCTCCGCATGGAGAGGAAACCCCCATGCCCACCGTCCGAAGGCCCGGCTTCCGCCGAACGGGTTCCGTCGCCGCGGTCCTGTTACTCGGCATCGCGCTCACCGGCGCGCCCCCGCATCCCCCGGCGGCCCAGGCCGCCGCCCTCCCGGCCGCCATCGGCGTCCTCGGGTGGGACGGCGACCAGGACGCTCCCTTCGCCTACAACGACGGCAGTTTCCACATCCGGGCCGGCAAGAACGTGACCGTCGGGTTCGGGATCTACAACAACCCCGCCACCATGCAGTGGTACAACGCGGGCGGCTACTACCCCGCTCTGGTCACCCAGTTCGAACGGGACAACACCACGGTCCGGATCACGAACTTCGCCGACCTGGTCACCCTCGCCGGCAACGACTACGAGGCCGTGTACTCACGCGTCAGCGTGACCAACCACGACACCGTCCAGCACACCGAGAACCCGGCGCCGTCCGCCGGCCTCCTGCCGCTCAACTCGGCCCCCACCACCGTCGCCGCCGGACAGACCGTCGTGCACGACTACGTGATCGCGACGGACCGGTTCGGCAACGGCTACTCCTGGCCCGCCGACAGCGCGCTGTCCGCCGCGGGCGGCTTCGACGCCCACTACAGCCACATGACCTCGTACTGGGACGCCAGGCTCGCCGGCGTGGTCACGCTGAACCTGCCGGATCCGCGGCTGGTCAACGCCATCAAGGCCGGGTACATCTACACCAACATCGTCAAGGACGGCAACAACCTCAACGTCGGCGAGAACAACTACGACCGGCTGTTCGACCACGACCTGATCGGCATCCTCACCAGCCTGCTGACCCAGGGCGACCTGGCCAACGCGCACGCCTACCTCAGGACGCTCATCACCAACGAGTACCCCGACGCCGTCTACAAGTTCAGCTGGCCCTGGGCGGTCTACCTGGAGAAGAGCGGGGACAAGGCGTTCGTCCAGGCAAACTTCGCCCAGATCCAGAACAACGCCCACGCCATCGCCGCCAACGCCACCGGCCCCGGCGGCACCATGAGGTCCTCCAACGCCGTCGACACCGAGGGAAACTGGACGATCGACGACCAGTCCGCCCTGCTCGGCCTGCTCGCGTACCGGTACATCGCCGACAAGCTGGGCAACACCACCGAGGCGACCTGGGCCGGCAACGAGTACAACACCCTGTTCTCCGCGGTGAACACCCAGCTGCAGAAGACCATCTCCGCCAACCACCTCGGCTACCTCCCCTGTGCGGTGGACCTCCCGAACACCGCCGACCGCTGCGGCAACACCAACGACGCCAACTGGGCCTCCTTCCTGCTGTTCGGCCGGTGGAACTGGGACGGCTACCTGTTCGGCGCCGCTCAGACGGGCCCGATGACCACGCTGCTCGACGCCACCTACGACTACGGGTTCGCCCACCTGGCGGGCCTGCCCAGCCACACCTACGGCGGCTACACCGGCTACAGCACCGGGTACAACGCCGGCTACGGCGAGGCCGGACTGGCCAGCGCCAGGCACCGCAGCGAGGGCGTCTACGACTACGAGTTCATGGTCAACAACACCCAGAGCGCCCCGTTCTCCTGGTGGGAAGGCATTCCCTCGGCCGGTGCCACCGCATGGACCCCCGGCGGCCACGCCACCGCCGGCACCGGGTCCAGCCCGCACATGTGGGGCCAGGCCAACGCCAGCAAGGTCCTCGTCGACTCGCTGATCGCCGAGAAGTCCGACGGTCGGGTCGTCGTCGGCCGCGGGGTCCCCACCGAGTGGCTGCGCACCGGGAAGACGGTCGGTGCCGCCAACTACCCCATCGCCGGCGGCAACCGCATGGGCGCCACCATCACCAGCAGCGGCAAGGACATCACCCTCACGCTGTCGGGGACGGCACCGGCCGGCGGCGTCGTGTTCACCGTGCCCGCGTTCACCGGCAACATCGCCTCCGCGACCGCGGGCACCGTCGACAACGCCAACGGGACGGTGACCCTGCCACCGGGCAGCACCTCCACCACCGTCACCCTCACCACCGCACCCACCTACCGCCAACTCGGCGGTCTCGACCTCAGCGCGTACTGCCGGTCCACCGGCGACATCGGCGGCGTCAGCCTCGACGGCACGACCGCCGCCGACTGGCGTTGCGTCACCCCCACCGGCGCACACGTGTCGCTCGACGTGGACGACGCCTGTGCCTGGCAGTACCGCTTCAACGAGGCCGCCTTCTCCCAGTACACCTCCGCGTCCGATCCGTACAGCTGGAAGTGCTACTCGACATGACCGCCTGGTGTCACTGGTCGGGCAACCGACGCGGGCGCGGCGGTCGGGCGCGCTCGGCACCGGGGTGAGCACGTACCCGACGGTCCCGATCCAGATCGCCGGCCCGGCGGGATGCCCCCGCCGGGCCGGGTTACCACCTACTTGTAGAACCCGAAGAAGTCGTGTTCCTTGGGGTCGTACAGGGAGAACAGGTGGTCCCACCGGACGACGTACCCGGTGGTGTAGTTGCCGTCGTAGGTGGCCGAGGCCTCCCCGCCCGGGAACGAGAAGCCGACCGACTGCAGGTGCCTGAAATCGGAGTCGAAGCCCCACTTCATGCCGAGGCGTTCACCCACCAGGGGGTGGGTCACCGTCACCCCCTGGCCCGTCCCCTTCTTCGCGGGCGAGTTGTTGACCTTGATGGACACTCCGGGCATCTTGGGCATCAGCGCCCCGGCGTCCGCCGCCATCGCCTTGGCCATGGGCCACAGCTCGTCGTAGTACCCCGTGGACAGGCCCGGCAGAGCTGAGCCGATCTCGGGCTGGTAGGCGATCCCCTGGCCGTCGATGACCAGGCAGAAGCTGCCGCTGAAGATGACCGCGAGACCCCCGTCGGCGCAGAGCGACACGCTGAAGCCGTCCGGGGCCCACGCCCCGTCGTGGCTGGCCTGGATCGCGGCGTCGAGGTTGGCCATGAACTTGGCCTCTTCCTCCTCCCACGACGGGCCGTGGATGCCGACCAACAGGTTGTCGCCGTTGTAGCGGTCCGTCTTCGGGCGGGAGATCTTGCGCGGGTCCGGGTGTTCGGTGGCCCACTTGCGGGCGTTCTTCTCGCGGGCCGCGCGTTCCGCCGGCCACACGGTCGGGTCCGAGGCACCCGTGTCGTGGCCCTGCATGCAGTCGCCGAACTTGTTGCAGATCGGGGCCATGCCGCTCGGGTCCATCTTGGTCAGCGGGCTGTTGTCGGCGTAGGTGTAGCCGTTCATCATCTGCGGATCACCCAGCGCCAGCTTCGGGTCCACCGACAGGAACCGCCCCAGCGCCGGGTCGTACTCGCGGGCGCCCAGGTGCACCAGGCCCGTCGGATCCGTTGTGCCGCCCACGAACCCCTTCCCCCCGGGGAAGGTCACCGCCTGGCCGCGCGCACCGCCGAACGGGGTCTGGCGGCGCCGGGTCACCGCCAGGGTGGCACTGTCGACCGCGAGCTGTGCGGTGCCCTGGCTGTCGGCGGCGAGCCAGGTCAGTCCGGCCGGGTCGCGCATCGCCACGGTCTGGTTGCCGTAGGCGTAGTAGCGGGTGGCCGACACCTTCCCGGTCGCCTTGGTCACGCGCAGCTCCTGGCCGCCCAGGTACAGGGTGGAGCCGGTGGAGTCGCGGCGCAGCAGGCGGTTGCCGGCCGCGTCGTAGCGGAACTCCGTGGTCCTGCTCCCCTCGGTGAGCTTCGCCAGGTGGCCTTCGGCGTCCCACTCCAGGACCTGGCCCGGCTTGGTCCTGACGTTCCCGGTTTCGTCGTAGGTGACCGCACCGGAGGTGTTCACGCCCGGCCCCGCGGTGGCCACCGACGCGAGCTTGTGCCCACCGGACGGGTAGGTCGATGTCTGGACCGTGTTGCCGGCCGCCGCGTGCTGCGTCTGCGTCAGCCGGTTGCCGGACGCGTCGTAGGTGAACGACTGCCAGTACGGGGCCACCCCCGCCAGCGCGGTCACGGACGGGTCGGCGGCGCAGCCCGCACCCGGCGTCCAGGCCTCGGTCAGCCGCTGCACGTAGTCGTACCGGAAGCACTGGACGTCCGAGGTGTCCGCGATGGACGTCACGTTGCCGAACGGGTCGTAGGCGTAGTTCACGTCCGACTGCTTCGGGTTCGCGACCTCGGCGTCCACGATGGACCTGATGGGCCTGCGCGTGTTGGTGTCGTAGTAGTTCGACAGCCACACCTGCCTGCCGGGGGAACCCAGCCGGGTCCTGGCCAGCTCGCCGTAGCGGGTGTACTCGGTGGCCGTGACGTAGTCGGCCGTCTCGCCGTCGTAGCCGCCGCTCGCCGTCGTGAGCTCGCCGAGGTCGTCGTAGGTGTAGGTCAGGGTTTCGGTCGGCAGTGAACCGATCTCGGGGTACGTCGTGGCCGCCACGCTGCCGTCCGCCTCGTACGACTGGTAGCTCGTGTACGTGCCGGCCAGTGCCGGTTCCTCACGGGTCGCCGGGATGGTGACCGTCGTGCCGGCCGGACGGCCGAGCTGGTCGTAGGCGACGACTTCCGAGCGGTAGGCGAGGCCGTCGACGTAGCGGGTCGACGAGGCCGGCAGGCCCTTCCCCGACTCGACGGTGTCGTAGGTCCACTCCGCCCGCACCGGACCGGTCGCGGTGCCGAGGTGTTCCGCCCTGCGGCGGCCGAGGGCGTCGTAGTCGTACACGAGCGTGGTGCCACGGGCGTCGGTCGTGCTGACCGGCTGTCCCAGCTCGTTGTACGTCAGCGTCGACCTGCCCTTGTCGGGATCCTCGGTGACGGTCTCCCGGCCGTGGAGGTCGTAGGTGTGCTGCCAGACCTGGCCGGCCGGGTCGGTGAGCCGCGCCAGCTGACCCGCGGGGGTGTAGGCGTACGTCGTGCTGTCGTAGGCACTGCCCACTGGCCCGTGGTACTGGCGCAGCTCCGTGGTCTGGCCGCGGGCGTCGGTCAGGGTCGTGGTGGCCGTGCCGCCGGCCGGCGGCGTGACCGTGACCCGGTCGCCGCCGTACTCGGTCGTGGTGCGCCACGCGTCGTCGCCGCCGGTCTTCACGGTCGCGACCGTGGGCCGGCCGGCGCCGTCGTAGGTGGTGACGGTCTGGCTCGGGATCTCGACGTCACTGGCGACCCAGATCTTGTCGTCCACCGGCGCGTCGTTGAAGTACGGCTTCGTCGTCCTGTAGGGCCGCCCCTGCGAGTCGTACCGGGTGTCGATGATCAGCCGGCCGCCACCCGGCGAGGGCACCTGCTGCTGCCGCGGCCGTGACAACCCGTCGAACAGCTCGGTGCCGCTGGTGTAGTTGCCGTTCGGCCCGACGGCCGTCGTCGTGACCACGGTCGGCGCGTCGTTGTGGTAGGCGTACGAGTAGTACCGGTTGCCCCGCACGTCCGGTGAGCGCGGCCGGTCGGGCAGCCACACCTCGGTCGTGCGGCCCAGTGCGTCGTACGCGGTCTCGGTGGTGAAGTCGTTGGCGTCGACGACCTTCACCGGCTGGCCGAACGCGGTCTCCAGTGTCGTCGCGGTGGTGAAGCCGGCCGGGTTGGTCACCACGGTCCTGGTCACCGGACCGCCCTCGGCCGGCGTGTAGGCGGTCTTCGTCTCGTGGTCCTTGGCGTCCTTCACCGAGGTCACCCGGCCGTAGTCGTCGTACACCGAGGTGGACACGAGGGTCGTGACCGGGTCGGTCCCCGGCCACGAGTCCAGCTCCTCGGTGCGCGTGACGTTCCCGCGCGTCGGGCCGTCCGTGCACGAGCCGTCGTAGCACGTCCGGGCCGCGGAGACGGCGTCGTCCGGGAACTTCGGGGTGGCCGTGCAGGCCGTGGCGAACGTCTTCGTCAGCCACGGCATGTCGATCAGCCACCTGCCGGCGTCCCGCTTGTACTGGGTGGTCGTGCACCTGTCGTCGGCGGCGGTGGCCATGTCGCCGAGGTCGTTGGTCTCGGTCACCAGCCCGCTGCTGTCGAAGGTCTGCTCGGTGCGGGTCCTGCGCCAACCACCGGAGGCGAGCGCCGTGTAGGCGGTCTGGGTGCCGGGGCGGACGAGGTAGGCCTTGATCGTGCCGCGGGTGGCGACCGGGCCCTGGACCGACGGCGTGGTGATCGCCTTGCTGACCACCCGCTCCGAGGTGCCGTCGTGCACGACCGTCTCGTACTTGAAGCCCCGCAGCCACGGGCTGTCGGCGTAGCTGACGTTCTCGGTGTCGGACACCGAAGCCGACCTGGTGGCGTTGTTCGGCAGCTTGTCGCCGTCCATGCCCTGGTAGTAGCGCTCCTCGGTCATGGTCTGCGGGCCGGTCAGGTCACCCGGTTTGCCGCGCGTGATCCGCACGCGCCGGAAGCCGTGGAAGACGTTCCAGTCGCGGTGATCGTCCTTGGTGAACTCGGAGTCGTCGTACGCCCACGCCGCGCCGTCGAGGTACTGGTACCTGGTCTCCTGCTCGGTGTTGGTGGCGAGCCGGTCGGACTCGGTGATGGAGGAGACGACGTACTTGTGGAAGTAGTCGGTCTGCTCGGCGAAGTCCTTCTTCGCCCACTTCACCGGATAGCACCGCAGGGTGTTGCTCTCCGGGTGCGCCGGCGCCGTGACACAGTCCGGCTCCGCGTAGTTCACCGTGATCACGCCGCCGGTCTCGGACACGATCGCGGTGATCCGGTACCGCAGCAACGGGCCGATGCCGTCCTGTTTCACCACCCGGTTGGACATCCCCCTGCCCTCGAACACCACCTCGGGCAGGTCGACCGGGGTCCCGGCGAGGCCGGTGTGCTTGACGCCCTTGAGCCACAGCGCCGGTTTCTCACCGTCGCCGCTCCTCGGGAACTGCTGGTCCAGGGTCCACCTCTCGACCGGCTTGTACGTGGACCCGTCCCGCACGCTGGTGGTGACGGTGTCCAGCCGCTTGGTGGACCAGAACGTCGGCGAGTACTTGTCCTTGCAGGTGGCGGTGTCGCACTTGTCGTCCCACGACACGTCCGGCCAGTTGTCCTTGTTGGCCGCCACGCAGTCGCTGCCCGGCACGCACCGGTCGGCGACCGCGAAGTCGACGCGGGCCGTGGCGGGCTTGGTGTTGGCGGTGTTCAGGCCGTACTCGGCCGAGGAGAGCGTGCCGCCGCGGACGTAGGAGACCGCGGCGTCCTTGCGGTTCATGCCGTAGGAGTTGGTCTCGACGGTGTAGTCGTAGCGGATCATGTTGCCGTTGCGGTCGACGACCTCGTCCAGGTTCCACCGCCACGGCATGACGCAGTGCGAGGCCTCGAAACCGGACGTCTGGTGGCACGGGTCGTCGGCGTCGTCGCCGAACACCGGCACGGTCCACTTCGAGTGCGCGTCGTCACGGGAGCCGAAGAAGTACTGGGTGCCGTCGACCGTGGTGATCTTCCACGACTCCCCCGCCTCGCCGGGGTTGCCGATCCGCTCCACCCGGGAGCCGTCGTCGTAGCCGACGCGCCACTTGCCGTCGGCGTCGTTGCGGATGAGGTCACCGCCCTTGCCGTCGTAGGAGGCGGTGGCGTTGTCGCTGCGCCAGCACAGGTCGCCGACGGTCGGCGGCGTGGTGCCGTCCATGGTGTCCAGCGCGCAGGGCAGGTAGGAGCGCTCGATGTACCCGACCGACAGGTCCCAGCCGTCCCCGACCCACGACGCCTGGTTGTTCGTCGCGCTCGTCCTCCCGTCCACCGTGGACGACGCGTAGGACAGCGCCAGGTCCGGTGCCAACCCGCCGGGCGAGGGCGGCACCCGCAGCGGGTAGGACCACGTGAAGTCCCCCGTCTGGCCCGACACGTCCCACTTCGCCGACGGCGCCAGCGGCGTGGCCTTGTTGGTGCCGCCGCCGTCGGCGAGGCCACCACTCGCCGGCTGGTTGCCGTGCAGCTCCTTCGAGGTCGCCTCGTCGGTGTCGCGCGACGTCATCGTCTGCTCGGTGACCGGCGTGGAACTGGTCGGCGGCAGCGGCACCGACGGCCCCGACGCCGCCGACGCCTGACCCGGCAGCCCCACGACGGCCGAGACGACCAACACCGACGACAGCACGGTCGCCACGCGTCTGCGGCGCACGGTTCCTCCAGTCATCACGCGAACACCGCCGTCACGGCCGGCACGTCGACGAGCGTGTAGCCCAGTTCCTTGTCCACCGGGTATCCCCCGCAGTCGGCTTCCAGCGCCACGAAGCTGTCCGTGCCGGCTGTGCACCGGTAGATCGGCTTGTTGGGCGCCGCGGGCGCGGTCGTCCAGATCTGGCCGAGCGAGCCGAGGACCGTCGCGCCCTCGCACGCCGAGTCCGTCGACACGAACGTGTCCGCGCCGTTGCGGCAGCTCATCAGCGGGGTCGTGCCATCCGACGCGACCAGCGCGAGCAGCCCCTGCGGCCCTTCGGCGGTGTACGCCGCCGGCGCACCGTCCACGGTGGTGATGTGGTCGAAGCCGGGCAGGAAGTAGCGCGCCAGCGTGCCGTAGGCCACCGAGTAGCCGAGCAGGCTCTGCCGGGTGCCGCCCTCACACGTGCTGGACCTCGACTCGAACCGGTCCGTGCCACCGAGGCACCGGTAGATCGGGATGGTCGGGACGTTGGTCGGCGCGACCGTGTAGACCAACCCGACGTCCCCGACCACGGTCGCACCCTCGCAGGCCGGGTCGGTGGACGTGAACGCGTCGGTCCCCTGCTGGCAGGCGTGCAGCATCGCGGTGTTCGGCCCGTCCGCCGCCGGCCGGCCCAGCGTGCCTTCGAAGTGGTAGCCGGGCCGGATCGCGTCGGTGCCGCCGGTGTAGTGGTCGCCGGCACCGTTGACGAACCGGCCGAGCTGACCGGCCTGCGGGGCTCCCCAACCACCGCGGCCCGCGATCGCGGCGTCGGTGACCACGCCCTCGGCGACCCTGACCTCGTCGAGCGTGCCGGTGAAGAACCCGGCGGACACGCCGTTGACCTTGCCCCGGCCGATCACGACCCTGCCGGCGGCCGGCCACAGCACGACGTTGTTCCTCGACCCGACCAGCTGCCCGTTCACGTACAGCCGCAGCTGCCGCGCCGGGTAGTCGTACACGCCCGCCAGATGCGTCCACTCGTTCAGCTTCGGCGGCACCAGATCCGCCGCGTACGTCAGCTGCGCGCCGTCACTGTCCGATGAGTACCCCGCGAAAACCCATCGGTTCAGCTCCGGCCGGTACTGCAACGCGTACCCGGACATCCGGGCGCCGTCCTGGCCGACGATCGTGGCGACCCTGTCGTCCCTGGTCAGCCTCGCCCAGCCCGACACCGTGAAGCTGTCGTGCATGGGCAACCCGGCCGGCCCGGTCAGGAAACCGGTGCCGTCCAGCTGTAGGCCCTGTCCACTCACCCCCTGCCCGTAGGTCACGCCGTCGGTCGGCGTCGCGTCGTAGTGCCGCCACGTCGAGTCGACGGCCGCGGCGCCCGTGACGTCACCGTCGAACCGGTAGTACCCGAGGTCCGAGTCGACGGCCTCGTCGTGCAGCTTGCGGACCTCGCCGTCGGACAGCGCCTTGCCGTAGGCGCGGACCTCGTCGACGACGCGTGGGAAGTACGCCGCGTTCCCACCGTTCCACCTGCCGCGGCCGATGGTGAACGGCCCGTTCGCCGGCAGGACCGTCACTCCCACCTGCGCGGCGGACAGCATGCCGTTCACGTACAGCCG
>NZ_JBJMIE010000052.1:0-18435 GCF_045807065.1 Actinophytocola sp. | reverse complement strand
CTGCCGGGGCCGGCGGGCGAGGATGGATGCCGGGCGGGCGGGGATGGATGGGGCCGGGTCGGGGCCAGGCTGGGGATGGGGGCCGGGCCGGGGGCGAGGGATGGGACGGGCCGGGGCCGGTCGGGGCGGGGCGGGGCCGGATGGTGTGGGAACGGGCCGGGGCCGAGGTGGGCCCTGCCGGGGCCGGCGGGCGAGGATGGATGCCGGGCGGGCGGGGATGGATGGGGCCGGGTCGGGGCCAGGGTGGGCTGGGGATGAGGGCCGGGCCGGGGGCGGGGTGTAGTGAGGGGTGGCAGATGGGTTGGCAAAGGGTTGCCAAATAGGTCAGGTCGTCCTGATCGCTTGGTGATTTGTTCGTTGGCTAGACGGTGAAGGCGTTGCCTGTGGCGATCTTCGGGCGGCCCAGTGTCGGGTGGTCGCGAACCTCTGCCGTTCGGTAGACGTCCGCGGTCTGTTCGGCTATGCCCTGCCAGTTGAACTCCGCGGCCAGCCTTGCCTTTGCCGCGCGGGCTCGGCGGGCCGCGCCAGTCGGGTCGGTCAGCACGGCCTGGATGGCTTCCGCGATTCCCTCCACGTCGCCTGGGGTCACTGACAGGCCCGTGACGCCATCCACCACCAGTTCTGCCAGGCCGCCTGCCGTTGAGGCCACCAGCGGGGCACCCGCCGCCGCTGCTTCCAGGGCCACGATGCCGAACGGTTCGTACCTCGACGGCAGGACCACCACGTCCGCCGCTGCCAGCAGGGCCACCAGTGTGCGGTCGGGCAGGTGACCCACGAAGTCGACCGAGCGGCGGACCCGTAGCTTTCGGGACTGTGCCACCAGTGCCGACGCCTGCCGGCCCTGGCCTGCCACCACCAGGCGGGTGCCCGGGAATGCCCGGCGCACGCGGGGGAGTGCCGCCAGCAGGTCGTGGACGCCCTTCTCCCACTCCAGGCGGCCGAAGTAGACCACCACCGGGGTGCCGTCGGGGGAGTGGCGTTCGCGGGCGGCGCGGACCGTTGCCGGTGACGGGCGCCAGCTTCGGGGGGAGATGCCGTTGTGGATCACGGCGATGTCGGTGATCTCGAACAGGTGGGAGACCTCCGCGCGCATGGACGCCGAGCAGGTGATCAGGGCGTCGGCGCGGTTGGCCAGCCACCACTCGACCGAGTGAATCTGTTGGTTCATCGGCTGGGACAGCCAGCCGCTGTGGCGGCCTGCCTCCGTCGCGTGGATCGTCGCCACCAGGGGCACGGCCAGGAAGTCGGCCAGTGCGATGGCCGGGTGGGTCACCAGCCAGTCGTGGGCGTGGACCACGTCCGGCCGCCACGACGCCAGGCGCAGGCCGGCGCGGACCATGCTGTGGCCCATCGCCAGGGTCCAGGCCACCAGGTCCTTCTCGAACGTCAGGTGGGTGGGGTCCTCGGCCACCCGGATGACCCGGACGCCCTCGTGCTCGACCTCCACCGTCGGGTGGGTCACGGCGTCCGTCCCGGCGTCGTGGCGGCACAGCACCACCACCTCATGACCCAGCTCGACCAGGTGGGTCGCCAGCGCGTGCACGTGCCGGCCCAGGCCGCCGACCACCACCGGTGGGTACTCCCACGACAGCATCAACACCCGCATCAGCTCAGCAACCCCCGTGCGTCGAGTCGGCCGAACAACCCGTCCTCGGCGCGCAGCGCCTCGGCTCGGGGGAAGCGGGACGGGTGGCCGGCGCGGATCAGGGCCGCCAGCTCGGCGAACCGGTCGCCGTGGACCTTCGCGCGGCGGCGGGCGTAGTCGGCGGCGGAGTCCTTCGTGACCATGAACGCCCAGTCGCTCGACAGCGTCAGCAGCGCCTCGCGCACCAGCTGGTCGCGTACCGGGTCCCGCCACGGTACCGGGGCGACGGCCAGCAGCTCGTCCTGCAGGGCCGCGCCCGCCGTGACCAGGTCCGACACCTGCTCGCCGTCCCACACGCGCCAGTCCTTGCCCGACCCCCACGACGACGCCGGCAGCTCCACGGCCGGGCCCACGTGTCCCGCCGCCAGTGCGCCACGCAGGGTCGTCACCCGCACGCCCGCGCTCGGCAGCGTCCGCAGCACCGCCGACAGCCACGCCGGGCCCTCGTGCCACCAGTGGCCGAACAGCTCCGTGTCGTACGCCGCCACCACCAGGCCCGGGCGGCCGTGCTGTGCGCGCAGCGACCGCAGCCTGGCGACGACCGTGGACACGAAGTCGTCCGCGTGCTTGGCCACCGCGGTGGCGGCCAGTGCCGGGTCGTACGGGCGCTTCTCGTGCGGCGGCACGTGCTTCCCGGTCACCCGCGAGGGTTTCAGGCCGCTCGGGTGGTCGAACGTGTGGAAGTCGCGGTACGCCGGGTCGCCCGGGTAGCCGGCCTTCGGCGACCACACCCGGTAGGTGACCTCGAGGTCGCGGCCGAAGCACACGACGTCCGACGAGCCGACCGGGCGGCCCGCGTGCGTGTCGCCGTGCAGTGCCGGGCCGTCCACGAGGAACCGCTCGACGCCGGCCGCCGCGTAGTCGTGCTCCATGCCCGGTGCGTAGCCGCACTCGGGCGCCCAGATGCCCGCCGGCGCGCGACCCAGCCGCAGTGCGGTGTCCGCCAGGCCGGCCCGCAGCGCGAACGACCGCACGGGCCGGCGCAGCAGCGGCTGGAAGGGGTGCGTCAGCGGGCCGCCCAGCAGCTCGATCACACCGGTGTCGACCAGCGAACGCAGGATCGGGGAGAAACCGTTGCGCCAACGGGACTCGAACGTCGCCAACGCGTTCGTCGCGGCGCGGAACTCGTGTGCCGCCAGGTCGGACAGCAGCGGCTCCCGCCAGTGGGTGGCCGCGAACTGGGCACGCAGCAGCCAGTTGCCGAGCCACTCGTGGCAGGCGCGCAACGCGTACGGGTCGTCGAGCTGGGCGGCCAGCACCGGGGTCACGCCGAGCGTCAGCACGTCCCGGTGGCCCTCGGCGGCGAGCTGTTCGAGCAGGTCGACCATCGGCAGGTACGAGTGCGCCCACGCCTGGTACAGCCACTCCTCGCCGACCGGCCAGGCGCCATGGTGGGGGAGCCAGGGCAGGTGGCTGTGCAGTACCAGGCAGAAGGACCCTTCCGTCTCGAGCCGATGACTCGCTCCGCAAGCTCCGCTCATGAAGTGACCGCCACGGCCACGATGTCCAGGCTGGACTCCAGGTCGTCGGTGGTGATGGCGAAGTCGGCGGCGGTGACCGAGGCGACGGCGTCGCGCAGCCCGGACGGCCACGGTTCACCCGACACGGCGACCGCCACCTGTGCGTCGATGAGCGAGCCGAACTCCTCGTCCAGTGCCCGCAGCCGCGTGCCGTGCCGCAGGCCCGCCAGGTACTCGACGTCGAACCCCGTTGCCCGCAACAGGTCCGCCAGCTCGGCCGGGGAGAGCTCCCTGGTGTGGAACGGGTTGAGCGGGGTGTCGCGACCGGGGGAGAAGGTGATCCGGTTCGGCGTGGTGATCAGCAGCCGGCTGCCCGGGCGCAGCACGCGCCGGCACTCGGCGAGGAAGCCGGCCTGGTCCCACAGGTGCTCGATCACCTGGAAGTTCACCACGACGTCCACAGTGGACGAACGGACGGGCAGTGCGACCAGGTTGGCCCGCGCCGGGAACACGCTGGGGTAGGCGCGTGCGACGTGCCGCAGCGTCAGCGCGTCGTAGTCGAGCCCGAGCACCCCGACCGCACCCCGGGCGAGCAGGTCGGCGCCGTAACCCTCGCCGCAGCCGGCCTCCAGCACGAACGCGTCCACGCAGTAGGGACGCAGCGCGAGGTAGGCCGCCTCATGGCGCCGGAACCAGTAGTTCTCCTCCACGATTCCGGGCACGGTGCGCTCTCCGGTCAGCGGAAGCTGCGACACTGCATCCATTCGCGGCAGGTTACTGCATAGTAGTTTGGTCGCTCCGCTGCTCCGCTTCCGTGGCGGTGGTAAGCACTCAGGTGGGTGAAACCGTGATCCCCACGGCGCCGGGACCCAGGTGGACGCCGATCGTGGAGCTGACCTCGGTGAACGTGATCTCGCGGACCCCGGGCAGCCGGGGCCTGAGCCGGTCGGCGAGCTTCGTCGCCCGGTCCCGCGCGCCGAAGTGCTCGATCGCGATGTCGACCGACCTGCCGTCGGCCTTCCCCACGGCCCGCTCGATCAGCTTGCGCATGGCCCGCTCGGTGCCCAGCACCTTGTCCAGCGGGGTCACCTGACCGTTCCGCATGGTCAGCAGGGGCTTCAGTGACAGTGCGCTACCGATCAGCGCGGCCGCGGCGCCGATGCGACCGCCCCTGCGCAGGTACTCGAGCGTGTCGACGTAGATCAGCTCGGCACTGCCCTCGAGCCGGCGGGTGAGCGCGTCCATCACGCGCCGCGCCCCGCCACCGGCACCGGCGACCCGCGCGGCGGCGAGCACCGCGAAGCCCAGGCTCATGCCCGTGGTGCCGGAGTCGACGACGTGCACCGGCACGGGGCTGCGGGCGGCCGCCTTCCTGGCGATCTCGTACGTCTCGGACTGCCTGCTCGAGATGTGGACGGACACCACCTCGTCCGCGCCACGCGCGGCCTGCTGCTCGTACGCCCAGGCGAAGCCTTCCGGATCGGGCGGGGACGTGGCCACGTCCATCTCCCCCTCGAGTGCCCTGACCAGCACTTCCTTCGGGACGTTGTGCTCAGCGCGGGTGTAGCCGCCGATCCGGATGTTGGTCGGCACGACCGTGATGCCCCACTGGGCGGCCAACGCCGCCGGGATGCTCGAGGTGGAGTCGGTCACCAGTCCCACGCGGCCCTGCATGCAAAGAGAGTAACCAATGACTCCAAGTGGCCGCTCAAGCCCGGCCGGCCGGGCGGGACGGCGGCACTGTGGGCACTGTCACGGCCGCTCGCACGCTGCTCGGCTTGCCCCTGAGTTACTGGTGGGTAACATCGGCCTCAACGGACAGATGCGGGCGTACAGACGTATTCTCCGCGCTAGCGGCTCGTAACCCGGGAGGTCGGAGCAGACCCATGCCTAACATCGTCGTGCTGGTGAAACAAGTGCCGGACACCTACTCGGAGCGCAAGCTCTCCGAGTCCGACCACACCCTGGACCGGGACTCGGCCGACGCGGTGCTCGACGAGATCAACGAGCGCGCCGTCGAGGAGGCGCTGGTGATCAAGGAGGCGCACGACGGCGAGGTCACCGTGCTGACCGTCGGCCCGGACCGCGCGACCGACGCGATCCGCAAGGCGCTGTCGATGGGTGCGGACAAGGCGGTGCACGTCGTCGACGACGCACTGCACGGTTCCGACCTGCTGCAGACCGCCCGCGTGCTGGCCGCCGCGATCCAGAAGGTGGGCGACGTCGACCTCGTCATCGCCGGCAACGAGGCGTCCGACGGTCAGGGCGGCGCGGTGCCGGCCGTGCTCGCCGAGATCCTCGGCTACCCCCAGCTCACGCACGCCCGCAAGGTCGAGATCGACGGTTCCACCGTGCGCGTGACCCGCGAGACGGACGAGGGCCTCACGCACCTCGAGGCGTCGCTGCCCGCCGTGATCAGCGTGAGCGAGAAGATCAACGAGCCGCGGTACCCGTCCTTCAAGGGGATCATGGCGGCCAAGAAGAAGCCGGTCGAGTCGCTGGCCGTCGGCGACCTCGGGGTGGACGGTGTCGGCCTCGCGGACGCGTGGTCGGAGGTCACCGACGCGGCGCCGAAGCCGCCGCGCGAGGCCGGCCAGCGCGTCGAGGACGAGGGTGACGGCGGCGTGAAGGCCGCCCAGTACCTGGTGTCGCAGAAGCTGATCTGATTCGAGGAGGAGTAGTCAATGGCTGAGGTTCTCGTCCTCGTCGATCACGCTGACGGCGAGGTGAAGAAGGTCACGTTCGAGCTGCTCACGGCCGCGCGTGCGCTCGGTGAGCCGTCGGCGGTGGTCGTCGGCGCGCCCGGCACCGCCGCGAAGCTGACCGAGCAGCTGGGCGCCTACGGTGCGGAGAAGGTGTACGTCGCGGAGTCGGACGACGCCGCCGGCTACCTGGTGACCCCGCACGTCGACGTGCTCGAGTCGCTCGTCAGCTCCGCGTCGCCGGCCGCCGTGCTGGTCGCGGCTTCCGCCGACGGCAAGGAGATCTCCGGTCGCCTCGCGTACCGCATCGGCGGCGGCCTGCTCTACGACGTGGTCGGGGTGGACGGGGACGGCACCGTCACCAAGTCCGTCTTCGGTGGCGCGTTCATCGTGAAGTCCAGGTCCACCAAGGGGGTGCCGGTCATCTCGGTGCGGCCCGGTGGGATCGAGGCCGAGCAGGCGCAGGGCGCGGCGGCCGAGACCCAGGTCGACGTCCCCGCCGTGGACGCCGCCAAGTCCGCGAAGATCACCGGTCGCGAGCCGGTGGCCGGCGGTGACCGGCCCGAGCTGACCGAGGCCTCGGTGGTCGTGTCCGGCGGGCGCGGCGTCGGGTCGGCGGAGAGCTTCGACGTGGTCGAGAAGCTGGCCGACTCGCTCGGCGCGGCCGTTGGCGCGTCCCGCGCGGCCGTCGACTCGGGGTACTACCCCGCGCAGTTCCAGGTGGGGCAGACCGGCAAGACCGTGTCGCCGCAGCTGTACATCGCCCTGGGCATCTCCGGTGCCATCCAGCACCGGGCCGGCATGCAGACCTCCAAGACGATCGTCGCGGTGAACAAGGACCCCGAGGCGCCGATCTTCGAGATCGCCGACTTCGGTGTCGTTGGTGACCTGTTCAAGGTCGCGCCGCAGCTCACCGAGGAGATCCAGAAGCGCAAGTAGGGCTTTCCGGTCAGGGCCGTCGCGGGTTTCGCCCGCGGCGGCCCTGACCTGTTCACTCCTCGTTCACCGCCTGGTCGCGTCGACGACGCCGATCCTGTGCCGCGAGGTGCATGTCTGGGGTGCGGTAGGGGGTCGGATAGGGGGCCGTGAACTCGTTGCGGCATCACAGAATTGGGTGATTGGCCGGAACGTTTCCGTAGCCAGCGGTGACTTCCCCGGCTGAGCGAACGACTGAGCCGAACGGAGAAGGACCTTGTATCCCGGAACCTATTCGCACAGTGATCCGAACCGTCCCGCCGTCATCCTCGCCAGGACCGGTGAGGTGGTCACGTATCGGGAGCTGGACCAGCGGTCCAACGCGTTCGCCCACCACCTGCGGGACGCCGGGCTGCGGCAGGGGGACGTGGTCGCCGTGCTGATGGACCGGAACACGCGCTTCCACGAGGTCGCCTGGGCGGCGCGGCGCAGCGGGCTCATCGCCACGACTGTCAACCGCTACCTCGAGTTCGACGACATCGTCCACGTCATCAACGACTCCGGGGCGAGGGTGCTGGTGATCGACGCCGGGCAGGCGCACGTGGCCCGGCGGCTCACACCCGACCTGGTGCCGGGCCTCACCCGCCGGCTCGTCGTCGGGGGGGAGGTGCCCGGGTTCACCTCCTACGAGCAGGCCGTCGCCGGGATGCCGACCGAACCGGTGCCCGACGAGGTCGAGGGCGACCTGCTGACCTACTCCTCCGGCACGACCGGGCGGCCCAAGGGCGTCCGGGAGCGGGTCGGTGGCGGCCCCATCAGCGCCGAGACCGATCCCTACCTGCCCAGGGGGCCGCTGGGCGGGCTGGGCGACGGCAGCGTGCTGCTCGCCCCCGGCCTGCACCACGGCGCCCCCATGTACCTCAGCATGGCCGCGCACCGGCTCGGCGGCACGGTCGTGGTGGTGGAGGAGTTCGACGCGGCCGAGACCCTGGAGGTGATCGAACGGTACGGGGTCACCCACGCGATGATGGCGCCGTACATGTTCGTGCGGCTGCTGAAACTGCCCGAGGCGAAGCGGGCGCGGCACAGCGTGGACAGCCTGCGGCTGGTGCTGGTGAGCTTCGCGCCCGGCGCGGTGGACGTGGAACGCGAGATGATCGACTGGTGGGGACCGGTCTTCGTGCGGATGTACGGGTCCTCGGAGAAGGCCGGCGGTGCGTTCATCACCACGCCCGAATGGCTGGCGCACCCCGGGTCGGTCGGGCGGCCGGTGGGTTGCACCGTGCACATCCTCGACGACGACGGGAACGAGCTGCCGGCCGGGCGGATCGGGCGGATCTGCTTCGCCGACTCCGCCGTCCGGCCCGAGTTCCACAACCTGCCGAAGGACCTGGGCAGGCGCGACGACCGGGGCTTCGTCGACGTGGGCGACGTCGGGTACGTGGACGAGGACGGCTACCTCTACCACGTCGACCGCAAGGCCAGCGAGATCAGGGTCGGCGGCGTCGCCGTCTACCCGCAGCAGGTCGAGGACGTGCTGGTGGCCCACCCGTCGGTGCTCGACGCGGCGGTTCTCGGGGTGCCGGAGCCGTCGGGACGCGTGCGGGTGCACGCGGTGGTGCAGCTGGTGGAGGGCGTGGCACCCGTCCCCGAGCGGGAGCTGGTCGCGTTCTGCCAGGAGCGGCTCACGGCCGAGCAGTGCCCGGCCGCGGTGAGCTTCGGGCGGGTGCCGCGGTCCGATCACGGGAAGGTGTACCGCCGTCACCTGCGGAGCCGGCTCGCCCACCGGGGCGCGGCCTGACCAGGGCTCTCAGCTCGTTCTCAGGAATGTTAACTCGGCAGCCACGCCCTGGTCATCGGAACAGCCACGTGCTGGTTGCCCCGTACCGCGTACACCTGAGGCATGACGCAGGCACAGCTTCTCGTCAGCACAGCCGGTGAGGGGGCGACGCCGCCCCGGTACTCGCTCCTGGTCGCCAGGGACGGCGAGGAAGTACTTGCCGCACAACGGCTCCGGTACCGGGTGTTCGCGCAGGAGATGGGGGCCACCCTCCACACCACGACGCCCGGTCTGGACATCGACGCCTTCGACGAGTACTGCGACCACCTCGTGGTGCGCGAGGACGTCAGCGGCGAGATCGTGGGCTGCTACCGGATGCTGCCGCCGGAGCGGGCACCCGAGGCCGGAATGCTGTACTCCGAGACCGAGTTCGACCTCCGCGGCCTCGCCCCGCTGAGGGGCGGCCTGGTCGAGACCGGACGCTCGTGCGTCCACCCCGACCACCGGACCGGCGCCGTGGTCAGCCTGGTGTGGGCCGGGATCGCCCGGTACATGCTCCTGTCCGGGCATTCCTGGCTCGCGGGCTGCGCCTCGGTGCCGCTGCACGACGGCGGGACGCTGGCGGCGGGTGTGTGGGACACGGTGCGGCGCAAGCACCTCGCGCCGGCGGAGTACCGGGTTCGGCCCCTGCGGCCGTGGGCCGCCGACGGGGTCGAGGTGCCACGCAGGACGGTGATTCCCGCGCTGCTCAAGGGTTATCTGCGGCTGGGCGCCTGGGTGTGCGGGGCGCCCGCCCTCGACGCGGACTTCGGCGTCGCGGACCTGTTCGTACTGCTGAGCCTCGACCGTGTCGACAGGCGGTACCTCAGCTACTTCCTCGGAGAGCACTCGTGAGCGCAGCTTGCGGAGCGAACCATCAAGCACAGGGCGCAGCTTGCGGAGCGAACCATCAGGCACGGGGCGCAGCTTGCGGAGCGAACCATCAGCCACAGGGCGGGCGTAAGCACGGCTGGTGGCCGCACTCGCCGTGCGGCCCCGGCTGTCTCGGCGGGCAGGAGCCGACGGTGGCGCGGACCGTGCGGGTGCTCCGCATCACGGGCGTGGTCCTCGTCGTCCTGTTCAGCCTGCTCGGCCTGATCTTCCTGCCGGTGCTCGGGAGGACGGGGCGGGACCGGCTCACCAGGACCATCTTCCGCGGTGTCCTGCTGGCGATCGGCGTGCGGCTCGTCGTCCTCGGCTCGATCCCGGGGCCGGGGCGCGGCGCACTTGTCGTCAACAACCACACGTCCTGGCTGGACATCGTGGCCGTCAACGCCGTGCGGCCGATGCGTGCCGTGGCCAAGAAGGACATCAGGTCCTGGCCCGTGCTCGGCTGGCTCGTGACGGGTGCCCGGTCCATCTACGTCGACCGCGAGCACCTCCGGTCCCTGCCGGGCACGGTCGCCGCGCTGGCCGACGCGCTCCGCGCCGGCTCGATGGTCAACGTGACGCCCGAGGGCACCACCTGGTGCGGCCTCACCCACGGCCGCTTCCGCCCCGCGCTCTTCCAGGCAGCGATCGACGGCGGTGTGCCCGTCCTGCCGGTCGCGCTGCGGTTCCGGCTCGGGGACGGCGCCAGGACCACGGCGCCCGCGTTCATCGGGGACGAGACCATCGTCGACTCCGTGCGGCGCACCGCGGCGCTGCGGGGGCTCGTGCTCGAGGTGCACGTGCTGCCGGAGATCGCGCCGGGGAAGGCGGCGGACCGGCGCGAACTGGCCGCGCTCGCCGAGCGGACCGTTGACGAGGTGCTGATGCCGGCCTCGCTTCCGGCCGAAAAGCACTGGACCTCCAGCACGGTGGAGGTTGCACCATAGCGAGGTGACCCTGGAGACGAGCGCCCCACAGCAGGAAAAGCAGGAGTCCGTCTGGACGGGCCGGTACCGCCCCACGACGATCGGCATGCTGACGCTCGTCACCATCGCGGCGTTCGAGCACCTCGGCGTCAGCACGGCCATGCCCAGGATGGTGGCCGAGCTCCACGGGGAGGCCCTCTACTCCTGGCCGTTCACGGCGTTCCTGGCCGCCAGCGTGATGGCCACCGTCCTCACCGGCAGGTTCTGCGACCGCTTCGGGCCCGGTCTCGCGCTGGTCGCCGGGCCGGGGCTGTTCCTCGTCGGGCTGCTCGCGTCCGGGGTCGCCGGTGGCATGCCCCTGCTGCTCGCCGGCCGCGTCCTGCAGGGCCTGGGGCTCGGCACGCAGACCGTCGCGATCTACGTGCTCGTCGCGCTCGTCTACCCGCACCGCGGCCGCCCCGCCGTGTTCGGGCTGCTCGCCGCGGCATGGGTCGTGCCGTCGCTCGTGGGGCCGACCGCCGCCGGGCTCATCACCGAGCACGTCGGCTGGCGCTGGGTGTTCCTCGGCATCGCGCCGTTCGCGTTGCTCGGCGTCCTGCTGCTCTCGCCGGTCATCAGGAACCTGCCCGCCATCGAGCGGGACGCGCCGGAGTCCACGCCGAGGCGCTGGCTCGGCGTCGCGGCCGTCGCCACCGCCTTCGGCATCGCCGCGATCACCTGGGCCGCCCAGCACCCGTCGCTGCCCATGCTCGTCCTCGGGATCGCCGGGATCGCCGCGCTCGTGCCCGCCATGCGGGTGCTCATGCCGCGCGGCACGTTCAGCGCGCGGCCCGGGCTGCCCGCGACCGTGCTCATCCGCGGCGTCTTCGCCGGCGCGTTCTTCGGCGTCGAGGCGTACGTGCCGCTCACGCTGACCGCCGTGCACGGGTTCTCACCCGCCATGTCCGGGGTCCCGCTGACCGTCGGCGCGATCGGCTGGGCGGGCGCGTCGCACTGGCAGGGCCGCAACCCCGACCTCGACCGGCCCAGGCTGATCAGGCTCGGGCTGCTCGCGCTGGCCGCGGCGCTCGCGCTGATGGCCCTGGTGGGCGCCGACTGGGGGCTCGCGTGGCTCGTTCTGCCGCTCTGGCTGGTCGCGGGCACCGCCATGGGGCTGGCCTACCCGTCGATCAGCGTCCTGTCCCTGGACTACGCGGCACCGCGCGACCGCGGGTTCGTGTCCTCGGCGCTGCAGGTCAACGACATGACGTTCGCGGCCATCTCGGTCGGGCTGGGCGGAGTGATGCTCGCCACGTTCGCCTCCACCGAGGCGCCGTCCGCCGCGATCGTGCCGCTGGACCTGCTGCTGGCCGGCCTCGCGTTGTTCGGGGCACTCGTCTTCAAACCGGCCGAACAAGGCTCATGACGGAATTCCCCGCGAGCGGTCTACCCTTGTGGGGCGATGACTTCCTACCTCGACCACGCGGCGACGACGCCCATGCTGCCGCAGGCGGCGGCGGCGATGACCGCCCTCCTCACCGACGCGCGCACCGGCCGCGGCAACGCGTCGTCGCTGCACACCTCGGGCCGGGGGGCCCGCCGCATGGTGGAGGAGGCCCGCGAGGACATCGCCTCCGCGTTGGGCGCGAGACCCTCGGAGGTGATCTTCACCGCCGGGGGGACCGAGAGCGACAACCTCGCGGTCAAGGGCATCTACTGGGCCCGGCGCGCCGCCGACCCGGCCCGCAGGCGCCTGCTCGTGTCGTCCGTCGAACACCACGCGGTGCTGGACACGGCCGAGTGGCTGGTCGAGCACGAGGGCGCCGAGCTGACGCTGCTGGAGGTCGACGGGTTCGGCCGCGTGCACGACGACACGCTGCGGGCCGCGATCGCGGAGGACCCGGCGAGCGTCGCCATGGTCAGCGTCATGTGGGCCAACAACGAGGTCGGCACGGTCAACCCCATCAGCGAGCTGGCCAGGACGTGTGCCGAGCAGGGCATCCCGTTCCACACCGACGCGGTGCAGGCCGTCGGCGCCCTGGCCGTCGACTTCGCCGCGTCGAAGGCGTCCGCGCTCACCCTCACCGGGCACAAGCTCGGCGGCCCGTTCGGTGCCGGCGTGCTGCTGCTCGGGCGGGACGTCGCGTGCACGCCCGTGTCGCACGGCGGGGGACAGGAGCGCGAGGTCCGGTCCGGCACGCTGGACGTGCCCGCGATCGTGTCGCTGGCCGCCGCGGTCCGCGCGGCCGTCGACGCCCGTGAAACCGAGGCCGTGCGGGTCGCGGCCCTCCGCGACGAGCTGGTCGCCGCGGTGCAGCGGATCGTGCCGGACGCGGTGCTCAACGGCGATCCCGGTCAGTCCGATGTGGACGGTGGGCCGTCGCGCCTGCCAGGCAACGCCCACTTCACGTTCCCCGGTTGCGCCGGCGACAGCATGCTGATGCTGCTGGACGCGCGCGGCATCGAGTGCTCGACCGGCTCCGCGTGCACCGCCGGTGTCGCGCAGCCGAGCCACGTGCTGATGGCCATGGACGTCGAGCCGGACCAGGCCCGCAGCTCGCTGCGGTTCTCCCTCGGCCACACCTCGACCCGCGCGGACGTGCTGGCCGTGGCCGAGGTCATCGGCCCGGTCGTGGAACGCGCCCGCAACGCCGGCCTGGTGAACATGCGCCGGGCCGCCAAGGTGGACATCTCATGATCGTGCGCGGAGTGAACCACCAGACACCACCGCCGCTCGGTGACCGGGAGGGCCGCTCGTGCGGGTACTAGCCGCCATGTCCGGTGGCGTCGACTCCGCCGTGGCCGCGGCACGGGCGGTCGACGCCGGTCATGACGTCGTGGGTGTGCACCTCGCGCTGTCCGCGAAGCCCGGCACGCTGCGCACCGGCGCGCGTGGCTGCTGCACCGTGGAGGACAGCCGCGACGCCCGTCGCGTCGCGGACATCCTCGGCATCCCCTTCTACGTGTGGGACTTCGCCGAGCGGTTCACCGAGGACGTCGTCGAGGACTTCGTCGCCGAGTACGCCGCCGGCCGCACGCCCAACCCCTGCCTGAAGTGCAACGAGCGCATCAAGTTCGCCGCGTTGCTGGACAAGGCGATCGCGCTCGGCTTCGACGCGGTCGCCACCGGGCACTACGCCCGGCTGTCCCTTGTGGACGGCAGGCCGGAGCTGCGGCGCAGCGCCGACGACGGCAAGGACCAGTCCTACGTGCTGGCGTCGCTGCGGCCAGACCAGCTGCGGCACGCCATGTTCCCGCTGGGTGCCTCGGTCAAGTCGGACGTGCGGGCCGAGGCCGAACGGCGTGGCCTGGCGGTGGCGGACAAGCCCGACAGCCACGACATCTGCTTCATCCCCGACGGGGACACCCGGTCGTTCCTGACCAGGCGCCTCGGCGAGCGCCCCGGTGCGCTGGTCGACGACGAGACCGGCGCGGTGCTCGGCGCGCACTCGGGCGTGCACGGCTTCACGGTCGGGCAGCGCCACGGGCTCGGCCTGCGGGTGCCCGCCGCCGACGGCCGGCCGCGTTATGTGCTGTCGCTCGAACCGGTGAGCGGGAACGTGCGCGTCGGCAGCGCGGAAAAGCTCGCGGTCACCGAGATCACCGGGAACGCGCCGACCTTCCCGTCGGGCGAGGTCGTGGCCGACGGCGTCCGCTGTGTCGCGCAGGTCAGGGCGCACGGCGGCACGGCGCCGGCGCAAGCGTCCATTGTGGACGATCAGCTGGTGGTCCGGCTGGACGAGGAGTTACGCGGCGTAGCGCCAGGACAGGCCGTTGTGCTCTACCATCAGGACCAAAAGGGTGATGTGGTGCTGGCGAGCGCCACCATCGTGTCGGCTCGGTAACCAAAACGGGTTCCATTTGGTGTAAGCCCGTTACGCCAGCCGAGGGATCTTCGACTAATGAGGTGCGCGACACAGCCACCTCGTCAGGAGTTGATTCATGACCAGCGCGCCCCATGGCGGCAACGGCAGCATCCACCAGCCCCAACCGCCCCGGCAACTGATGCCCGACGCGATCACCCTGCCGGCCGAGATCCTCACCCGCCACCGCGCCCGCGTGCTCGACCCCACGACCGCCGTCAAGCCCCGGGACGGGAAGTGGCCGCTGTCGACCGTCTACCGCTCCGACGTCATGCTCGTGCCGGCGGGCGACGCCAGGGAGCTGCGGAAGAACGGGGAGAGGGCGGTCCCCGGCGAAGACATCAACGGCGTGCTCGGCCGCATCGGCCTGGAGCTGCGGCCGCCGCGTGACGACGGCTGGAACGGCGTCGTCGACCGCCTGCCGGCGGACGTGGGGGTGCCGGTGCCGCTGAGGTGGCGGGACGACCAGCCCGCCGACCGCGCGCCGGACCCGTGGGCCGGGTACGTCGTGCTGCGGGACGCGCTCGGCGAGCGCGTGGACAACTACGGCCTCGACCACCTGCTGATGCCGGCGTCGATCACCTTCGAGGGGACGCCGGTCACCCAGGGTCCCAGCATCGGCACCCCGGTCACGCAGGGGCCGAGCACCGCCGGCGGGATCGTCATGCACACGGGCGACCGCAACCCGGTCGCGGTGCTCATGCCGCGGCCCGTCCGGCCGAAGGCCGCGTCACTGCCCGGCGGCCGGCGACCGGTCGTGGCGGTGCTGGACACCGGCATCGGACCGCACCCGTGGTGGAACGGGCAGGACCCGGCCGACCCCATCTACGAGGTGGCCCAGGACTTCCAGGACCAGCTCGCCGCCGTCGAGATCGGCATCGGCCAGCTGAGCCCGACCCAGCCGAGCCCGCTGTCCAGCCCGTTCGAGACGCGGGACGAGATCGACCCGCTGCTCGGCCTGACCGACTCGCACTCCGGTCACGGCACGTTCGTGTCCGGCCTCGTGCACCAGCTCTGCCCCGCCGCGAAGATCCTCTCGCTGCGCGTGCTGCACAGCGACGGCTTCTCGACCGAGAGCGCCGTGGTGCTCGCGCTGAACTGGCTGCTGGATCAGGTGGCCAACCACGGCCGGCAGATCGACGTCGTCTCGATGTCACTCGGCTTCTACGCCGAGACCGCCACGGTGCCGGAGGCGCAGCAGGTGCGGGGGCTCATCGAGCAGCTCAGCGCGCGCGGCGTGCTCGTGGTGGCCGCGGCCGGCAACGACGCCACCACGCGGCCCTTCATGCCGGCCGCGTTCGCCCGGGGCACCGGCAGCGCGGCGAACGGCGTAGAGCTGCTCGGCGCGGTCGGCGCCCGCAACGCGGCCGGCGACACCACCGCCGCGTTCAGCAACTGGGGTGACTGGATCACGCTGTGGGCGCCGGGGGACGGCCTCGTCAGCACGGTGCCGCTGTGGCAGGGTGCCGCGGCCGGCGATCTCGCGCTCCTGGACGCGGCCGGTCTCGGGCCGGACGTGCGTACCGCACCCGACCCCGACGACCTGCGCACGGGCTTCGCCGTCTGGGCCGGCACCTCGTTCGCCACCCCGGTGATCGCCGGCATGCTCGCGGACGCCCTGACCACGACCCAGACCTGCACATCCGGTACCACCGCGGGGACCAAACGGGCCAAGGACGCGCTCAAATCGGTGAAGGCCGAGCTGATCGACCGCGGCTGGAAGAAGAAGCCACCCGTTTCGGCAAGGCAGGGCGAGGAAGAGATCCCCACGACGTAGTGTTGCGCAATGGCGAGCTTGCCTAGCGAGTCGGGGCTGGCTCGCCACGCCGAGGTGTTGGGCCAGGTCGTCGCCCTGCACCAGCTCGCCCGCGAGGCGGGGACGGCGTACCGGTTCGACCGCGCCATCACCCTGCTGCGTGACGCGCGGCGGCTGCTGGACGGCATCGGGCCGGACTCACCGCAGGCCGTCGAGCTGCGCATCCGCATCCTGGTCAGCTTCGGGTACGCGGAGGCGGAGTCCGGCTCGCCCACCGCCGGCCTGGCCCGCCTCGACGAGGCCGCCGTCCACCTCGACGCGGTGCCCGGTCCGCGCCGCGCCGAGCTGGACGGTCTGGTGCTGTGCTTCCGCGGGCTGCTGCTGCACCGGGCCGGCAGGACCGTCGAGGGCATCGAGCTGTTCGACGCGGCCATCGAGCGGCTCACCGAGGCCGACGAGGTCGCCGACCCCGACGTGCTGGCCGCCACGTACATGAACCGGGGGTACGCCTTCATCGAGCTGGCGCAGGTCGTGCTGGCCGGCGAGGACTTCAAGCGGTGCGTTGAGCTGTGCACCGCGTACGGCCTGGGCGTGGTGGCCGAGAAGGCGCGGCACAACCTGGGTTACGTCGAGTACATGATGGGAGAGCTGCCGGCGGCGCTGCGGGACTACGCCGAGGTCGAGCGGAGCTACCAGGTCAACACGCCGGGCCTGCTGCCCGCGCTGCGGCTGGACCAGGCGCGGGCCCTGCTGTCCGCCGGTCTCGCCGTCGACGCCGCGAAGCACCTCGACGACGTCCTCCCGCGGCTGCGTGCCCAGCGGGCCGGCCAGGTCCTCGCCGAGGCCGAGGTCACCATGGCGGCCGCCGCGCTGCTGGACGGCCGGGCCGCCGAGGCACGCCGCCTCGCGCGGTCCGCCGAGCGCCGGTTCACCCGGCACGGCAACACCCGGTGGGCGGCGGTCGCGGCGCTGGCCGCGTTGCGTGCCGAGACGGCCGCTGCCCTCGTCGCGCCGCGCGTCCCGCGGCAGCTGCCCGAGCGTGCGGTGAAGCTCGCCGAGACCCTGCGCGCGCTGCTGCTGGAGGACGAGACCGGGCTCGCGCTGATGCTGGCCGTGCGGATGGAGGTGCGGCGCGGCGACCCGGCCGCCGCCCGTCTGCTGTTGGACCAGCTGCCCCGCCAGCGCGCCACGACCCCGCTGGACCACCGGATGCTGCTGCGGCTGTGCCGGGCCGAGCTGGCCGTGGCCCGCGGCGACCGCAGGCGCGCGCTGGCCGAGGCGCGCGGGGGACTGGTCGAGCTGGGGCGGGCGCGGGACCGGATGGGCGGGCTGGAGCTGGTGTGCGGCACGGCCATCCACGGCCAGCAGCTCGGCGAGCTGGCCGTGCGGCTGGTGCTCGACGGCCCGCGCCGCGACGCGCGGCGGCTGTTCGGCTGGCTGGAGCGGACGCGGGCGCAGGTGTACCGGTACGAGCCGCTACCGGCCATCGACGATCCGGTGCTGGCGGAGCGGGTCACCTCGCTGCGGTCGCTGCGGCGGGCCGCCCAGCAGGCGCGGCTGGCTGGCCGGGTGCCGCGCCGCGAGGAGAAGAAGATCGTGGCGCTGGAGCGGGAGGTGCTGCGGCAGGGCTGGTACGCCTCGCCTTGGGGCCGGCCGCGACCGGTGGCGTCGCTGGCCGAGGTCTCGGCGGCGCTGGGCGAGCGGGCGTTGGTGACGTTCGCGGCGTCCGGCGACGAGCTGGTGGCGGTGGTCCTCGCGGGTGGCCGGACCCGGCTCGTGCGGCTGTCGTCGGCGACGGAGACGTTCGAGTGGGCGAAGCGGCTGCACGCCGACCTCGACACGTACGCCCCCAACGGCCTGCCACCGGCGATCTCCTCGGTGGTCGGCAGGTCGGCACGGCGCAGCGCGGACACCGTCGACGCGCGGCTCGCGGTGCCGCTGCTGCCCTACGTCGGCGACCGCGAGCTGGTGATCGTGCCCACCGGGCCGCTGTACGCCGTGCCGTGGGGGAGCCTGCCGTCACTGCGCGGGCGGCCGGTGGTGGTGGCCCCGTCGGCGACCGCGTGGCTGGCGGCGGTGTCCACACCGGACGCGCGCGGTCACGTGGTGCTGGCCCGCGGTCCCCGCCTGCGCGAGACCGTCGCGGAGGAGACCGCGCTCACCGAGCTGTACCCGGCCGCCGCCCGCCTGTCCCCGGCGACCGTCTCCGACGTGCTGTCCGCACTGGACGGCGCCGCCATGGCCCACCTCGCCGCACACGGCGAGCACGAGCCGACCAACGCCATGTTCTCCCGGCTGGAGCTGGCCGACGGTCCGCTGTTCGCCCACGAGCTGGCCCGGCTCGAACACCCGCCCCGGCACGTGGTGCTCGCGTCGTGCGAGCTGGCCATGAACCACATCCGCCCGGGCGACGAGGCACTCGGCTTCGCGGGTGGCCTGCTGGCGAGCGGCGTCCGCACGGTGGTGGCGGCGAACAGCAGGGTGGGCGACGCGTCGGCCG
>NZ_JBJMIE010000051.1:0-18901 GCF_045807065.1 Actinophytocola sp. | reverse complement strand
GTACCCGAATGCCAGGTGCGGGTTTCGGGGTCTGGTCACGTCCAGTTCGTCGGGTCGTGGCCAGACGGCACCGTCCCGGTTGGCGGCCAGAAGGGAGACGATCACCAGCGCTCCGGCGGGGATGACATGTCCGGCCAGCTCGATGTCCGCGCTGGCGTGCCGCATCACTCCCATTCGGATGACGGTCAGGTAGCGCAGCAACTCGTCGACCGCGCCGTTGATCAGTGTCGGGTCGGCGCGGAGTGCGGCGAGTTGCGCCGGCTGTTCGAGCAGTGCGAAGGTGCCGAGCGCCAGCATGCTCGCCATCGTCTCGTGCCTGGCGACGGTCAGTATGTACGTGATGTTGACCAGTTCGTCGTCGGTGAGTGGCGGGTCGGCGTCGGCGTGGTGCATCAGCCCGGAGATCACGTCATCACCCGGCGAGCGGCACTTGTGCTCGATTGTGGCTGTGCGGCGAACTCCCGCTCGCCATCCGGATCGCCGGCGCGAAGCTGAACGCGAGCCCGCACAGGTCGATCGGAGAGCTGGCCAGCCGCTTGGTGAACGAGGACCGCAGGCTGGACGAGTTGACCGTGGGAGACCTGCGAGTCAGGCCCGGCCTCGCGGCGAGCTACCAGCGTTGCGACGAGTCCGTGCGCCGCGCATTCCGGTTGCTCGCGCGGTATCCGCTGCCCGATATCCCCGTCCAAGCGGCAGCCATCTTTCTCGGCGAGGACCTGGCGTCCACCGAAGTGCTGCTCGACCGGCTCGCGGAAGTCCGGCTGATCGCCGTCGAAGGTCGCGATCGGAACGGGCGCGTTCGCTACCGCTTTCCGGAACTGCTGCGTGTGTTCGCCCGGGAATGCCTCGCCGCTGAGGAGAAACCATCGTTTCCCGTCTCTCCGGTCGGGACCACACCGACTCGCTCGTCACCTCGCGGTGTTGCTCACCCTGGTGACGTGGACTGGCGGGCGTGCGTGCGTCAGGTCGGGGGAAGTGGACGGTCAGCTCGGTGGCGATGGCTGCCACGACGAACAGGCCGAGGCCGCGGCCGTCGCGGTCGGTGGCCAGGCGTTGGAAGGGGCGCAGCAGCCGGTCGATGTCGGATGGTGGCACGATCGGCCGGTTTGGTGACGGACAGTACGGTGCCCAGGGCTGGTGCGGGTGCCGATGTGGCGCCGGCCGCCGGGCATGTTGCGGCGGATGGCGTTGCCGGCGAGGTCGGTGACGAGCACTCGACGAAGTTGGGGTCGCCGAGCGCGGTGGCCGGACCAGCGCGGTGCTGACGTGGAGCTGGCGACCTTAAAGCTGGTTGCGGCGGGCGAGGAGTGTCTCGTCGGTGACGGCGGTCAGGCCGAACATTTCGTAGCGGTCCAGGCCGCGCTGTCCCGTGCGAGAGTCATCGGTGCTGGTCAAGCGGCATGCCTGTACTCGTTGACGAGTCCGCCGAGGATGCGGGTGCGATCGGACTGTTGCGTCCTGCGCATGGCCCTGCGCGGAGGGTGGCATGGTCTCGGGTCGATCGGGTGTGGGGGACCGTGGTGTGCTGGGCGGGGCATACCATCGCGGCTGATCAACGTCGATCATTCGGAGGATGCGCGGAATGTCTTGGCAGGCGAGGAGGACACGCGGGCTGGGTGTGGTGCTGAGTGCGGCTGTCCTGGTGGCCGGCTGCGGCGGCGCCGCGTCCTCGGTCGACGAGGTGGTTGTCGGACTCCTCTTCCCCACCACCGGTGCCATGGCCGCGTTGGGCATCGACCAGAGCAACGCCGCCAGGATGGTCCTCGAGTGGGCCAACGACCGCGGCGGCGTGGGCGGTGCGAAGATCAGGATCGTCGAGGGCGACTCGCGGAGCGATCCCGCCACCGGTGCCACTGTGGCGCAGCGGATGATCGACCACGACGGCGTCCAGATAATCGTCGGCTCGTACGCCTCCAGCATCGCGAAGGCCATCGCGCCGGTCGCCGAGCGCAACCACGTCGTGCTGTGGGAGTTGGGGGCGGCCTCACCGAACATCGCCCAGGACGGCGACCGGTACTTCCTGCGCACGGTCGGCACGTCGGCCACCTACGCCGCCGCCGACATCGACTTCCTGGAGCAGTACCTCGCGCCGACGATGAGCAGGCCGCTCGCCGGCCTGCGGATCGCGATCGCGCACGAGGACGGCCCCTTCGGCACCAGCGTCGCCGACGCGATCGACGACCTGGCGCGGAAGAAGAACCTGAACGTGGTGGCGAACGAGTCCTACGCGGAGAGCTCGACCGACCTGACGCCGGTGGTGCTGCGGCTCAAGCAGGCGAGCCCGGACGTCGTGCTGGCCGCCCCACTGGTCGCCTCGACACCCCTGTTCTGGCAGGCGGCGAGGGCACAGGACCTCCGGCTGACGGCGCTCATCGGGTCGGCCGGGTTCAGCTCGTCCACCTTCCTGGACAAGTTCGGCGCCAAGGGCATCGAGGGCGTCTACGACGTCGAACCGCCCGCGATGGCCGAGATGAACACCCTCCAGTTCGCCACCGACGCCCGCGACATGGCCGACGAGCTGCGGTCTGAGTTCAAGCAGCGCTACGGCCACGACTGCCTCGTGCACTGCGGTGACGGCCTCGGCGGCACCTTCGTGCTCGTCGAGGACGTGCTACCGAGGACGGTCAAGTCCGGGCACGTGACCGGCGACTCGATCCGCGAGGCCGCGAACTCCACGAACATCCCGGACGGCGGCACCCCGCAGGGCTTCGGCGTCAAGTTCGACGCCAAAGGCAACAACGAACGGGCCGAGTCGTACATCATGCAATGGCAGAGCGGTGTCCTGAAGGTGGTCTTCCCCGCCGACCGAGCCGTGGCCGAACCGGTCTTCCCGATGCCCCACTGGAACCAGCGATAACGTACACCTCGACGGCCGCCACCGAACCCGCCGGAACCGAGGCAGGCTTGGACAGCGGCCCGCTCCGGTCCCCGTCACACCGGTGATCATCGCGGTGTTCGGCGTGCTCATGATGACGGTCAGGGTCGACGGGACTCCGCCGCGACACGACCACGGTGACCGTGTGCGTCAGTAATCGCACGCTTGGTGACAAGCGGTGTGGTGCCGTCGGGAACGCGGCGACGATCCGTGGCCGGGTTCTCGGCACCTAGCGCGGAAATCCTAGCCAGTCCACCCTTTCCGGGCTCTTTTCGTTCGATTCCCGCCGTGCCGCTTCGGTGTTGCTAAATTCAGTAACAGAAGGACCGATCTGTGAGGGTGGAAAGCCATGAAGAAATTCATCGTCACCGCCGCGACGACCGTCGCCTGCGCGGTGACAATGGCCACGGGAGCCTCGGCCACCGCGAACACTGATGCCGCCAGGGGACGGGTCACGGTATTCTCGACGGAGTCCACGAAACTGAGTTCCTGGGATGACCCGAGCGGGTGCGTGAAACTGCCGGCCGCCGCGCACGTGCTCATCAACGAGACCGACGCGCCGGTGCGAATCTACGGCGACCTGTTCTGCCGCTCGCCGTCGTTGACTGTGCAGCCGGGCTACGGCTCGCACGTCACCCCCGGTTCGGGTTCGTTCGCGGTCGCCGAGTGACGGCGGGCACGTTGTCATCCCTGTTGTCGTCGTTGCGGTGGAGCGGCGCCAGCACGGCGGCGAGCGTGGACACGAGCCGGTCTTGGGGATGCGCGACCGTCCCGCCCCACGATCCGTCGGGGTGCTGGTGGTCGTGCAGCGACCGTGCGGCATCGGGGAACACGGGTACGGCATGCAGACGAGCCGCGGCGGCGGTGGCGTAATCGGCTCCGGGCTTGGCGCTGCCGGGTGACCCGCGGACCCGGCGACGCACTGCCTTCATCAGAGTTGTCGGTTCGCGTCAGGCGATGTTGGTCACGACCGGCGCGCGTGCATCGCCGCGGCGAGTTCGGCGGCGGCCTGGTCGATGCACGCGCGCAGCCGCCGCGCGTCGCCGGTAGCCGTGGCCTGCCGGTCGGCGGGGCCGGCGACGACGATCGTGGGCACGGGTTCGGACTGCTGGGCGAGGTCGGCCGCCAGCCGGTGCGGCTCCAGCACCTCCACCTCGGCGCGCGCACCACCCGCCGCCAGTGACCGGCACACCGCCTCCGCGACCCAGTCCGCGAGCAGGCGAGTCGGACGCGGACAGCCGACACCGGCGCTCACGACGGCCAAGGGCACCCCGAGCCGTCTGTGGGTGCGGGAAGCCGCGATGTAGGTGGCGGTGAGCGCCTCGTGGGCCTTGACGCCCGCGGAGTCGATCCGCAGCGCGTCGAGGGCGGTGGTGATGGCGTCGCGCAGGTCCGCGACCGGGTCGGGTGAGCCCGGCGGCACGAGATGGGAGTGCAGCAGGACGCTGGTCGCGAATTCGCGTGGGGTGTGCCAGGTACGCAGCGCCTCGAGCACGCCTTCCTCGAACGCGGCGCGCGGCAGCTGGTCACTCGTGGAGGCGGTCGCGGGCCATGTCGCCACGGGTGCGACCGCGGCGCGAGCACGGTGTCGCACCCACTGTTCCACGGTTTGCCGCCGCCAGTCCCGGCCGAAGACGTGCTGTCGCCGCCCGCCGACGTCCACGGCCGCGACCTCCGGCAGCCCGGCCCCCGCGAGGTAGCGCCCCCACAGGCCGGCGTCCTCGAAGGCGGTGAAGGTCACCGCGCGTCCGCGGGTCCGCATCTCCTCGCCGATGGTGCGCCGGCTGATGAGCTCCATCAGCGGCGAGGGCCGCTGGTGCCCGCCGGGGTGCACCGCGAAGCGGCGGATGCCCAGGTGCTCGCCCGGCCCCAGGGGAGCGGCCGCCTCCACGAGATCCCATACCGCGGCGATCACCGGGTCCTCGGCGCGGTCCTCGGGCAGTGGTGCGTCCAGCCGCAGGATGGCCATGAACGACACGGGGGTGGCGGCGCCCGCGTACCGGTAGACGCGGAAGGCCTCCAGCTGGCGGCGCACCCAGTGCGCGACCGCGGCCGCCGATGCCGGGCCCTCCGCCTCCTCGGCCATGCGCAGCACGCCGGGCACGTCTTCGGGCCGCAGCGGGGTGTCCTCGACGTGGGGGTGCGCGCGCCCGTTGTACAGGTCGTCCTGGCCGCCCTGGTGGCGGAAGAGGAACATCCATTCCGCGACGCGGTGGAGCGCGTCGTCCTCGGCGGCGGCGCGGACGGCCTGCAGGCTCGCGACCGAGATGCGGACGCGGACGTCGTCGTAGCGCTCGGGATCTCGCCAGCGCAGGTCGGCCTCGAGCGTGGCCCGCACGGCATCGTGCGGGTGCAGCCCTTCGGGGTGGCCTCGAGGTAGGGCAGCTGACGCAGCCAGGAGAACACCGCCGCGGCGTACTCGTCACCCAGCACCGTCCGCAGCAGGGGCTCGCGGGTGACGTAGGCCTGCGCGACGACCTCGAGGGCGCGTCGGTGGACGGCGCTGGGCAGGTTGCCCACCAGCCGCTCGACCAGGGTCGTCAGGACGTCGCCCGTGGGCTCCCACGGTGCGTCGGGTGCCGTGGCGGGCACGGAGGCGGCCAGCGAGAGGGCGAGTGGGCTGCCTCCGGCGAAGGCGACGTAGGCGCCGCGCTGCTCGGCGGGGACACCGCGGGCGGCGAGCAGGGCGCCCCGGCTGGGCGCAGCTGTTCACCGCACTGGCTGTGCGGCCGCTCGACCCCGCCCAGTCCGACGCCCGTCTCCTCGAACCCATCTTGCCGTCGAAGATCCGATGGGCGAAAGCTGTCCGGTGTGGACAACACGGGGGCCGGGCGGGTCCCTTCTGCCTGGACTGAGCCGGGTCCTCAGGCTCCCCTCCTGCGTCGGCGAGGCGCGGCGGAGCGAGGCGGCGTGGAACGCATGTGGTCGCGCACCGGCGCCAGCAGGCCGGCGAGGGTTTCGACGTCCTCGCGTGACAGCGGTTCGAAGAGCAGATCGCTGACCACCTCGATGTGCCCGGGCAGTACTTCCGCGAGCCGCTCGCGCCCGGCATCGGTGATGGTGACGGTGACGCTCCGCTCGTCGTCCGGGGAAGGGGCGCGCACGACCAGGCCCGCCTTCTCGAGCAGACCTGCCTGGTAGGTCAGGCCGCTGCGGCTGTAGACGACGCCATCGGCCAGGTCGGTCATGCGGTGGGTGCCCGTTGGCGAGTCGCCGAGCCGGGCCAGCAGCTGGAACTGCACGTAGCTGAGGTCGCCGGCCTCGTGCAGCTGCCGCTCGACGGCGTGCCGGAGCAGGCTGGTCACCTCGATGAGGTCGAAGTAGGCACCGAGCTGCACGGGGTCGAGCGACGGCGGCGAGTCAGGCATGTCAGAAGTCTACTGCTTCGAATTCGAAGAGTACCGTCGTCCAGTCGCCACGGGCGCCCGGGTGGGCAGTGTTGGGCCCGGCTGAGCATCGCCGGACGTGGAGATCGGGCAATGGCGTGGCGCAGGGTCGCGGGCAGGAGGACGGCGTCGCCGCCCACGGATCCCGAGGACCGCCCCTGTCTGCGGGAGGGGCGGCATCGTCTTCCTGTCCCGGCGCGGTGACCGCCATCACTTGCTTCGAATTCGAAGTAGCTGTAGCTTGTTGACAGTTGCTTCAACTTCGAAGCAATCACCGTGAAGCGAAAGCGAGAACTCGTCATGAAGGCAGTGCGTTTCCACGAGTACGGCGACCCCGACGTCCTGCGCTACGAGGACGTGGAGCAGCCAGTCCCCGATGCCGGGCAGGTCCGCGTCCGCGTGGCCGCGACGTCGTTCAACTCCGTCGACGGCAACATCCGCGGCGGCTTCATGCGCGGTCCCATCCCAGTGACGCTGCCGCACACTCCGGGCATCGACGTCGCCGGCACGGTCGACGCGCTGGGCGAGGGCGTGGACGGCATCGAGGTCGGGGACGAGGTCGTCGGCTTCCTGCCGATGGACAAGCCCGGCGCCGCCGCGGAGTACGTCCTCGCGCCGGCCGAGGTCCTCACGCGGGCGCCGAAGAGCGTCCCGCTGCCCGACGCCGCCGCGCTGCCGCTGGTCGGCCTCACCGCGTATCAGGCGCTGTTCGACCACGGCAGGCTGACCGCCGGGCAGCGCGTGCTCGTCAACGGCGCCGGCGGCGCGGTCGGCAGCTACGCCGTCCAGCTGGCCAAGAGGGCCGAGGCCCACGTCATCGCCACGGCCACCCCGCGCAGCAGCGACGCGGTCACCTCCGCCGGCGCCGACGAAGTCGTCGACCACACCACCACGAGCGTGATCGACGCAGTCACCGAACCCGTCGACATCGCACTCAACCTCGCTCCCGTCGAACCGGCCGAACTCGCCGCGCTGGCCACCCTGGTCCGCCCCGGCGGCGTCGTGGTCAACACGACCGTGTGGATGCCCGCGCCCAACGACGAGGAGCGCGGCGTGCGCGGCGTCGACCTGTTCGTCCGCAGCGACGCCGAACAGCTGGCGAACCTGGTGGCACTGATCGACCGCGGGGAGCTGCGCGTCGACGTCGCCGAGCGAGTGCCGCTGGCCGAGCTGCCGGCGCTCCACGCACGGGCCACCGAAGGCGCGGTGCGCGGCAAGGTCATCGTCGTCCCGCCCACCGCCTGACACCTCCGACTCCGAAAGGCCACGGCCACGCCACTCAGCCTGGACCCGGAAATCGCCGAGGCGCTGGCCCCGATGGCGGACGCCACGCTGCCGGCGGTGGGGGACGTCGCGGCCCGGCGCGCCCTCTGGGAGCCGATCATCGGCGCCGCGAGCAGTGCCCGGTTTGCCTGGCCCAGTCCGGCGATCGAGCTGCGCGCTCGAACGGTTCGCACCGCTGCTCGCCGACCTCGTGCACCTGCCCGCCGACCACGGGTTGGTCAGCGAGGTCCGAACCCGATATGAACGACTCCGCCAACCGTGATCGCTATCTGCTTCTCGTCCGCTATGGGATTCAAGCAGGCCCGATCGACCTGCAGAGCTCGGCGGACGGTGGGAGGCGGATCATGAGAGGTATCGAGTGCCGAGCGCCGGGGTCTCGGGACGCGATCGCCATGACACTCGATGTACTCAAGCCCGGTAATGTCCAGTTCGCCTCCCAAGCCTCGTAGATCGCGACGCGGTCGTCACCCAACGCCCCGACCAGACGACAGGCAACGGCTGCCGGCGGTCGCCGACGACGTCGCGACCGCCACGCCCACGCGACCCACGTCGGACTCCGTGTCGGTGTGGCCGACCAGGTAGTCATCGTCTGAACGGCCCGCGTCCCGGCGGGTACGCGGTGACCGTCGTCCCGACGGTGACGCCTCGACGTCGAACAGGGTGCATGCCTGCCGAAGTGGCGGCGAGTGCCGACCAGTGGCCATGCTGGTCCACTGCGAGAACGCGGGCCTACGCGTGATCGTTGCGGACCCGGCGACCCGGTTGGGCGGAGGTGCCGGTCCAGTGGTCTTCTATTTGTTGAGTTGGACTCCCAGCTGCCGGGCAACCTGCTCGCGTTGTGCGGCCGGCATCTCGTTGAGCCATTCGGTTCGCGCGTCGACCAGCATGTTGTACCGGCGGTCGGCGGAGACGGCGCTGCCCAACCAGTTGCCGTCCTTCTTGGAGTTCCAGAACTCGGTCTCCCTGTCGGCCACGGCGCGGATGTTGGCGTCGGTCGGTTCCTTGGCGAGCAGGTCCGGGATTTCTTTCTCGTAGTGGTCGCCGATCCGCGAGGCCAGCACGTTGCCCATCCAGCTACGGAACCACTTCACCTGGCGCACCGCGACCGTGGCCACGCTGATCGGATGCTCCTTGGAGATCCGCTCCAGCACGGCGACGGCCTTGTCCCGCTGCCCGACGTCGTCGCCTGCGGCACCGGCGACGGTCTGCGCGGTGGTGACGGTCTCGGATCCGTCGGCGACGCGGAACACCTGGGCCTGCTGCTCCTCGAGCTGTTGGTAGTAGTTGGCGGTCGCGATCAGACCGGACCGCACGTCCATGACCGATTGGGCGCTCGTGCTGATCGCCTCGCGCAGCTGGTCGCTCGTCGACATGATCGTCTGTGCGAAGAACTGCGCAATCGACCCGAACGAGTCACCGCCCACCGAGATCTCCGCGGCCTTCCCGGCCGAACTCACCTCTCCGGCAGTGCCACCGACAGCGGCGGCGTATGCGCGCAGGCTCTCGATATTGACCTCGAAACCGTCCGCCACCGTGCCCACTCCTCTACCGACGTGTACCACCTTGCTCACCGAGATCATGACACGCGGACCTATCGTCGAACTTTTTCGGCTGCCGTGCGTATGGGTCGGTGTACCTTCTGTTCTCGCGGTTCACCTGGAGGCATTCATGGGCTTGGATTTCTCCGTGCTCACCCGGCGTGGCGTGCTGCTTCTCGGTGCCGCACTGATCGCGATTCCGGCGGCCGCGGCTCCCGCGGCAGCCAACCCGGCGAATGGCGGCACCGCTTTCGCCGAGACGGACCTCGTCTCGGATGTGCCGGGGCGCGCTCCGTTGGTCGATCCCGGCCTCGTCAATCCCTGGGGGCTCGCGCTGTCGGCGACCAGTCCGTTGTGGGTGGCCAACAACGGCAGCAACACCGCCACGCTCTATGCGGGAGGTGTCGGCGGTGCTCCGGTCACCAAGGCGGCCTTGACGGTCTCGATCTCCGGTGGTGCCGTGACCGGGGAGGTTTTCAACGACACCACTGACTTCGTGCTGACCACACCGGCCGCGTCGGGCGCGGCCCGGTTCGTCTTCAGCACTGAGACCGGTGACATCACGGCGTGGAGCCCGGCCGTGACCGGGACCACGGCGGTGACCGTGGCGCATGCCGAAGGCGCGATCTACCGGGGCATGGCCCTGCTGCACACCGACACGGGCCCGTTCCTGCTGGCTGCCGACTTCCGTCACGCCCGCGTCGCCGTGTTCGACAAGGCGTTCCAACCCGTCCAGCAGTCGTACTCGTTCCTGAGGGACCGCTTCCTGCCTCGGGGATACGCGCCGTTCGACGTCGCCGTGCTCGACGGCGCGATCTATGTCGCTTACGCCAAGCAGGATGCCGCTGGCGAGGACGAGGTCGCGGGTCGTGGGCTCGGCTTCGTCGACAGGTTCGACCTCTCCGGCCGGTTCGTGCGCCGGATGGCAAGCCGCGGCCCGCTCAACGCTCCTTGGGCACTCGCCATCGCACCGGCCAGCTTCGGCCGTTTCGCCGGTGACCTGCTGGTAGGCAACTTCGGCGACGGCCGGATCAACGCATACGACGCGCACGGTCATTTCCGCGGGCAACTCCGGGACGCCCACCGCAAGCCGCTCACCATCGACGGCCTGTGGGCACTCCTGCCCGGCACCGCGGTCACCGGTGGCACGGACACCCTGTGGTTCAGCGCCGGCATCCAGGACGAGGAACACGGTCTCGTCGGCCAAATCCGCGCGGCGGCATAGGGCCACATCGACGACGTTCACCGAACGCGAAGCTCATCCCACCGGTCGCTGATCACCGGTGGGGGAATGCCGCTCCGGCCGTTTGGTCTCTGTGTAAGGGTGATTCGCCGCGCTGGGGGTCAAGGGATCGCAGGTTCAAGATCCTGTCAGCCCCGACGATCGCTGATAGGCCCGCTGGCTCTGGGTTGGACCTGCCGGAGGGCGACGCCGTACCTGATGCCGACCTGCTGCGCGCCACGGCGGGCGGCGACTCGCACGCGCTCGGCGGTTCGCACCTGGCTGTACGGGGTGGCGCGGCGGCAGGCGCACAACCGGCTGCGGTCGCTGTCCACGCCACCCGACCCGCTCGACGACCTGCGGGAGCCGGCGGCGACCGAACCGGGGCCGGAGGAGATCGCGCTGGTCAGGGCGGACATGGCGGTCGCGGCGGCGATGGCGCCCTGTCCGCCGGGCATCGGGAGGACGCCGCTCCCTCGATGAGGACCAACAAAGGCGCCGTTCGGGAGGGCGACCGCTGTGGTCGCCCTCCCGGCGGTGGTCAGCAGAACCAGCCGTTCTGGACCCAGCCGTCGGCGTGGACGTGGCCGTAGGCGTGGCCGTACACCCACTCGCCGCTGGGGCTGACCCGGTCGACGAGGAAGTTCTCACCGCGGTAGAGGTAGTCGAACCAGGCGCCGCCCGCGGTGCTGCGGACCGCGAGGTCGTCGGCGCAGACCTGCTCGACCTGGCCAGGGGTGCCGTTGTCGGCCGCGGCGGGCACGGCCGCGGCGATCATCGCGGCACCGGCCAGTGCGGCGCCGACCGCGGCGTTGTGGAGCTTGACCATGGGGAATCCCTTTCTCCGAGGAGGGTTGTCAGTACCAGCCGAGGCACTCGTAGCGGACGTATCCCCAGTCGTCGGGGCCGAAGTCCTGGATCGCGGCCCAACCGGTGTCGGTGACCTCTTGTTTCCCGGGGGTGTGGCCGACGCCGTCGCCGTAGTACAGGGTCCGCTTGTAACCCCACACCTGGTTGGTCGAGTGGTCGTAGCCGGTGTAGAAGCTGGCGCTCTGGCAGTCGATGATCGTGCGGGCCGGCACCTCAACCGCGCTCGCGCTCGGTGCGATCGCGGTGAGGGTCGCCGCGGCGAACGCGGTCGCGGTGATGGCGATTCTCTTGCGGGACATCATGTGACTCCATTCAGTCGTCGTCGTTGTGGAAGGTGACGGATCGCCAGTCGGTGACGCAGTCGCGATCCATGAACACCCAGCCCAGACCGGCGTCGCGGACGACGATGGCCGGGTTGGCTCCGTTGGCGGTGAAGCGGTAACGCACCTCGGCCGAGGGGGTGCCCGCCGGGTCGCGCAGGGTGCCGGTGTCGTAGGCACTGGAGGCGTAGTAGTTGTAGAACGCCCCGCAACCGGGATCCACGGAGAGGGGGGAGCCGTCGGTCGCGGTGTGGGCCTCGGCGTTGAAGTCGCGGCCGAACGAACGGCGGTGGCTGATCCGCTCCTCGGTGGCGGCACTGCAGGACGCCGCGACACTCCCGGTGGGTGCGCCGCTCAGCGCCCTCGGCGGGATCCAGGCACAGATGTCGTTGTCGCCGTGGTCGCGGCCGTAGTGGTAGCCGTTTGCCGTCGTCCGGTGCACGTCGAACGACGAGCCGGCCATGGCCGTGCCGACGAAGTAGCCACATGGTTTGTTCTGCAGCCAGGTGCCGGCCGGGATTGTGCCGTGGTTGTCGCACGCTTCCGGTTTGGGGGAGTCGGGTTGGATTGTGTACCGGTTCACCACCTGGGCTCCGGCGGTGCCGGACAGGAATACCGGCACTACCGCCATTGTGATGAACACGGTGGCGATCTTTGTTCTTCGCATCACCGATGACCTTCCTGAGCTAAGGTGCTGCACGTGACCAACAGCGATTGTTCGCACCCGGTGTTGTGCTCGCCAGAGGTTCGGTGCGGTCAGGGACGTTGGGACTCTCCCGTGCTCTCTACCAGCGGAAAGGGAGAGAACCCGGGACTCGCGGGAAGGTAGGGGGACGTGTCAGAGCGCCGCAGGGTCGCACTTCGAACGCTGCCGCCGGACCTCGCCGGCCCGGTGCGCGTGTTCACCGAGGAGTTCCGCGGGATATTCGAGCGGCTCGGGCTCAACCAGCGTCAGCTGGCGGAGAAACTGCACCTGTCGAAGTCGCCGGTCTCCCGTTACCTCAACGGCCAGGAGATCATTCCCGTCGAGGCACTGAACCAGGTCTGCCAACTCGCGCACCTCGCACCGCAGGAAGGCGAACGACTGCGCGACCTGCGCGACCAGGCCAAGGCCGCGCTCTCCGGTGCCGTCGCGGCCGCGGAGGAGCCACCCGTGGACGACCGGCCGTGGTCGCGGCGCCTGGTCTGGGGCACGGCCGTGGCCGTCGTGCTCGTCGCCACGGCGGTCCTGCTGGTCCGCACCGGCCGGGACTCGGACAGCTCGGCCTGCGCACCGGCCCACCGGCAGTACACCGTGACCACCGACGGCGACGTGCTCGACGAGAACCACAACGACATCGGCGACGTGCGCCGGGGCGAGACGTTCGTCCGGGACACGCCGACGTCGAATCCCTACCGGTCCCGGTACTACGGTCACATCGTCGGGCGGAACGGCACCGGGTTCGTGGACCAGGCGAAGCTGGACTACATCGGAAAGGTCTGCGACCGAGCACATCGGTGACACCGAACAGATGTGGACGGCTGTCGTGCCGGCGCCGGAGAACGGCGAGGACGGCGACCAGTGATCAACGTGGTGTGTACCGGCCTTCGCGCGACCCCGGAGTGACGACATCCATGCATGGCGCACAAAAGCGGCGACCCTTCCGCGAGCGATCCGTACCGCTTCGGCCACGGCGCCCGCGCGGCGACGAGGCCGACCACGGCGACGCGGTCCAGAGTCGCCACGTTCCACTGATACCGCCAGATCTCCCGCGCCTGGCTGGGCGTGACCGGACCAGCTCGCGGCCATCGCCCGGATGGACGTAGCGTGCGGCGGCGTGGCTGGTGACGATAACCGCATGGCAATGGTGCTGACGCGGGAGATTCGCGAGTCGGATGTGGCGACCGTCGTGCGGATGGTGCGCGATCTGGCCGCGTACGAGAAATCCTTGGACGAGTGCCGGATGACGGTGGAGCGGTTGCGGGGAGCGTTGTTCTGTGCCGCACCCGCGTTGTTCGGGCACGTCGCGGAGGTCGATGAGCGGGTCGTCGGGTTTGTGTTGTGGTTCCTCAACTTCTCCACGTGGACCGGGACGCACGGCGTGTACGGCGAGGACATGTACGTCGAGCCCGAGTACCGCGGGCAGGGCGTCGGGCGGGCGCTGTTCGAGGCGATGGCGCGGGTGTGTGTCGAGCGCGGATACCAACGTCTGGAGTTCTGGACGCTGGACTGGAACACCGGAACTATCGCCTTCACGGCATCGTTGGGGGCCAAACCGATGAATGAGTGGACGGTGTACCGGATCAGTGGCGCGGAGCTCGCGGAGCTTGGTGGCGCGCGTGCCGGGTGACCGGCAGCCGGCGCCGTACCGGGTGCTACAGGTCGGTTGCGGGCCGACGGGCACCAGCGTGCTGCGCGAGCTGCTGCCCAAGCTGGCGGACGCCGGGGTGCCGGTGGCCTACGAAGTCGCGGATCCGGCGGTGATGGGGCCGGGCCTTGCCTTTTCCACCCCCTACGACCTGCACCTGCTCAATGTTCGTGCCAGCGTGATGAGTCTGCACTCCGCGGACAAGGGCGAGTTCTCGAGGTGGCGGGCCGAGCGGGGGTTGGGCGCGGCGGACTATCCGCCACGGCGGCTGTTCGGGCAGTACACGCGCTGGGTGCTGGGTGAGGTGCTGCGAAGCGCCGAGGCATCCGGGCAGTCGGTGCGGCTGACGCGTGAGCGGGTGGTCGCGGCACGGCACGACGGGCAGGGACGGTGGCGCGGCCGGTTCGCCTCCGGGCGGACAGCCGAGTACGACCGGGTGGTGCTGGCGCTCGGTCACCTGCCCTCGACCCGGTACAGCCGAATCGACGGCGGGCCGGGTTTCCTGTCCGATCCGTGGAGTATCCCGGAACTGCCCCCGAACGCCAGGGTCGGCGTCATCGGCACCCGGTTGACCGGAGTGGATGTGGCACTGGCCCTACGTGAGCGCGACCACCGGGGATCCGTGCTGCTCGCTTCCCGCTCGGGGTGGCTGCCCAGCGTGAAGGGCCGTGTCGAGTCCTACCGGCTCGCTCATCTGCCCGGTTTTGTCGCGGAGCGCCAACACAATCCCGGTGGGACACCGTTGGCGGCGGTCGCGGAGGTGATCGGCAGGGAGATCGAGGAGGCCGAGGGCGGCCCGGTGCGGTGGATGCGGGCACTGCACCCACCGCCGTCTTCCGCCGAGGGGCTGCGGGCGGAGTTGGCCGAGGTCGCCTCGAACAGGGTGGTGGGTTGGCAGTCGGTGCTCGCCGCTGTTGTTCCGTGGGTGCCGGCGCTGTGGCGGCTGCTGGACGAGGAGGGCCGGGAACGCCTGATGACCCGCTATGTGGGCATCTGGGCGGTCCGCATCGCGTCGTTCCCCGCCGTCAGTGCGCGGCGGCTGCTGGCGATGATGGACGAGGGCCGACTGGCGGTGCGGGCCGACCTGCGGGCTGTGCTTCCCGACGGTGCCGGCTTCCGCATGTGCTTCGGCGACGGGACGGCCGTGCCGGTGGACGTCGTGGTCAACGCCACGGGCCCCGGCTACGGCCGTGACTCGCTGGAGGCGGTCGAACTGACGCGGGATCTGTTGCGTACGGGAACCGTCGTGCCGCACCGGTTCGGCGGTATCCCCGTGGACGAGCGCACCTTCGAGGCCCTGGACGCCGACGGTGTCGCCATCCAGGGCCTGCACGTGGTGGGCGATCTCACTCGAGGTGTGTGGTTGGCGACCAATGCCGTGGAGAACTCCGTCCGCCAGGCCGCGAATCTCGCGATGGTGGTCGCCGGGGACTTGGTCAGCGGGTCATGCAGGTCCCGTCCAGGTCCTGGTATCTGATCTGACCGGTGAGCACCTTGAGATAGAAGCGCCAGAAGGAGGTCTCGACCGGTACCACCTTGTCCGCGATGAGTGTGTGCAGGTTCGGGACCTGCGCCATCGGGACGCCCTGGTGATAGTGGTGCGCGGTGTGCAGGTTGTTGTAGTTGGTGTACCACTGCGCGAAGTGGGACGCCCCCTTGATGGTGCGCGTGTTGGTCAGGACGTTCGGGTCCGACTGGGTGTTGAGCCCGAAGTGCTCCGGCAGCTCGATGAGGAAATGGGCCGGCTCGGCAACCAGGAGCGTGGGCAGCCACCATGCGAAAACGAAGAACAGGTTCCCGGTGACCGCGGTATAGACGACGGCCGCGACCAGCAGCAGGGCGAGCAGCCGGTACTCACTGTGGATCTTCCGCGTGTCCAGCGGCCTGACCACACCGGGAATGGGCCGGCCGAGCAGCGACAGCACCATGTCCCGCCCGGTTGTCGCGTACCGGCCGGGATGCAGGGCGGCCAGCAGGAAGCCGAGCCCGTACCAGCGGTGCAGGTCGCGGAAACGGTAGTTGAAGAACTCACGGTTTTGTGGAGTACCCAGGAACGCGTGGTGGCGCAGGTGGTCGTGCTTGTAGTGCCAGAACGAACTGAACATGAACACCCCGGCGATCACACCGCACAGGCGGTTCAACGCCCTGCTGTGGAAGGCGTGCTCATGCAGGCACTCGTGCTGCAACTCGACCAGGTACGCGAACATCAACCCGGCCACCACAGCAGCTGCCACCACGACCGGCCAAGCCGGCTGCAACGCGATCAACACCCAGGCAACGACGATCGGCACCACGCCGGCCACGAACTTCGCCGTGAACCGACCAGGTTTCTTCACAAAATACGCTTTGGGGAGCATTCGACGCCCATCATCGCCCCGGACAGGGGCCAGGAGAGCGTTCTCCGCGGCGTCGAGCCGTGCGATCTCACCATCCCCGAGCGGGGGAACATTGCTAATGATAGCCATAGTAGTTCCCTTCATGGTTCCAGGATCCAGCGACGAATGACTACCTAGGGGTATCCTCGAATCGACGAAAGCCAGTAGCAGAGGTGAACCAAGTGACAGCTTACTCCACTACGACTTCCCAGCCCAGACCCGAAAATCCGCCACGATAGTTGTCATCCGTTTCGATCGCTTATCAAATTTCAATTTTCCTGAATGACCAGACTGGGCGATGTCGAGGAATTCGTTGCGCAGCACAGTCGCGCCACCGAATCCGAGTTCGAGCTTCATACCGGAACCATCGAAATGGCCGACTCGCAGCGCATATTCAGGTCACACGTTGATGGTGCCGCACACAATCCAATGGAATGACGCGCCTGGAAAGCCCGGACAAACGCCACCTACTGCCGATGAACCAGGTCGACGATGGCATCGGAAACGAAGAAGATGCGGCCGGCGAGTTGCTGTCCGGCGCGACGGAGAAGATCGGCGAAGTGGCCGGGGATGTGCCCGGGTGCAGGACCCCTCCCAGTCGGCGACCGACGTCGCCGGCCACGTCGTCGGGGACCTCGAGTGCCGCGAAGTGGTCCTCCGCCCGCTCACCGTGGGCGACGGATCGGTGAGCCGCTCGATCAGGCCGCAACACGATCCGCGACCGCATCGCCTGCGCGGTCTTCCGCCGACTCGACCATCCACACAGGACACTACGTTCCTCGCCGGTCAGGACCACAGGCCCAAGCTTCGGCGTAGGCATCGCCACAGCGTGCCAACAACGAATTGTTGACTCACGACACTAGAGGTCGATGACGACCTTGCCGTGTACGTGCCGGCCGGCCTGGAGTTCGGCCGCGTGGCGGATCTGCTCGACCGGGAAGCTTGCCGCGATGGGCACCCGGAGCCGGCCAGCCGCGACCAGGTGGGCGATCTCCTCCAGAGCGCCGACAGCGGCGTTCGCGCCGTTGGCCCCCGACACGCCGTCGACTTGCGCGGCGATGGTGCAGACGCGGCCGTCCGGGACGCCGAGTTCCCTTGCGGTGTGCACCGTCTCGGTCCCGTGCAGGTCGATGGCGGCGGTGACACCGCCGGGAGCGAGGGCTCGGACCCGGTCGGCCAGGCCGTCGCCGTAGGCGACGGGCTCGGCCCCGAGATCGCGCAGGAACTCGGCCGAACTCGCCGACCCCGTCCCGATCACGCGTGCTCCCGCGATCCGGGCCAGCTGGACAGCGAACACCCCGACCCCGCCCCCCGCGCCGCCGATCAGCACTGTGTCGTCTGGTCGGGCGTCGACCACGGCGAGGGCGGCGGATGCCGTGCGACCGGCGACTGCGAGGGTGGCGGCGGTGCGGTCGTCGACGCCGTCGGGGGTGTGATGGACCTCGTTCGCCGCGATCCCCCCGGCCGCGTCGATCACCACGAAGTCGGCGACCGCGCGGGACAGGGCGCCCCCGAACACCCGGTCGCCCGGTGCGAAGCCGGTCACGCCGGCACCGACCTGGTCGACCACGCCCGCATAGTCGGTCCCGAACCCGGCCGGGAGGCTCAAACCGAATCGGGCGGCGGTGTCCGCGTCGGCGGTCATGATCCAGTCCATCGGGTTGAGACCGGCCGCGGTGACCCGCACCCGGACCTGTCCCGGGCCGGCCTGCGGAGCGGGAATCTCACGGAGGTCCAGGGCTTCGGGACCGCCGAACGCATCGAGCCGGACCGCCCTGCTCCTGCCCGTCGACGGTTGACCGTTCTGTTGCTGCATGTACGCCTGTCTCCTTGAATGAGGGAACGCAGCGAAACGGACTATGCTCCGTTTACCTGGACGACTCTAACACAACCGGAGCGTGATCCGTTTTGGCCGAGGCGGAGAGGCGCACGCCACGGGCGGACGCAACCCGTAACCGCGACCAGTTGCTCGCGGTGGCGACCCGGATGTTCGTGTCGGCTGACGCCGAGCCGTCGATGCGTGCGATCGCCCGCGAGGCAGGGGTCGGCATCGCCACGCTCTACCGGCACTTCCCGACCCGCGAGTCGCTGGTCGACGCGGTCTACCGGGACCAGGTCGTGCGACTGACGACCGGCGCACGTGAACTGCTCGACCGGCTGCCCCCGGCTGCGGCGATGCGGCGCTGGATGGACTTGTTCGGGGACTGGATCGCGACCAAGAACGGCATGCTCGACACGCTGCTCACGATGATCGAGTCGGGCGAGATCGCCCATGCACAGACCCGGACCGAGCTACTGGCGGCCATCACCACCATTCTCGACGCCGGCCGCGCAGCGGGCGACCTCCGCACCGACGTCACCGCCGAGGACATCGCCGCCGCCCTCATCGGCATCTTCACCGTGGCCCCCCTGCCCGAGTACGAAGCCAAGGCCAGTCGCCTGCTGAACCTCCTGATCGACGGCCTCCGCCCGCCACCCGGCTGAGCCGCCTCGAACCGGCGCGCCGTCTACGTGGAGTAACGAGGTAGCGCTCTGTTCAGATGGGCCGGCCGCCTCGACATGCCCAGCCTCGGCCACCTCGTCGCCTGCACCGTCACCGCCACGACATCGCGTCAGTGATGCGCCAACCAACCAACAAATCAAGATCAACTGTTGGTTCAGAGAACCAGCAGGAGGCGACCCC
>NZ_JBJMIE010000050.1:0-28621 GCF_045807065.1 Actinophytocola sp. | reverse complement strand
GGTGGACGGTCACGGCGGCGGTGTGCCCCACCTGCGGTTCGCTCACCGGCGCGGGGTCGATCACCACGCCGAGGCTGTGTTCCCCCGCGCCGAGCCGTTCGGTGACGTCGACGACCAGCGGGACGAACATGCCCTCGTGCACCGCGATCCGCTCCCCGTCGAGGTACACGGCGGCCGCGTGGTCGATGCCGTCGAACTCGAGGAACGCGCGTTCGTCCGGCGCGAGCCCGTGGGTCCGCAGCCGTGTCCGGTACACCCACGTCCGCTGCGGCACCCACTCCGACAGCAGGCTCTGGGTGCCCACGTACGGGTCGGGCACCGCGCCGGCGGCCACCAGGTCGGCGAGGACGGTGCCCGGCACCCGCGCCGGCACCCACCGGTCGTCGTCGTCCGGGCTGTTCCTCGCGTGCAGCTGGGCGCGGTGCAGCTGCCAGTCGTCGCCGAGGAACCCCCGCAGCCGCCAGCCTTCGGCCAGCACGGACACCGACGCCACGACGTCCCCTCTCACCCGCTGCGGATCAGCCGCCTGCCGAGCCGAGCGCCCGACCGCGCGCTCGGCGATGATCTCGAGCAGGGTATGCGCGGTGCCCCGGTCCATCCCCTTGATTTTCCATCGATCCACTGGCACGGCCCCGCCACCTTCGTTGACGCTGAGGGTGGGCCACGCCTAACGTGACGGGCGCGCGAGAGCCGGGAGGACGCGATGGGGCGTCGGTTGGTCGTTGTGGCAGCGGTGATCGTCTGTCTGGTCAGCGCCGTGAGTGCCGTGAGTGTCTCGGCCGCCGCGGCCTCGCGTGGTGGGTTGCGGGTCGAGGTGTTGTCCGGGCCGGCGAAGTACGTCAGCGGCGGCGCCGCTCGGATCCGGGTGGACGTGCCGCGGTCGGTGGCCCTCGGCGCGGTTCGGGTCGCGCTGAACGGGGACGACGTCACCGGGGACCTCGCGCCGGCCGGCCACACGCTCGAGGGTGTGCTGCGCGGCATGCCGGTCGGCGCGAACACCGTCACCGCCGTGGCGTCGCGGCGGGAGCGGGTCTCGTTGGTGCTGGTCGACCACCCGGTCACCGGGCCCATGTTCGCCGGGCCCCACCAGGCCGACTTCTTCTGCTCGACCCCCGAGCACCTCGCCGGCTTCGACCTCACCGGGCCGTTCCTGGACGCCGACTGCTCGCTGCCCACCCGCGTCGACCACTACTACTGGTCCACGGCCAACACCTGGCGCCCGTACGACCGGACCGCGCCGCGCCCCGCCGACATGACCACCACCCCCGACGGCGGCGACTTCGTGATCCGGTGGGAACGCGGCACCATCAACCGGTTCATCTACTCGATCGCGGTGCTCGACCCGGAGGGGACGGGGCCCGCCGCCCTGCCGCACTGGAACCGCAGGCTGATCTACTACTTCGGCGGCGGCGTGGGGATCGGCCACTACCAGGGCTCGAACAACCAGGGCGAGTCGCGTTACACCTACGGGCTCGCGCACGGCTACGCGGTCACGTGGTCGACCGGCACCAAGACCGGCACGCACTACAACCTGGTGCTGGGCGGCGAGACCGCGATGATGGTCAAGTCGCGGTTCGTCACCGAGTACGGCGACCCGCTCTACACCGTCGGGCTCGGCGGCTCCGGCGGCGGCATCCAGCAGTACGTGTACGGGCAGAACCACAAGGGGCTGCTCGACGCCGCCATCCCGCAGTACTCCTACCCGGACATGGTCACGCAGACGATCCACGTCGGCGACTGCGAGCTGCTCGAACACTGGCTGGACCAGCAGGTGCTGGCCGACCCGACCTCCCGCTGGCGGCAGTGGTCCAACCGCACGACGCTGGAAGGGCTGGCCTCCTCCGACACCGTCGCGAACCCGTACCAGCCGCTGACGCCCTGGCTGGCGACGCCGGGCGCGACCGAGTGCGTCAAGGCATGGCGCGGGCTGTCCCCGCTGGTGTTGAACCCGAGGTACGGCACCGCGCCGGGCATCACGCCGGCGCAGCAGGCCCGGGTCGAGTGGACGCACTGGAACGACGCCGTGAACGTCTACGGCCGCGACCCCGCGACCGGCTACGCGCGGTCCGCCTGGGACAACGTCGGCGTGCAGTACGGGCTGGCGGCGCTGGTGGAGGGGAACCTCACGCCCGCCGAGTTCCTCGACCTCAACGCCTCCGTCGGCGGCTGGCGACAACCCCAGGACGACGTGCAGGAGGGTTGCCCGTTCGTCACGACCGCCTGTCCGTCCCATGTGGACGTCTGGAGCGCGCGGAACGTCAGCCCACCGGACGAGAACGGTGTGCGGCCCAGGACCGAGGGGAACGTCGACGCCATGCGGGCCGCCTACCGGTCCGGGCTCGTGTTCGACGGGCGGATCGACATCCCGATCATCGACTGGCGGCACTACCTCGACGCGGAGCTCGACATGCACAACGCCCGCCAGTCGTTCGCGTCCCGGCAGCGCATGCTGGACGGGCAGGGCAGTGCCGCGAACCAGGTCATCTGGTTCACCGACGCCCGCCCGGCCCGCGCGTTCGACCAGACCCCGATGGCGCTCGCGGTCATGGACGCCTGGCTGGCCAACATCCGCACCCACCCGTCCCGCGGTGTGGCGGGCAACAAGCCACCCGAGGCGGTCGACAGCTGCTTCGCCACCGACGGCACCCTGCTCTACCGCGGCCGGGACGCGTGGCGCGGCATCCTCGACCACGGCCCGGCGGGCCCGTGCACGCGAGCGTTCCCCATCCACGGCACGTCCCGCACGATCGCCGGCGGCCCCTTCGACGAGGAGGTCTTCAAGTGCGCCCTGCAGCCGGTGGCGGCGGCGGTCGCGCGTGGGCTCTACGGCTCGTGGCACCCGACGAGCGCCGAGGTCACGCGCCTGGAGCAGATCTTCCCCAGCGGCGTCTGCGACTACCGCGCACCGGATGTCGGGCGCCCTCGCCGCTAGCCTCGCGTTAACCACTTAAGCACCTGCGACCCATCGGTAGCATGACGCGCCTCTTGACACGTGTGGCGAAACCTGACATAGCTACTTAAGCGCTTGATGTCACGGCTCGACCTCAACGCGGAGGAGCATCCGATGACACCGAGAACACGCCGGTCCCTGCTCGCCACCGTCCTGTCGGTCACCCTCGCCGCGGCGCTCACCGCGCCCGCGGGGGCGGCGCCGAGGGCGTCCGGCGCGCTCGACTACCTCCGGCAGATCTCCGGCCACTACACGATCGCCGGGCAGCACAACAAGGAGCCCGCGAGCCAACCGTCCCAGTACACCGCCAAGGCGCACGACATCACCGGGCAGTACCCCGGGCTGTGGGGCGGCGACCTCTTCTTCGCCGCGGCCGACGTCGCGAACCGGCAGAAGGTGGTCGACCAGGCGAAGCTCGAGTGGAGCCACGGCGCGATCGTCACCCTCACCTGGCACATGTGCCCGCCCACCCAGGGCAGCTCCTGCGACTGGGCGACCGGTGTGGAGAGCGACCTGAACGACAGCCAGTGGGCGGAGCTACTGCGCGACGGCTCCGATCTCGACAACCGCTACAAGGCCAGGCTCGACGAGGCCGTGCCGTACCTGCGGCAACTGCGGGACGCCGGCGTGCAGGTGCTGTTCCGCCCGCTGCACGAGCTCAACGACGGCTGGGCCTGGTGGGGCGGCCGTCCGGGCGCGAACGGCAGCGCGGCGCTCTACCGGCTCACCCACGACTACCTGGTGAGCAAGGGCCTGACCAACATCGTGTGGGTCTGGGCGGTGAAGGACCTCGACATGGGCCAGGCCGGCCAGTACTACCCGGGCGCGCAGTACGTCGACGTGGCCGCGCTGGACGTGTGGATGAAGCCGAACTCGTCCGCCTCCGACTACCAGACCATGCTGGACATCGCGCAGGGCAAGCCGATCGCGCTCGGGGAGACCGGCACGATCCCCTCGCCCGAGCTGCTGGCCGCGCAGCCGAGGTGGACCTACTTCATGGAATGGTCGGAGTACCTGCAGGGCGCCAACTCCAACGCGGCGATCCAGCGCACCTACTTCGACGGGCGCGTCCTGGTCCTCACCGAGATGGGGCGTGGCTGAGGGGCATTGAGCGGTTAAGCTCGTGCGCGATGAAGCGTCTCACCATCGCCGACATCGCGCAGGCGGCCGGAGTGTCCACGGGCGCGGTCTCCTACGCGCTCAACGGCAAGCCCGGCGTCTCCCCCGCCACCCGGGAGCGGGTGCTGCGCATCGCGGACAGCCTCGGCTGGCGGCCGAGCAACGCCGCGCGCGCACTCACCCGCGACCGGGTCGGCGCGCTCGGGCTGATCGTCGACCGGCCCGCGCAGGTGCTCGGCGTGGAGCCGTTCTTCATGCAGCTGGTGGCCGGCATCGAGACCGCGCTGCGCCAGGACCCGTCGACGGCACTGACACTGCAGCTGACCGAGGACCGCGCCGCCGAGCTCGACACCTACCGGCGTTGGTGGGCCGAGCGCCGCGTCGACGGCGTGATCCTCGTCGACCTGCACGCCGACGACCCGCGGCTGGCCCTGCTCACCGAGCTGGGCATGCCCGCGGTGGCGCTCGGTCTCCCCCAGTCGCCGGCGGTCCCGTGCGTGTGGAGCGACGACGACGAGCCGATGCGGGAGGCGGTCGGGTACCTGGCCGCGCTGGGCCACCGCCGCATCGCCCGGATCGCCGGCCCCGCGGTGTTCACGCACACCGAGCGCCGGGACGCGGCGTTCACCGGCGCGGCGGCCGAACACCAGCTGGAGTGGTCGCGCACGCTGCACGCCGACTACACCGCCGACGGCGGCGCCCGGGCGGCCCGCCGCCTGCTCTCCGCCCGGGACCGGCCCACCGCGATGATCTTCGACAACGACGTGATGGCACTGGCCGCGATGGCCGCCACCCAGGAGATGGGCGTCGCGGTACCGGAGCAGCTGTCGATCCTGTCCTGGGACGACTCGGCGCTCTGCCAGCTGGTCCGGCCCGGCGTCACCGCCATGGACCGGCACATCACCCGCCACGGGGTACTGGCCGTGACCACGCTCAACGAGGTCATCACCGCCGGCACGGCCGACCACCGGCAGGCCCCGGCCCCGGTCCTGATGCCCAGGGCGAGCACCACCCGCGCCCCGAGGGACTGAAACCCGCGAGACCGACAACCCGTTGGATACCCCCTATTCGAGTGAGCCCGACGGGAAACTGTCACGAATTCCGTCACCGAGGACACGGCCCCGGCGGGCCATTTCCTCCGCCACCTCGACCGTTTCGGTGAGCAGGGTGACCAACGCCACGCCGTCCTGACCGCTCGGCGGCACCCAACCCTGGCTGAGCATCCACAAACGGTCGGCGTTGTCCCGCAGCCGGCCGGCCAGCGTGACCATCGCCATGCGCTCGCCGGTGGCCGTCGCGAGTGTTCTGGACCGGTAAGCGGCCTGCCGGCATGCGGCCGAGCAGTACCGCCTCGGCCGGCCCAGATCCCCCATCGGCATTTCGGTACCGCAGTTCTGGCAATAGCCGCTTTTCGTCACCGCAGGCCCGTGACGAAAAGGCGAAAACGCTGACCCGGCGTGGCCGGGTAGGCCGCCCCATCAGGCGATATGGGTTTCGTTGACCGGCCGGACGGCGGGGTGTGTACTAAAACAGCCATCACGGAATGGGTGCCCGAAATCGAGGCGACTCCCCGAATCCCGGCTCACTCCGGGACTGTCGCCACCCCGGGAATACCGGTCGAGCACACATCCACCCCGAATCGTGAGGAGCATTCAGTATGTCCACCCAGTATTCCCTGACCGTCACGAATAATTCGACCCAGTTCCAAGATATCGTTGTCTACCAGAAGCCCGTTGACCTCGGTGTGCCGAATGCGCTGTCACTCGCATGGCTGACGGCGCCCGCGCATCCGGGGACCACCGTCACCTTCACCTGGAGCGAGGACTACAACTTCGTGTGGGCCCAGACCGGCACCCTGCAGCCGGGCGTGACGTTCCAGGCGCAGCAGACCCTGCCGGCCGACCCGGAGAACCCGGAGAACAACCAGATCCAGTTCGGCTACCCGCAGAGCGCGTTCACCTTCGTCGAGGGCCCGGCGGCGGGTACCCCGCGGCTCGGTTCGCTCTACATCCGCACGCTGCCGGACGTGCCGGCGGACACCGCGTCCGTCGGTATCGGCATGTCGAACGCCGGCACTTTCGTCGTCAACGCGGGACCGAACCTGAACTACGTCTTCACCCCGCACCCGTCGTACTGGGTGGCGGCCGGCACGTTCACCGCCGGCCAGGTGCTGGACGTCGAGGAGATCACCAACGAGCAGGAGGTCGTCTACGCCAGCACGTTCGCGCGCAGCGCGGTGCTCGGCTCGAACAACCTGTGGTCCGTGTCCTGACGGCCCGTAGCCGCGCCTAGGAGCGCCGGGCCCGACCCGGGCGTCCGGTGCCGGTTCCTTCCCCGGACGCCCCACTCGGCGGGGCGCGCGGCCCGTCCCACCGCGCGCCCCGCCCCCATCCCTGGAGTGCCATGCTCATCCGCCTGCACCCGTGCACCGCCCCCGATCTCGCCCTCGGCGCCGACCTGGCGCTGCACCGCGCCGACACCCGCGACGCGGCGCAGCTGTGGCGGTACGACCTCACCGGCCGGCTGGCCCCCGTGGGCAGCCCGCTGGTGGTCACCGCGGTCCCCGGCGCGCTGGAGCTGGCCCTGAACCCGTTGTCCCGCAACGATCCCGCCCAGCGCTGGCTGCTCGAGCCCGACCTGCTCCGCCATCCCGCGACCGGCCTCGTGCTGCGGCCGGAGCACTTCGTGCCCGTCCCCGGCAGCCGGGTGCTGCTGGGCACCCCGACCGGCACCGACACCCAGTGCTGGCACCAGCACCGGGTGCGGGAGCCGGCCACCGCTTAGGAGAACGCATGAGGAACTACGAGAAAGTCCAGCTGGTGGCCTACGGCACGGTCACGTCCGCGCCCGTGCGGGTCCTGCCCGACCGCGAGCCGACCAAGACCGACTACCAGGACGACCTGATGATGCGGGCGGCCACGCTGTGCAACGTGGCCAACCTGATCCTGACCGACCGCCAGCCGTACGTGTCCGACCCGACGGTGCTGAAGGTGTTGGTGGTCCCCGAGTTCTACTTCCGCTACGGCGGTCCCGTGCAACCCGGCGAGGGCACGCTGAACGACAGCTACCCCAACGCGGGCGGCAAGATCACGAACATGATCGAGGAGGTGCTCGTGCCGCAGTTCTCGACCACGGACTGGAACGACTGGCTCATCGTCGCCGGTTCGGTGTTCTGGCACGTGCCCGCCAAGGACAACACGGCCGGGGAACCCCTCTTCCTGAACACGTCGATCGTCATCAACGGCGGCGAGCTGCCCGTCGGCGAGGCCGACACCAACAGCGACCCGGCCACGGTGCCCACGATGGGCCGGGTCACGACCAACCAGAAGCGGCTCATGTCGCGTCTCGACTGGTCGTTGGACCAGGGCGAGGACAAGATGAGGTGGGACGCCGCGCTCAACCCGATGTTCAAGCCCATCCTCGGCGACGCCGAGTACCTGCGCTGGCACCGGTTCAAGGCACGCGGCAAGGGCAACGCCGGCGGCCAGTCCATCGTGTTCGGCGTGGAGGTCTGCCTCGAGCACGTCCAGGCCGGCGCGAACATGCGGCCGTGCCTCGGCGTGCTGCGGCTGCTCGAGGAGGTCCAGCCGCTGCTGCCCGCGCCGGACGTGCACGTGGTCACCTCGTGCGGCATGGACCTCGACCCGGCGTTCGGCGTCGCCACCGAGCCGGGCGGGATCGCGATGCTCTGCGACGGGATGGAGCCCGACACCAACTACGCGTACCCCTGGCCGACGGCGGACGTCCGCCGGACGGTGAGCGTGAGCCGCAACGGCGTGCGTCAGCTGGCGGGTGGGCAGGTCGTGGACGGCCTCACCATCCCCGACCAGCTGCAGGTGGGCTTCCCGTACAGCTCGCGGACCCCCGCGGACCGGGTGTCGATCTGGGAGCCGGTCGACCTGCCGTGACCTGAGTGCCTGGCTTGACGGCTGGCCGGGGGCGCCGGATCTCGCCGGCGCTCCCGGCCAGCCGGGTACCCTCTGTCACGACAGGTGGACGTCGGGGAGGTGAGCGGTGCGGGCATCGACCAAGGGCCTGCTCGTCCTGCTCCTCACGCTGTTCGCGGCGACCGGGGCCACGGCGTCCGCCGCCGCGCCCGGTTACGCCACGCAGGGCTCGGTCTTCGGTGGCCCGGCGTCGGAGGTCCCCGCGACGCACCACGACCTGCGGGACTGGTTGCGCCTGCCCGTCGCCGCCCGGCACGCGCTGTCCACGCCGGCCCCGGACAGCTGGTGCGCCGTCTGCGCCACCACCGCCGGCACCTCGACGGCAGCCGGCCGGCCGGCCCCCGTCGAGGCCCGCGCCGCGGTGGCCGTCGCGGTGGCGGTCACTCCCTCCACCCGCGCTCCCCCCGTCCGCGTGCGCTGAGCCCCCATCTCGAACGGCTGCCCATCCGGTGGCCGTTGTCGCACGCGTTCCGGAAGGCCTCCAAACATGTCGTTAGCCGTTCTCGTGCTGACGCTCGCCGTCTTCGCGGCGTCCGTCGGCCTGCTCGTCGCCATGTACGTCAGGGACAAGCCGATGTACGGCTTGGTCGCGCTGGGCATACTGCTCGGCCCGGGCACGATCCTGGCGTTCACCTACGTGGCGATCGCGTGAGTCCGAGCCCTCGGGGCCCCGCCCGGGGCCTCGGGGGCGACACCCGGCGTCGCGCGCTTCCGGCAACCGAGGCCCCGCGGCGGGGTCAGTCGCCGGCGAGGACGGTGCGCAGGCGCTCCGCGAACTCCACCGGCTTGCCCGCGTAGCCGAACTCGGGTCCGAGGAAGCCGCCGTGGTGGCTGGGGAAGACGGTCGCCTCCTGGCCGAGCAGCGCGGCGGTCGCCACGGCCGTCCGGCCGGTGAAGGTGTCGCCGGTCTCCTCACCCACGGCGATGACGACCCGGGTGGGCGCCGCGGCCAGGGCGTCGGCGTCGGGCCGGTAGCTGGTGACGGGCCACGACCGGTCGGACAGCAGCGGGTCGTCCCGCTTGCCGTCGTCCTCGGTCGGGAGGCCGAAGGCCGCCGGGTCGGGTGCGGGCTGGTCGAAGTAGGCGTCGGTGTACTCGCCCTGCCACATGGTCATGCCCATGAAGACCGCCATGCCGGCACCCATGCCCTTGGCGTTGTAGGCGTCGGTGACGGCGTTCCGCGCTCGTTCGGCGGCCGACGCGTCCGGCACCACCGAGATGATCGGTGGTTCGTGCGCCACCAGCGTGGTCACGTCGTCCGGGTACGCGGCCACGAGCGCCAGTGCGGTCACCGCGCCCCCACTGCTGCCGAACAGCTCCACCGGACCGGCACCGAGCGCCTCGATGACCGCGTGGACGTCCGCCGCCTGGACCTCGGGGCGGTTGTCGCTCCGGCCGTCGGTGCGCCTGCTGCGGCCGAGGCCGCGCGGGTCGTAGGTGACCACCGTGCGGTCCGGGAGGTGCGAGGCCAGCCGGGTGAAGCCGCTCGCGTCCATCGGCTGCCCGATCATGACCAGCGGCGGGCGGCCGTCCGCCGTGGGCAGCGGGCCGTGGACGTCGTACACGATGTCGGCGCCGTCGGTGCTGAGGGTGTGGGTCTGAGTCGTCGCCATGGGGGCCTCTCCGGTCGTGAGCTGCCCAGACCCTAGCTCACGGGGTTCGCTCCGCGGTCCCGGTGATGTTGCGGGCCATGCCGCCGAACACGATGTCGTGGAACGGCGCGATCGCCTTCCAGTAGAGGTGGCCGGCCAGGCCGCGGGGTTCGAACACCGCGCGTTGGCGGTAGGTGGCGCCGCCGCCCTCCGCCGGGGTCGCGGACAGCTCCAGCCAGGCCCGGCCGGGCAGGCGCATCTCGGCGCGCAGGCGGAGCAGGGTGGGCCGGTCGAGGCGTTCGACACGCCACCAGTCCAGCGCCTCGCCGGTGTGGAGGCGCCGGGGGTCGCGGCGGCCGCGGCGCAACCCGGCGCCGCCGACGAGCCGGTCCACCCACCCGCGCACCGACCAGGCCAGCGGGAACGAGTACCAGCCGTGCTCGCCGCCGATGGACTCGATCACCGCCCAGAGCCGCGCCGGGTCGGCCCTGGTGCGGCGTTCGCGGAGGTCGACGTACACGCTGCCGCCCGACCAGTCCGGGTCGGTGGGCAGCGGGTCGGACGGGGCGGCCGCGCCGGCGTCCGACCAGCGGGTCGGCACGTCCGCGTCGCGGACGCGGGCCAGCGCCAGCTCGATGGCGCGCTCGTAGTGGGTACGGCCGCCGGCGGGGTCCGCGATGTGCTCGGCGATGGCGTCGTCGGCCGCGACGACCTCGTGCACCAGCGACTCGATCAGCGGCACGGCGATGCCGCGCGGGACCGGCGTGACCAGGTTGACCCACTGGGCGGACAGCCACGGCGTGAGCAGCGGCACCGGCACGACGACCCGGCGGGGCAGCCCGGCGACCACGGCGTAGCGGCGCATCATCTCCAGGTAGGTCAGCACGTCCGGCCCGCCGATGTCGAACGTGCCGCTCACCTGCCGCGGCACGGTCGCCGCGTGCGTGAGGTAGTGCAGGACGTCCCGCACGGCGATCGGCTGGACGCGGTTGTGCACCCAGCGCGGGGTGACCATCGCCGGCAGCCGCTCGGTCAGGTACCGCAGCATCTCGAAGCTGGCCGAGCCGGACCCGATGACGACCGCCGCGTTCAGCACGAGCGTCGGCGCACCGGAGCGCAGCAGGATCTCGCCGACCTCCCGACGCGAGGACAGGTGGGGCGAGAGGTCCTGGTCCGCCGGGGCGATCCCGCCGAGGTACACGATCCGCCCGGCCCGGGCGGCGGCGTCGGCGACGGTGCGCGCCGCACGCCGGTCGAGGTCCACGAAGTCGCGCTTGTGCAGCGAGTGGACCAGGTAGTAGACGACCTCCTGGCCGTCGACCGCGGCACGCACCGAGGCCGGGTCCCCGACATCGCCCGCGACGACCTCGACCCGGTCCCGCCACGGCACGTCGGCCAGCTTGCCGGGGTCCCGCGCCACGCACCGGACCTCGTGGCCGGCCTCGACCAGCTTCGGCACCAACCGGCCGCCGAGGTACCCCGTCGCGCCGAACACCACACACCGCATGCCGACGATCGTCGCCGAAGTACACCGTCACCGCAGCTCGACGGCTCGACCGGACGTCCGGAAAGGCGCGTCCTGAGTGGACGCCGTGGCCATCGCAGCCCGGCGGGAGATGAGTTGGTACGACCGCTGAACGGACTGCGTTCGCCGCATTTGCCGGGACGAAACAGCACGATCGCGGTCAAAGGCGTCAGGCTGTCGCAATTCCCTTCGGTCCGGATCCCGGTGAGAGCGTTTCGTATTACTGACCTGATCCGGGCGCGGCTCGGCCCACCGCGCCCGGATAACGTCAGGCTTTCTTCGCCGGCGTGCGACGCCGGGTGGAACCTTTGCTCGCGGCCACCGCCTTCGGCCTATGCGCGGACTCCTGCGCGTCCTTGTAGGCCTCGACGACATGCGAGGGGATCCGGCCACGGCCGGCCAACTCGTATCCGTTCTCGGCCGCCCACTCCCGAACCGCGGCGGCTTCACCGTTGCCGCCCGCCTTGTTACCGGGGCGCGATCCCCGCTTCAAGCGCCCGCCGGTGCGGCGGGCGGAGGAGACGTAGTCGTCGTAGACCTCGCGCAGCCGCTCGGCGTTCGCGGTGTTCAGATCGATTTCGTACATGACGCCGTCCAGACCGAACTCCACGGTCGTGACGTCGTCGGACGATGTGCCGTCCAAGTCGTCCACTAACTGAACCAAGACCTTCTGAGCCATTGCCTTCTCTCTCACGTCCCGAGGCCACGTGCGCGAATAATCGGCATTGAACGCGCACTGTATAGATACGATAGCAAATACCGCCAGGGCGCGGGGCAGCGACTTGTCCGTGAACTCATTCCGCCGGCGAGAGCGATGGTCGGACACTTAGTGGTCACGTTCATTTTTCTGGCCGAACACGCCGGTCACGAGTTCGCGAGCCGTACGTCGGCAAAACCGCCGCACACGGGGTCACAGTTGCGAAACCACCCGGTCCGGCGAAGTCGGAGTGCGGCCGTCACCGCCTCGGCCCGGCGAATCGGCCGGTTCGTCCTCGCTACTCCGGGGGTGGGTAATGCCCGCGGGAGGAACCGCGCACAGAGGGCGGCGACCTCGTCCACCACGTCCGGGCACTCGCGGAGGAAGAAAATGTCCGCCGTCGAACACACGTAGCGAGAAGTCGCTGGCGGTAACCGTACGCCATTCCCGCACGTCCCCCAGTCGGACGGTTTCGTCGTGGGCACCCGCGAACGCGGGCACCTGGCAGGCCAGCGGCGATCCGAGGTCCGCGGAGGACGGGCAGCGGCAGCGCGAGCACGTCCTCCTCCGCCACCAGCTCCGGCACCAGGCCGAAGAGCGCGCGTCGATCTCGCGCGCGACCACAGTGGACGTCGCGGCCGGGACCGTCAGGCGGCGCCGTCGCCGGCGGACTCGTCGACGCGCGGCTCGATGCGGTCGACCGTCCGCTCGCTCCAGGCCCGGATGGCCGCGGCCTGGTCGGGGGTGAGCGTGTCGAAGAAGTGGCGGCGGATGTTGCCGGCGTGGCCCCGGACGGCGCTCTGCACGACGCGCCGGCCCTCGGCGGTCAGCCCGATCCCGGCGCGGCGACCACTGGTCCCGCTCCGGACCCGCTCGACGAAACCGCGGTTCTCCATGCGGGTGAGCAGGTGGGAGACGCGGCTCTTCTCCCAGTCGAGCGAGTCGGACAGCTCACCGACGCGCAGTACGCGCCCGGGCGCCCGCCACAGCGTCACGAGCACGCTGAACTCGGCCTTGGAGATGCCGCAGTCACGCTGCAGCCCGCGGTCGAGCTCCCGCGCGAGCAGGCGTTGGGCGCGCATCCAGACGTCCCAGAGCGCCCACTCCTCGGGTTCGAGGGTCTCCGCCATGGCGGGATGGTACCGGCCAGGACAGTTGACGTGTCAACTCCACGAGTCCTAGAGTTGACGCGTCAACTTCGAGGAGGACTTCCATGGCACTGAGGACCCTGTTGCGTGGCGGCATGGTGGTCACCCTGGACCCGGCCGTCGGCGATCTCCCGCGCGGCGACGTGCTGATCGAGGACGGCCGGATCGCCGCCGTCGCCGCGACGGTGGACGCGGCCGACGCCGAGGTGGTGGACGCCACGGGCAGGATCGTGATGCCCGGCTTCGTCGACACCCACCGGCACACCTGGCAGACCGCGTTCCGCGGCATCGGCGCGGACTGGACGTTCGAGCAGTACCACGCCACCATGCACCGCAGGCTGCGGCACCATTACCTGCCGGAGGACGTCTACCTGGGCAACCTGCTCGGCCGGCTCGAGGCGCTCGGCTCGGGCGTCACGACCATGCTCGACTGGTTCCACTGCGCCGACCGCCCGGAGAACGCGGACGCCGCCATCCAGGGCCTGCGGGACGCGCCCGGCCACTCGGTGTTCTGCTACGGCGCGGGGGCCGCCGACGAGCCCATCGCGGCCGAGATCAGGCGGGTGCGGTCGGTGCTGCCCGACGACGGCATGGCGCTGGGCCTGCGCGCACCGCAGCGGACCACGATGGACGTCGTGGCCGCCGACGTCGCGCTGGCCCGGGAGCTCGGGCTGCGGGTGAGCGTGCACGTCCACACCGCCGCCAGCGGCGGCCGTGACCGCCGGCCGATCGCCGACCTGGCCGACCGCGGGCTGCTCGACGACCGCACGACCGTCGTGCACGCCAACGGCTTCTCCGACGACCAGGTGGCGATGCTGGCCGACGCGGGTTGCTCGGTGTCGATCAGCCCGGACGTGGAGCTGAAGATGGGCTTCGGCTGGCCCGAGACGGGCCGCATGCTGGCCGCCGGGATCCGCCCGTCACTGTCGGTCGACGACTGCCCCTCCGCCGGCGGCGACATGTTCGCCACCATGCGGACGGCGTTCGCGGTGCAGCGCGGGCTGGACGGCGGCCTCACGACCCGGGACCTCGTCGAGTTCGCCACGATCGACGGTGCCCGCGCCTGCGGCCTCGACGCCCGCACCGGCAGCATCACCGTCGGCAAGGACGCCGACCTGCTCCTGCTCGACGCCGAGGACCTCTCGGTCTTCCCGGTCACCGACCCCGTCGGCACGATCGTCGCCGCCGGCCACCCCGGACTGGTGGACAGCGTCTTCGTCGCCGGCAGGGCGGTCAAGCGGGACGGCCGGCTGCTCGGCGTGGACCTGCCGGCGCTGCGCGCGCGGCTGCTGGCCTCCCGCGACCGGATCGCCGAGGCCGCCGGCATGTCGATCGGCGGCTAGCCAGCGCGGTGTTGCCCCGGGCTCGGGATCGGCGGGGTCGTCGCCCGCGCGGGTACCCAGGATGCCCGACGGCGAGGCCCGTGAGCGGAGCACCGGATGGCCGCGCCGCGCACGCCTGTTCGAACCGTTCCACCGCCTGGACGGCGACCGCGTCGCCGCGGCGGAGGGCACGGGCCTGGGCTGTCGGTCGTCGCCGCGGTGACCCACGCCCACCGCGGCGCGGTATCGGCAGCACCACGCACGGGAGGGCGGCCTCGTCGTGACGGTGACCCTGGCGGACGCGGTCTGACCTGGCGGCCGTGCGGCCGGGTCTCCCGGTCGGGAGGCCCGGCCGCACGGACCGTTGGATCAGCGGTAGACGCGCACGTAGTCGATGCTCATGTTCTGCGGGAACTGGGTACTCGCGTTCGGCGGGCCTGGCCAGTCACCGCCCACCGCGTTGTTCAGGATGATGAAGAACGGGTGGTCGTAGACCCAGGGACCCCTGGTCGACTCGACGGTCGCGCGGTCCGCGGTGAAGAAGTTGTTGTTGTCCACGAAGAACCGCATCTTCGTGGCGTCCCATTCCACCGCGTACACGTGGAACTGCGACCCGGCCGGGGAGGACAGGGCCAGCGGTGAGCCGTACCCGCCTCCGCCGTTGTACGCCGGGGCGTGCAGCGTGGAGTACACGTTGTTCGGCTCCTTGCCGACGTGCTCCATGATGTCGACCTCACCGCAGGCCGGCCAGGGGCGGCCCTGGAAGAAGTTCGCGCCCAGCAACCAGAACGCCGGCCAGAGGCCCTGCGTGGTCGACACCTTGATGCGCGCCTCCACCCGACCGTAGGTGAAGTCGAACTTCCCGGCCGTGTTCAGCCGGCCCGAGGTGTACTGGCACGTGGTGCTCCCACCCGACAACGGGTCCGGCGGGCACGACGACCCCGCGGTGACCTCGCGGCGGGCCTGGATCACCAGGTTCCCCGTGCCGTCCATGCGGGCGTTGTTGTTGTTCGTGTAGTACTCCAGCTCGTTGTTGACGCCGGCGCCGGTCTCCGGCGTCCACTTCGCCGGGTCCGGCGTCGAGTTGGCGGCGCCGTTGAACTCGTCGCTCCACGCGAGGCGGGTGAAGTTCGGCGCCGGTGCCGCGGCCGGCGGCGCGGTGGGGTTGCCACCGGTGCCGTAGACCTGGAACTCCCACAGCGAGTAGCCGTAGCCGTTGGACCGCGCGGTGCCGTACATGCGCACGTACCGGCCGGTGCCGGACACCGTCAGGGTCTCCTTGAACCCGTGCCCCTGCGTGGTCTGGTAGATCGTCGTCCAGCTGGAGTTGTTGGCCGACACCTGGATCTGGTACGCGGTGGCGTAGGCCGGATCCCACTGCAGGACGACCTTGGTGATGGTCGCGGTGGCGCCGAGGTCGATCGTGATCCAGCCGGGGTCGACCCAGCCGTTGGTGGCGCTGGTCGCCCACCGGGTCGCCGGGTCGTAGTCGGTGACCTTCGCCGGCGTGCAGCCCGAGCACGCGCCGTCGTCCTGGTAGGTCGACGCGGTCGCGGGCTTGTTGTACGACAACAGGGTCTCGGTCGGCGGCGGGCCGCCGCCGTTGGTCGTGCCGTAGACTCCGAACTCCCACAGCGAGTAGCCGTACTGCGTGGCCCTCGCCGTCAGGTTCAGGCGGATGTACCGACCCGAACCGGTGACCGGAAGTGTTTGCGTACCACCGGTTCCGGTGGTGGTCGTGTACACGGTGGACCACGTGGCGGCGTCGGTGGAGACCTGGACGGAGAAGGCGGTGGCGTACGCCGCCTCCCAGTTCAGCTGCACCTGGTCGACCGCGTAGGTGGCACCGAGGTCCACCTGCAGCCACTGCGGGTCGCTGAACGCGCTGGACCACCGGGTGCCCTGGTTGCCGTCGACCGCGGCGGTCGCGGGGAACGCGGCCGACTCGGTCGAGGACGCGGTGACCGGGCGGCCCTGGGAGATCAGCGCACCCGCCGCGACGGACGGGGTCGCCTGGACGAGGGTGACCGCCAACGCCGCGGCCAGCCCGAGAGAGAGAAGCGATCTCATGCGTGCTCCTTTGCACGCGCCGGCACGCGGGGCGGCCGGCGGTACTTCGGTAAGGAACGGGGGCGTGAGAGCGCTCTCCCACGACAAAGCGTGGTAATTCACGCGACTTCTGTCAAGACTTCGCGCCGTTCGGCCTAGTCGACTACGCCGGACGGCGTTATTTGTTCCTCACTAGAACAAAACCCGTTGACCGTCGGTGCGAGCCAGGTCACCCTCTCTGTGAGAGCGCTCTCCCGAACCCTGCACGCGAGAAACCTCGCCGCGGCGCGTACCGGTCCGGCACGCGCCGCGGCGAGGCGTGTGGTGAACCAACCGTATGTCCTGTGGTTCAACCGGTTCCCGGGACGGACAGCCGTGGGCGGGTCCGATGACCGGAGAGCCTGGGCATCACGCTGCTGCCGGAGGTCGCGGTCGCCGACGAACTGGCGGGTACACGTACGGCATCGGGCCGTACAGCGGGGACACCGAGCCGTTTCGCCTCGTCGCACGCCGGCACGGCCAGCTCCAGGTCACACGTCGTGCGTGCCCGCGCGCTAGGACCACCTGACGGTCTCGTCTGTTCGTGTGTGCACGCCGCACTCCCCGTGGTACGGATGTCAATTCCTGAGGTCACGCCGAACAAGGCGGTCGCACATTCGTGAATGCGACCGTAAACTAATATCAAGATAGCAGGGGAGCGCATTCCGGTCGATCACCCGGAATTGGCGCCGACAATGCGACCATCGGGCCGATAGGGAACGCGGTGGCATGATTCCCCCTGAAGTTAGGCCGTTCGGGGCACTAACAAAGCCCGGGCCCCGGACGACTGGAATGGTTGGCGCCCTTGGGCAGCGGCGGCGTCCAGTGAACCGATCTTGGCGGTCTGCCAACCGCACGTACCGGATTCTCGGTCGAGCACCGGCGCGTGGATTTCGTGACTCCTGTGGAGGATCCGTGTTCAGAGACGACTCGTCCCCCAGTTATGAGCAGCTCTTCGGCGAGCTGGACTTCAGGGGGGACGACGACGCCAGGTCGGTGTACTCGCCGGCGGCGTACTTCGTCGACCTGTTGGCGTTGCTGGAAGGCAGCTTCGACCGCCCCGCGCTGCTGCGACGCCGGCCGGACCTCGCGCAGGTATTGCTGGACACCGACAACACGTTCCTCGAGACGCCGTACCTCGACATCGTCAACCAGGTGCTGGAACGGCTCGTCGGCGACGCGCCGTACGAGGACCTGCGCACCCGCACGCACCCGTTCGGGCTGCCCTTCTCGCTGGAGGCGGAGCAGCTGAAGAAGTACCTGCACCACCTGGGCGTGACGCCACTCGAGCTGTACCGCCTGTTCGCCCCGCGCGTCGACCAGGACATCGTCGCCCGGGAGTTCCTGGCCATGTCGCCGGCGGACGTCGCCGTGGTCACCAGCTCGACCACCGATGAGGCCGAGCTGGCCGCGCTCTACGGCTTGGTCCCACCCGAGACACTCGTGGTCGCACCCGAGACACTCGACGACCTGCGCGTGGCCAGGCGGTTCGCCGAAGCGACCGGCCTGTCCGGCGCCCAGGTGCGGGAGCTGGTACCGCTGTACCCGCCCGTCACGCTCAGCGCGGACGGGGAGGCACTCGAGTGGGGCGACGCCGTGCCCACCGCCTGGCTCGACCTGGTGCACCGGTCCGTGCGGCTGGCCAGGATGACCGGCCTGGGCCTCACGGACCTCGCGCTGGCGCTGAACACCTTCTGCGCGGGCCGGATCGACGCGGCGGCGCTGCGGACGCTGGCCATCGTCCTGAAACTGCACCGCGAGCACGACCTGGCCGTCACCGACATCTGCCGGCTGTCCGCCACCATCGAGGACGACGAGGTGCGGGGCTGCGCCGGGGACATCCTGGCCGACCGCAACCGGGACTACCGCTTCCGGCTGGCGGGCTGGATCGAGGTCGCCGAGAGCGACATCGCCACGATCGTCCGGCGCTACCGCGAGCACTACGCCACGACGGAGCCCAGCCCGTTCGACCAGGGTGACATCGGCCTGCCCGCGATCGGGCTGCTGCACCGCGCCGGCCACCTGGCCGCCGTCCTCGGCGTCGCCGTCGAGGAGCTGTTCGACGTGCTGGTGGCGCTGGACAGCGACCCGTCGCTGCACCGGTACACCACCTTCGACGTGCTGGGCGATCTCGGCCCCCAGCAGCGTGACTGCTTCGCGGTCCTCGCCGTCGGCGATCCCGCGGAAAGCCTGTGGCTGGCCCAGACCCTGTTCGCGGTGGTCACCTGGACGCGGGCCGCCGGGTTCAGCGGGCGGGAGCTGACCGAGGTGCTCGGCGGGCGCCCCGAGACCCCGGGCGAGGCCCTCACCGCACTGGCCGACGGCATCAGGGCGGCGTTCGAGCAGGTCGCGTTCGAACCGGCCCAGTTCGCCGTCGACCGCCTCGGCACCCGCGCGACCAAGGTCGTGCGCGACGTCCTGACCGCCTACGACGACTGCGTCGTCTCCCCCGCCGACGACCGGCTGCTGCGCCTCGACCCGGAGCAGGCCGCGAGCGCGGCCTACGACGCCGTGACCGACCTCGGCGTGCCCGCCCCGGAGGACTTCCTCGGCCTGGGCCTCGGCGACCGCCTGCAGGCGAAGGTCTTCGGCAACCTCGTCCACAGAGGACACCTTTCCGGGGAGGGCACGCTCGCCGTCGAGAACAGCGCGGACGTCGCGTTGGCGACCGACTTCAGCTCCTACCGCGAGACACTGTTCAAGACGATCGGCGCGGTGGTCAACGGGACGGCGGCGTTCTTCCCGTCCGACCTGGCCGCACTGGTCGACCTCACGCCGGACAGGGCGGCCGAGCTGTATGACAACCTGCGCTACAACGGCTACCTCGACGAGACCGGGGACCTCTGCGATCCGGACTTCTTCACCGACGCCGGCAACGAGGCCTACTTCGAGCCCAACGCGGACCTGGCGGACGCCACCGAGGCCGTCCGGGCGCGCATCGACGAGCGGCTGACCGGTTTCGTCACCGAGCCGCTCGCCCTCGACCCCGAGATCTTCGCCGAGCTGCGGCTGTCCGAGACCGAGCTGACCGCGCTCACCGAGAGCCTCACGTTCAACGGCCACCTGGACGGGAACGGCGACTACCGCGACAAGGCGGCCCTGGTCGACCTCGGCATCGACGACTTCGGTCTCGCGCTGGAGTTCTACCCGCGACGCCGGGCCGTCCTCGACGCCGTCCAGAACCAGGTCCTCGAGTTCCAGAGGCAGTGGCACACCCTCACCGCCGACGACTTCGCCGACGTCGCCGACGAGGTGGTGAGCCGGCGGGTGCTCGCGGCGCTGGACGGTGACTACCTCGCCGACGGCCGGGTGCTGGACGAGGAGCTGTTCGCCGACCCGGACGGCGCCCTCGACCTCGACCCGGAGTTCACCACCGCCGAACAGGAGACGATCTTCGCCCAGCTCCAGGTGGTCCTCGAGGACGAGAAGCCCTACCGGCTGGCCCCGTCCGCCCTGTCGGGGCTCGGGTTCGACGCCGAGCAGCGCGACCTCGTGCGGGCCTACCTCGTCGAGTCGGGCATCCTGACCGACGGCCTCGCGGTGGCCGAGGAGTGGCTGCCGTACTTCCGCAACGTCAACAACGTCCACGGGTTCACGCTCCCCGGGCTGGCGGACTTCGCCACGAACGTCTTCTTCCTGTTGCACGCCGTCGCGGTCGAGCTGGCCGCGGCCGTGACCGAGATCGTCGACGCGCTCGTCGAGCTGGCCGGGCGGCAGAAGCAGGCGTTCGACGGCGCGCTGGCCGACGCGTTCGGCGTGCCGGCGGCGACGGCCGCGGCGATCGCGGAGACCGTCACCGGCGGTCCCGAACAGGCCGTCGACACGCTGGTGGCGCCGGTCCTCGACACCGAGAAGCCACCGGCCGACCCGCACTTCCGGCTCGCCGCACGCAGGATCAGGCGCTTTTCGTTGCTGGCCGCCAAGCTCGGCCTCGACGCGACGGAGGTCGCCGCGGTCTTCACCGACCAGGACCTCGTCGGCAAGTTCCCGGAGAACCTCACGCTCCCGCCTGGCCTCCAGCGGTTCGACGCCCTGCTCGAGGGCCACGACGGCAAGGTCTACCTGTTCGCCGGCACCGAATTCTGGACCTACGGGGCCGACACGCTCACCCTCACCAAGCCCACCCCGACTCCCCTCTCCGAGCTGTCGCCCCGGTTCGCCGACGCCCGCCTGACCGGGATCGACGCCGCCTTCACGCTGCCCTCGGGCGTCGAGTGGCTCGTCGGCCACACCGCGGACGGCACCTCGAAGGCCTTCACGCGGCTGCCCGGCGGCACCCGGTGGGCACCGCGGGAGCAGGTCTGGGGCAAGGTCAGGAACAACTTCACCGACCCGGCGCGGATCGACGGCGGGTTCGCCGACCGCGACGGCCACACCTACCTGTTCAGCGGCGACCAGTACCTGCGCTACAGCGGTGCCGACTACACGGTCGTCGACGAGGGCTACCCGCGGCCGGTCGCGGAATGGCAGGAGCACGAGGGGATCGGCGCGACCGTCCCCGGGCCGCTCGACGCGTTCCAGGCGCCGGACGGCACGATCCACGTGCTCACCGGCGTGGGTGGCTGGGGCCGGGTGCGCGGCGACTTCGAGAACCTGGAACGGATCGACGCGGCCTACTCCGGCGACGGCGCGATCCACCTGTTCGCCGGCGGCCAGGTGGTGCGGTACTCCGACAGCATCGAGAACGACGGGGTCCGCGTCGACGAGGGCTACCCGCACGCCATCCAGGACGTGCCGGCGCAGTTCGAGAGCGGTGTCGAGGCCGCCTTCACCGACCCGACCGGCGTCCTGCACCTGTTCAAGGCGGGCCGCACCGCCTCGGTCGGCGGCCAGGACCCCGCGCTCGTGCCGACCGCGCAGCGCTGGGGCGTGCTGGCGCCGGCGCTGGCGGAGGGCACCGTCGACGCCGCGTTCGCCGGGCTCGACGGCCGCACCTACCTGTTCAGCGGCGGCACCTACCTGCGGTACACGGGCGGCGACTACACGGTCGTCGACCCCGGCTACCCCCGCGCGATCGACACCGACTGGGTCGGTTTGTCCACTGTGGACGCCGCCTTCACCATGGACGGCAGCACCTACCTGTTCGGCACCGGCGGCCTGCTGTTCGACCTGGCCGACGAGCTGCGTGCCGACCTGGCCGCCGACCAGCTCACCCCGCGGCTGCGCACCCGGTTCGCCGAGCACGGCCTGACCGTGACCGGCAGCCGCGGCGCCGGTCCCGAGTGGACAGTCACCACCCAGGAGGGGCTGACCCTCACCGTCCGCGTGGAAGGGCTGCGCACCAAGGTATTCGGCGACGGCTCGCGCTGCTACGTCCGGTACAGCACCAACGACTACCGCAAGCCCGACGCCGGCTTCCCCAAGCCGCTGTCGGACAACTGGTGGAACATGCCGCAGGGCATGGACCTCGGACCGGTCGACACCGTGTTCACCGGCCGCGACAACCACACCTACCTGTTCTCCGGCAGCCGGTTCGTCCAGTTCGACGCCCGCCACCGCTGGTGGTCGGAGCCGATGTCGTTGCACGAGCGGTGGGACAGCCTGCCGTTCGACACCGTCGACGCGGGCTTCGTCGGCCAGGACGGCCGCACCTACCTGTTCTCCGGGGGCAGCTACGTGCGTTACTCCACGGCGGACCACACCGAGGTCGACGACGGCTACCCGGCCACCGTCGCCGGCTACTGGGACAACGTGGAAAACAACATCGAGCGCACCGTCGAGGACGACGCCGCGCTGGTCAACGAGGACACCGAGCAGGACGACGGTGTGGACGTGACCCGCACGTACACCTACCTCTTCTCCGGCGACCAGTACGTCCGCTACCTCGACGCCGACCACACCCACGTCCAACTCGGCTACCCGCGCCCGCTCGCGACCCTGCACACCGAACCCGGCCTGAGTGCTCTGACGTCCACTGTGGACTCGGTGGACGCGGCGTTCGCGGACCGGCGCACCACCTACCTGTTCAGCGGCAAGGAGTGCCACGTCGTCTCCGCCACCCCGTACCGGCGCTACGACGACCTGGACCTCGGCGACGTCTCCTGCGCGTTCGTCGAGAACGGCAGCATCGTCATGACCAGCGGCACCGGCTGGACGAAGCGCTCCGCGCTGGAGGGTCGCGGCGGCTCGACCGCCACCCCGTTCCGGCCGCGGACCCTGCGCACCGTCCCGGTGGAGTACCGGACCGGTCTGGACTCCGTGCTCATGGGTGTCGACGGCAACACCTACCTGTTCGCGGGCGCCCAGTGCTTCAACACGCAGCTGGGCCGCGCCTACCCGCTCACCCAGGAGTGGGGCCGCCCGCGCAACACCATCTACGAGCAGGGCCGGGTGGACGCCGCGTTCGTCGGCCGCGACGGGAAGACCTACCTGTTCAGCGACGACCAGTTCGTGGTCTACCCCGCCACGGGCACCACGATCGAGGGCGACCCGCGGCCCATCGCCGAGCACTGGGGCGGCCTGACCGGTGTGGCGCTGGCCTATGTCCAGGGTGAGAAGACCTACGTCTTCGAGCACTCGGACGAGGAGGGCATGCTGCGCTACCTGGTGTACTCGGGCACCGACTACACCGTCCCGGACGAGGGCTACCCGGCCGTCGCGGACGACGGCATCCTCGGCGCACCGGACGGTTTCCCGTTCCCCGACGCGGTGCTCGTCCAGGGCGACACCACGACCCTGCTCAGTGGCCTGGACTGCGTCTCCTACAACACGAAGACGACGTCCTGGTCGGTGCGGCGGCCGATCGAGCGCCTGTTCCCCGGCTTCGGCGAGGGTCTGGACGCGCCGGACGGCCTGCGCGCCGCGTTCACCGCCGCGGACGGCGCGACCTACTTCTTCTTCGACGACACGTTCGCCCGCTTCGCCGACGGCGGGTTCGGCCCCCTCATCCCGACCCGCGACCGGTGGGGCCTGTCCCCCAACCCGTTCGTCACCGAGGGCGGCACCGTCGACGCGGCCTTCGTGTGGGGCGAGTCCACCTTCCTGTTCTCCGGTGACCGCTACGTCCGCTACACCGGCGCGGGCTACCGGGCCATCGACCCCGGCTACCCGAAGAAGACGGCCGGCAACCTCCGGTCGGAGGAGCCCTTCACCAACCTGCCGGACTCCTTCGACGACGCGCTGGACCGCCCCGTCGACGCGGTGGTCGGCAACGAGCGCACCATCCACCTCATCATCGGCGGGGTCTGCCACACGGTCTCGCCGAAGCAGTCGGGCACCTACACGCTGGAGGGCATCGGCCGGCCGCGCAACACCGTCGCGGAGTCCGCGACGGTGGACGCGGCACTGGTGGCCGACCGCCGCACCTACCTGTTCGCGGGTGACCAGTACGTCCGGTACTCCGGCAGCGACTACACCCACGTCGACGACGGCTACCCCAGGTCACTCGACCAGCTGGCCACCGATCTCCAGATCCCGGCCCTGCCGGCGGAGTTCACCGACGGCCTCGACGCAGCCTTCCGCTCACCCGACGGTCGCACCTATCTCTTCCGGGGCAAGGAGTTCGTGCGCGGGGGCGCCCCGGAACCGGTCAACGGCACCTTCGGCCGGGTCCGCAACGCGTTCACCGAGACCGCTCCGGCCGCGGCGTTCGTGGCGCCGACCGGAGCGCTGTACGCGTTCGCGGGTGACCAGTACGTCCGCTACTGCGGCGACGGCACGCTGGAGTACGTCGACCCGGGCTACCCCCGCACGGTGCGGGACGACTGGGGCGACCTGCCGCCGGAGTTCGAGGCCGGGCCGGACGGCGCGTTCGTCTTCGAGGGCCGCACCTACCTGGCCAGGGAGGACCGGTACGTGCGCTACTCCGGCGGCTACGACCGGGTGGACCGCACCTTCCCGCAGGAGCTCGGCCACCGCTTCACGGGCACGGCCGACTACCGCCTCGCCGACCTGCACACCATCGTGCGGTTCGTCGAGCTGGCCCGCTCCCGCCCGGAGGGCCTGGCCGCGCTGTTCACCGAGGGTGCCGCGGATCCCTACCAGCGCCTGGGCGAGCTGTTCGGCTGGGACGTCGAGGAGCTGCGCTGGGCGCGCCGCAACAGCGGGCTGCTGGTCGAGAGCACGCCGGAGGAGAAGGTCTTCGAGATCGAGTTCCTGCTCGAGCTGGTCGGCCTGTTCGGCACCGCGCACAAGCTCGGCGCCGGCCCGTCGCGGATCCATGCCGAGGTCTGGTCGAAGCTCTACGGCACGCCCGAACCCGACAGCACCGCCGTCACCGCCCTCCACACGATGCTGGAGCAGGCGACCGCGCCGGCGCAGTGGCCGCTGCTCGACGCGCAGGTCCACAACGAGCTGAACGTGCTGCGCCGCGACGCGCTGGTCGCGGCCATCACACCGCGGCACGGCAGCTCCCGGGAGCTGTTCGAGCAGTACCTGATCGACGTCGACATGGGTCCCGTTGGCACCACCTCCCGGGTCCGGGAGGCCATCGCGGCCACGCAGCTCTACCTGCACCGCTACCTGCTCGACCTGGAGGACGTCGCGCTGCCGGCCGGCGCCGACCCGGACGAGGTCAAGGCCAGGATCAGGACCTGGTGGGGCTGGATGCGCAACTACCGCACGTGGGAGGCCAACCGGAAGGTCTTCCTCTACCCGGAGAACTACCTGCGCCCCGAGTTGCGTGCCACGAAGACCCCGGCGTTCGCGTCCCTCGAGGACGACCTGCTGCAGAACGAGATCACCGCCGAGTCCGTGCAGGCCGCCTACAAGCGCTACCTCGACGAGTACACCGAGGTCTCGCGCCTGGCCATCGCCGGCGGCTACGTCTACACCGAGGACGACGCGCCGGCGGGGGTACGCAAGCTGGTCCTGTTCGGCCGGACCAGGACCGAGCCGCACCGCTACTACTGCCGCGGCGCCACGTTCCGCGACGGCGAGAAGCTCTCCGCCTCCTGGGAACCGTGGGTCAAGGTGGACGCGCAGATCGCCGCCGAGCGGGTCGACCCGGTGCACGCCTTCGGCCGCGTGTTCGTCTTCTGGCCGGTCGTCGAGGCCGTCACGCGACAGGACGCGTCCACCACGACGATCACGACCACGCCGAAGGACGGCGGGCAGCTGGTCTCCACGCCCCCGACCGGGTACCAGGTCAAGATCTACTACTCGTTCCAGAACCTGAACCACGAGTGGGTGGCGGCGCAGTTCCTCGCCGCCGACAAGGCGAAGACCGGGACGATCGGCACTCCCACGCTCCACGTCCAGGCCTCCCGGAAGGTCCCCGGCGTCAGCGACCACGACTCGATCGTGGTGCAGTGCGCCTACCAGGTCGACGGTGTCGAGGCCACGGCGGCGTTCACCCTCACGCCGGAGCTGTACCCGTTGGCGGCGCACGGAGTCCTGCCGCCACCCCGGGTCGCCGACCTGACCGCGATCTTCGCGGAGCCGGCGAGCACCCCGATCGACGCGACGAAGGTGGTGGCGTTCAACGCGCCCGCCGACTCGGTGGACCTGCCGTGGTCGGCCGTCGACCACAAGGGCGGCAGCTTCCTGTGCCGCCCGGTAGCCGTGCCGGTCACACCGGCGGACCTGCTGCCGTTGAGCGACAACGCCGCCTTCCTGCCCACGACCTGGGACAGTCCGATCGAGGCCGCGTTCGAGTTGGGCGACTCGCGTTACTTCTTCGACAACGGCGTGGGCAAGTACCTCGTGGGGCCGAAGAACCAGCCGGCCTCCCCGCCGGGGCGGACCAAGCTGGGCACGGCCGAGCGGTTCGGCAGGGTCGACACCAAGCTGCTCCGCACGGGTGTGGTCGACGCGGCCATGGTGTACGAGAACGCCGTCTACCTGTTCTCCGACGACGAGTACTACCGCTACCAGCAGTTCGGGGAGCTGGACGCGGGCTACCCGAAGAAGATCGCGGCGCTGCCGCCGGACCTGCCGAAGCCGGTCCCGCCCAAGAGGAACGAGCCGGGGCCGTCCATCAGGTTGGGTGACGCGGTCGTCACGTTCGACAACAAGGGCGGCACCTACACCATCAAGGCGTCCCATGTCGACGACTCAACACGGCTGACGAGGGATCTCGGGCTGGTCCCCACCGCGATCAGCCGGACCGGGCGGGTCGACGCCGCATACGTCACCGACGGCGCGCTGTTCCTGGTCTCGGGCGACGAGTTCGTCCGGTTCACCCTGACCGGGTCCTCGTTCAGCGACCACGTCGACCCCGGCTACCCGAAGGCGCTGGGCCAGCCTGTCGACGCCGTCTTCGAGCGCGACGGCCGCCGCTACGTCTTCAGCGGCGACAGGTACGGCACGCTCGCCGACGGCCAGGAGCCGGACGCCGCGCTGACCCTGCTGCCGATCGAGGACAACTGGCGCGGCCTGCCGGCCGGCTTCCCGACGAACTTCAGCGGGGTGCTGGAGACCGACACGTCCCTGTACTTCTTCATGGGCGCCAACTACTCCGCCTTCCCGGTGACCGACGCGGTGCCGCTGCCGTACGAGATCTCCGCGCTGCCGCACCAGATCATCCGGCTGACCTCGAGCACCGCCTACGAGCTGAACCGGCGCCTGCTGGTCGGCGGCGTCGACGCGCTGCTCGCACCGGACACCCAGGAGTTGGACGAGCTGCCGGCGTTCAGCGCGAGCAGGTCCGACGCCACCACCATCGCGGTGCTGGCGCGGACCGCGAAGGCGGGGGTCCCGGTCGGTTCGCACCTCGACTTCGACAGCTCGAACGGGCTCTACTACTGGGAGATCTTCTTCCACGCCCCGATGCTGATCGCCGGCGCGCTGGCCGCGGCGCAGCGGTTCGACGACGCGAAGCGGTGGTACGAGTACGTCTTCGACCCGACCCGGCGCGAGCGCTACTGGCGCTTCCTGCCGTTCCTCGCGGTCGACGTCGACGCGCTGGTCGCCGGTTGCGTCGAGGACCTCGACCGGTTGGGCGACGGGACCGTCGAGAAGGCGCTCACCGGCATCCTCGACCACATCGAGCCGATGGCGCCGGCGTTCCTGCCGTCCCGCGAGCTGACCGGACCCGAGTCGGAGTACCTGGCCGGCCTCGCCACCGGGACGACCGACGCGGGCAAGAACCTCGACAAGGTCCGGACGGACCTCGCGGCCCTGCCCGAGTCCGAGGCCGGGCGGAGCCTGTCGGAACGGGTCGAGCTGATCGCGCTGCTCGACCGCCAGTACAAGCTGATGGGCGACCGGACCAGCCTCATGGCGGCCTACCGCGACGACCCGTTCGACCCGCACCGGATCGCGGCGCTGCGGCCCGCGGCCTACCGGCGGGCGGTCGTCATGGCCTACATCGACACCCTGCTCGACTGGGGGGACATGCTCTTCCGGCAGTACACCGGGGAGAGCATCGACGAGGCGCGGATGCTCTACATCTTCGCCCACGACCTGCTCGGCCAGCGCCCCTACGACCTCGGGCCACGCGCGCTGCCCCCGGCGTCGACCTACGACCAGCTCGACGGCGAGGGCGGTTCCACGGTCGCGCACCTGACCGCGAACGGCGCGCTCCTGGAAGGGACCGGCGCGGTGCACGCCGGGGTGGCGAACTCGTACTTCTACGTGCCCGACAACGGCGCGTTCCTGGAGTACTGGACCCGGGTGGCGGACCGGCTCACCAAGATCCGCGCCTCGCTGGACATCCTGGGCATCAGCCGGCCCGTGCCGCTGTTCGAGCCGCCCGCCGACGTGATGGCCCTCGTCGAGGGTGTGGCCAGGGGCGCCGCTCTCGACGTACTCGCCACGGCGCTGGCCGCACCCGTCCCGGCCTACCGGTTCTCCGTCGTCCACGCCAGGGCCCAGCTGCTGGTCGACCGGCTCAAGCAGCTCGCCGGCGACCTGCTGTCGGCGTTCGAGCGGCGGGACGGCGAGGAGCTCGCCCTCATGCAGAACCGGCAGGAGACCGCGATCCAGGGGATGACCCGCGACATCAAGGCGAACCTGGTCCAGATGGCCCGGGAGGGGCTCGACGAGATGCAGGCCGCGCTGGCCGGGGCGACCGGCCGGGTCGACCACTACCAGCAGCTGCTCGACGACGGCATGTCCGCCACCCAGCAGGCCCAGCTCGCGATGATGTCGATCGGGGCCGCCGGACACTTCGTCGCCGGTGGGCTGAAGATCGGCGCCGCGGTCGCGTCCGCCGCCCCGCAGGTCTACGTCGGCCCGTTCATCATGGGCTTCTCCGAGGGCGGCATGGAGGTCGGCGACGCACTCAACATCGGCGCCGACGTGTCGGCCACGCTGGCCGAGGGGTTCAGCACGCTCGGCGAGGTGCTCGGCAT